>JAYTMG010000088.1:0-9331 GCA_043728745.1 Verrucomicrobiaceae bacterium
ACAAAAGTGATGGCGACGACCCCGGCTGTGATGAAGCTCGTGGAGCAGGGGAAGCTGGAGATTGACGCGCCGGTGAGTCGCTATTTGCCGGGGTTTGTCGGCGATCAAAAAGAACGCGTGACCGTCCGCTCGCTGCTCACGCACACGTCCGGCGAACGGCCTGGAATGGGCGGTGCAGGCTGGAAGGGATACGAAGAGGGAATCGCCAAAGCGCTCGCCCAACCGCTCGGCGATGAGCCAGGAAAGTTGATCCGTTACAGCGACGTGAATTTCATCCTGCTCGGCGAACTCGTGCGCAAAGTCAGCGGCGAACCGCTCGACGTTTTTTGCGCGCGGGAAATTTACGCTCCGTTGAAAATGACGGACACAATGTTCCGCCCGCCAGCAGCGCTGCTCCCGAGAATCGCACCCACGACAACTGGCGTCGTGCGTGGCGAAGTCCACGACCCGACCGCGCGCCAACTCGGCGGAGTCGCGGGTCACGCAGGTTTGTTTAGCACGGCGACGGACGTCGCAAAATTTGCGCGGATGCTTCTTGGTGGTGGCTCCGTTTTGAAGCCGGAGACAATCGCGCTCATGACCGCCGTAGCCACGCCGCCGAACATCGAAGGCCGACGCGGACTCGGCTGGGATATCGACACGCCGTACGGTGGTCCGCGCGGGCGCTGGTTCCCGCTCGGAAGCTACGGCCACACGGGCTGGACAGGCGGCTCGCTGTGGATTGATCCATTCTCAAAAACATTCATCATTTTCCTCAGCAACCGCAATCATCCGACCGAATCTGGCAACGTCCTGCCGCTTCGAATGACCCTCGGGACACTCGCTGCGGAGGCGGTGAAAGACTTCAACTTCATCTACGTCCCCGGCGCGCTGACACCGGGCGTTGCAACGATTCGCCATGCGCCCGTGGAAAAACCGGGCACTCAAGTTCTCACGGGCATCGACGTACTCGTGCGCGATCAATTTGCTCCGCTCAAAGGTCTCCGCATCGGACTCGTGACCAATCAAACCGGCATCGATCGCAACCGCCGCCGCACCGTGGACCTGCTCGCGAAAGCAGAAGGAGTGAAGCTCGTCGCGCTGTTCAGCCCGGAGCACGGAATCGCCGGCAAGCTCGATGAAAAAATCGGCGATGCAAAAGACGCGGCAACCGGCCTGCCCGTATTCTCGCTCTACGGCGAAGGCCGCGCGCCCACCGCTGCGCAACTCGCCGAGCTCGACGCGATGGTCTTCGACATCCAGGACATCGGCTGCCGCTTCTACACCTACATTTCCACGATGGGCGAATGTATGACCGCCGCCGGACGCGCGAAAAAGAAGTTCATCGTGCTCGACCGCCCGAACCCCCTCGGCGGCACCACCGTCGAAGGCCCCGTGCTCGACGGCGAACGCTCATTTACCGGCTGGCACGACATCCCCGTCCGCCACGGCATGACCGTCGGCGAACTCGCTCGTATGTTTAACGAAGAGCGCAAACTAGGCGCAGACCTCACCGTGATTCGCTGCGAAGGCTGGCACCGCGACCAGTGGTTCGACCAAACCTCGCAGCCGTGGGTCAATCCATCGCCCAACATGCGCAGCCTCACCGCCGCCGCGCTCTACCCCGGAGTCGGCCTCATTGAATTTTGCAATGTCAGCGTAGGCCGCGGCACCGATCGCCCGTTCGAGTTGGTAGGCGCACCATACGTGGATGATCGCCGCTTCGCCGCCGAAATGAACGCCGCCGGGCTCGCAGGCGTCTACTTCACCGCAGTGCGCTTCACGCCCACGGCGAGCGTCTTCGCAGGAAAAGAATGCGGAGGCGTGAGCATCACCGTCACCGACCGCCGCAGCATGAACCCCGTAGATATCGGCATCGAACTCGCCCGCACCTTCCAGCGCCTTCACCCAAAAGAATGGCAGCCCGAAAAGATCGCGAAACTACTCGTCCACCCACCCACCTCCGCCGGAATCGCCGACATGAAACCGCTAACGTCAATCCACGAATCCTGGGTCCCCGCTCGCGAAGCATTTCAGCAAAGACGCGAAAAGGTGCTGATTTACAGGGAGTGACAGATTGCGTGTTTTGAAAAGGTTCAAAACACAATGCGCTCGTAGAGTTCGGCGAGGGGGATTTCGATTTCGACCTCGGGGAGTCGGAGGATGGCGTCGAGACCGGTGAGTGTTTCGCTAATCCAGCCGGTCGATGTGCGGCGGTCGATGACCAGTTCGGCGCGCGACTGTTCGATACGGACGTAGGATTGGAGCGCTGAGATGTGTTTGTATGCCATGCGCTTCTCCCGCTCATCTACAAGGCGCGTTTCCTCGGAGATAATCTCAAACACCACGGTGGGCCTTTCACGCCAGCCGTGTCCGGTGTCGGTCGGGTCGCAGGCGACCATGGCGTCCGGGTAATAAAAGTAGGTGTCGCTGTTGAGATCGTTGATGCGGAATTTCATGTCCGAGCCGAATGATTGGCAGCGCTTGCCGCGCAGTTGCGCGTAGAGGATTCCGCCAAGATTGGATGCGATGATGTTGTGCGGTTCGCTCCCGCCCGAAATGGCGTAAACGACCCCGCCGAGGTAGTCATGCTTGATGGTGCTCCGAATCTCGCCGTCGAGGTAGTCTTCGACGGAGATTTGCGTAGAGGAAACCGGACCGGTGCTCATAAAAGTAACTTTAGGAATCGAAACGGGACGCGTCAATCTGTCGGCGCGCGGGTTGTCATTTACGAGTGAGGCTGCGGTGTCTATCCAGACGTAATCCAACTCGATGGCATTTTCTTCTTTCTCCGCATTTCTCGACGCGCTGGAGCGCGCTGGCGAACTCACCCGCGTGCCTGTCCCCGTGGCCACGGAACTCGAAATCACCGAATGGGCCGACCGCGAAATGAAGTCGCCCGGCGGCGGCAAGGCGCTGCTTTTTGAAAAGCCGACGGTGAATGGCGTGGTGTCGTCGGTGCCGCTCGCCATCAATACGCTCGGATCGCGCAAGCGCATGGCGATGTCGCTCGGGCTCGATGACATCGACCAACTCGCGGAGGAGATGCGACTGCTCGTGAAGGCGAAGCCGCCCACTTCGCTGAAGAGCGCATGGAAGCTCGCGATGCAGGGTCTGTCGCTTTTGCACGCGAAGCCGAAGCATGTGAGCGATGGTCCGTGCAAAGAAGTCGTGCACCGCTTCGACGGGACGCCGACGACGAGCGACCTGCCGACGCTTTTGGACCTTCCCATTTTGAAATGCTGGCCGCAGGACGGCGGGCGGTTCATCACGTTTCCCTGCGTGCATACGAAGGACCCGGACACCGGCGAACGCAACCTCGGGATGTATCGGATGCAGGTCTATGATGGACAGACGACCGGGATGCACTGGCAGGTCCACAAAGTCGGCGCGCGCCACGGCAAACGCTACTACGAACGCGGCGAGGCGATGCCCGTGGCCGTGACGCTCGGCGGTGATCCGTCTCACATTTTCGCCGCGACCGCGCCGCTGCCGGATGGACTCGATGAGATTTTGTTCAGCGGTTTCATCCGGAAGAAATCGGTGGAACTCATCAAGTGCGAAACCGTGCCGCTGGAAGTCCCGGCGGATGCGGATGTCGTGCTCGAAGGCTGGGTGAAGCCCGGCGAGATGCGGGCCGAGGGACCGTTTGGCGATCACACGGGTTTTTACACGCCCGTGGATGACTATCCCGTTTTCCACATCAGCGCGATCACGCACCGGAAGAAGCCCGTGTATCCTTGCACAATCGTGGGCATTCCGCCGATGGAGGATTTTTACATGGGCACGGCGAGCGTCCGGATTTTCCTGCCGGTCTTCCAGATGAACTTCCCCGAGATCATCGACATCGCGCTGCCCGCCGAGGGGACGTTTCACAACTTGGTCTTCGTCAGCATCCGCAAGCAATACGCGTGGCAGGCCTACAAAATCATGCACGGTCTCTGGGGCATGGGGCAGATGATGTTCGCGAAATACATCGTGGTCGTGGACGACGATTGCGACGTCCACAACACGAGCGAGGTGCTCTTCCGCATGTGCGCGAACACCGACCCGCAGCGCGACACGACGTTCATCAAAAACCCCGCAGACGCGCTCGATCACGGCCCGACGATTCCGTGTCTCGGCACGCACATGGGCATCGACGCGACTCGCAAGCTGGCGACCGAAGGCTACACGCGCACATGGCCCGACATGCTCAAAATGGACGCCAACGTGAAGGCGCGCGTCGAGGCTTTGATGCGGGCGCTTTAGCCAGAACGCCGCTTTTGAGGCCGGAACCGGCGACAAGGAATAGCGGCGGAAGCCGCAGTCGTGGCTCACGCAGCCCTCTGCGTGAATTCACCAATGCGCGAAGCGCCATTTGTCCGGTGTGGAACGCGGGGAGATTGTGCGCTTCGCGTAGGGTCAATCACGCAGGGGGCTGCGTGAGCCACGAAAGACTATTGCGGCGTTCGGGTTTAGAACTACGCCCGATTGAGCCGGTACCGATAGTCGCGAAACGCGCCGGGATTTCCCTGCTCTCCGGCCTCGGCGGCGTGGAGGATGTTCACCATTTCTCGGGCGGTGACGTAGTGAAAGTGGAACGTCTCATCGTTCTTCGCGCGCTCTGCGAGGTGGCGGTGAAATGCGCGCATCGGCTCGCCGAGTAGCGTGACGCTGTTGCGCTCGATGGCTCCGTGGGTGTGGAGCTTCACGAAGAGCCAGTCGGGCCGCCCGGCTACGTGAATGTGGGTCTTTTCCCAAAGCCGGAGTCGCTGTGCGGTGGGAGGATTGACGCCGGTGATGTCGCTGTTCTCGATGCGCGGCACGATGCCAAATTTGCGTCGCTGCCAGTTGAGGCAGAGGGGGCCCTGTACGCATAGCAGCGCATCGTCGGGCGGTGGGGCGATCGCGGCGGGCGTGCCGGTTTCGTGGGAGCGCGCTTTGCCGTCTTCGCGGGCGTAGTAGAGCGAATTGATTGTGCGGACCTGACACGGACTCGGAGCGCTCGGGAGCGTGAGGTCGGCGTAGCAACCGGTGTCGCGGAGGACGGGAAGTTCGTCCGGAACGCCGCAGCCTTTGCCGTCGGGATGCGAGTGATCGAGCGCCCAGTTGCCGTGGATGAATCCGTAGCGCACGTCGCCTTTCGCGTCGCGGGAAAGCATGCCCAGCGCGGCGAGATTTTCTTTTCCGCGCAGCAAAGTGGCGCGCAGATTTTCGGCAGTATCGTTGTCGTGATGGAGATGGATTTCTGCCTCGCCGCCCGTGCTGTGGCAGAGGTCGGCGAGGCGACCGCAGACATCCGCGTCCCACTGCTCGATGGGGTAAAAGAACGTGTGCCGCGGAGGCGTGCCGTCGCTATCGCGGAACGCGTCACAAATCGCTGCGTGCTCCTTTTGCCAATGGGCGACACGGGCCAAGGCGGTCGTTTTATCCGCGTGGTGAAAGGGCTCGTAGTGGTCGCAGACGGCGATGAGCACATGCCGCACGCCGGGCGGCGGCGCGGTTCGTTTGCGGAAAATCCACGAGCCAAGCCAGCGATCGAGCCCTCTAAGCATTCTTCGCCTCCTCGAACTTCGCCCGCCAGTAATCCAGCCGCTCTTTCACGCGCTTTTCGTATCCATTTTCCGTGGGTTCGTAGTAGCGCCGGCCTTCGGGGAGGTACGCTTGCGGGATGTAAGCGCCCTCGCCTTGGTGGCTGTATTGATAGTCCGCGCGGCCTGCGCCGGTGCTGCGGAGATGGCGTGGCACCGCGAGCGTGACACCGTCTTTTACCTCGGCCATCGCGGCGTCGATGCCGGCGTAGGCGCGGTTGGATTTTGGCGCGGTGGCCAGATACACGGCAGCGTGCGCGAGCGTGATGCGGGCTTCCGGCATCCCGATAAATTGCACGGCTTGCTGCGCGGCCACGGCGATCGGTAGCCCCATTTGGTCGGCCATCCCGATGTCTTCGCTGGCCAAAATGACGAGCCTCCGCGCGATGAAGCGAATGTCTTCTCCCGCGTAGAGCATCTTCGCCAGCCAGTAGAGCGCGGCGTCGGGGTCCGAGCCTCGCACGCTCTTGATGAACGCGCTGATCGTGTCGTAGTGCCCATCGCCGGTGGCATCATAGACCACGGCCTTTTTCTGGATGCTCTCTTCCGCCGCTGTGCGAGTAAACTGCACGACTCCGTCCGCATCCGGCGCGGTGGTGAGGATGCCGATTTCCAGTGCGTTGAGCGCCTTACGCGCATCGCCGTCGGCGATGGTGGCGAGGTGCGCGAGTGCTTCATCCGTGGCCACTGCGCGTTGATTCCCGAGGCCGCGCTCTTTGTCCAAAAGCGCGCGACGGAGCACGCTCTCGATGCTGGCGGTGGATAGCGGTTCGAGCTGGAAAACCTGGGAACGGGAGACGAGCGCGCTGTTGACGTAAAAGAACGGATTTTCCGTAGTAGCCCCGATGAGGCGCACCGTGCCGCGCTCCACATCGGGGAGCAGCACGTCCTGCTGAGCTTTGTTCCAGCGGTGGATCTCATCCACGAAAAGGATCGTCTTTTGTCCCGTGTTCGCGAGCCGGTTGTGTGACGATGCGACCACGCGGCGGAGGTCCGCCACGCTGCTCTCGACGCCGCTGAGCGACTCGAAGCGGCTCTTCGTCGCATTGGCGATGATCTGCGCGAGGGTCGTCTTTCCGGTGCCCGGCGGGCCGTGGAGCAGGATGCTCGAGATCCGGTCGGCCTCGATGGCGCGGCGGAGGAGTTTTCCGGGGCCGAGGATGTGCTCTTGTCCGCTGTATTCGTCGAGCGTGCGCGGGCGCATCCGTTCGGCGAGCGGTGCGACGCTCGGCCTTTCCGGCGGGGGTGCGCTGAAGAAATCGTCCGACATGGTGTGCTTATGAGATGCCGCAGAGGAATCCATCGGAGCGGGGCTTTCCTAAGCCCCGTTGCCACGTCAGTGGCAAGCTCGGGTTGCCGCTACGCGGCAAACGGGGCTTAGGAAAGCCCCGCTCCCATTCGTCTTTTCGTGATGGACCCTTCATTTTTAGATGTCGAACGACTCCGCGCCTGCTCCGCTTTTCAGCATCGTCTCAATGTTCACGCTTTCAAGAAGCGCGGTCATCCGGCTCCGCACATCGCGCATCACGAGCCGCAGCGCGCATGTCCGCTGGTCGGGGCAGGAGCACGGCTCGCACGGTTTCTCGGCAGCGCAGGCGACCGGGGCTGTTGGTCCGTCAAAGATCGTGATGACTTCGCCGAGGCTGACGTCCGCAGGGTTTCGCAACAGCGTGTAACCGCCGCCGACGCCGCGCTTGCTGGCGAGAATGCCGGCGCGCCTGAGCGAGAGGAGGATTTGCTCCAGAAACTTAATCGGGATCCTTTCCCCGGTCGCGAGCTCCTGGATGGACCACGATTTTCCCGGATGGCGGGATATGGCGACCAGCGCGCGGAGGGCGTATTCAGCTTTCTTCGAGATCCGCATTAGCGTCCCAGCGGTCCGCCCGGATTCTCCTCGTACATGTGAAGATGCGGGCTTGAGTCGCCATCATACGTCCGCGAACTGCCACGATGCTTGCTCGCGCAGGCACCGAGCGTGGAGAAAAGGAGGGCGAGCAGAAGAAGGCTTAGGGCTTTCATAAGGCGGCACGCTAAATGGCGCGTGGCGGGATTGCGAGGATCCAGTTACGGCGAATCGGCTACAGTCCGAGCCGCTGGAAGGTGTCCTCGACCCACCGGAAGTGATGCTCCAGCGTGCAAAGGCTCGCGATTTCCGCAGCGGGGATTTTGTCGGTGATGGCGCTCTCGAGCAGCAGGTTTTCTTGCAGCGACTGCGTGCCGGCCCAGGTCGCCATGGCGGCGCGCTGGACGGCTTCGTAGGCGGTTTTGCGTTCCAAGCCGCGCTCGGTGAGCTTCAGCAGGATGGTCTGCGAATGGTAGAGGCCCTTCGTGATTTCGAGGTTCCGCATCATGTTTGCCGGATAGACGATCAGGCGATCCACGAGCTTCTTCATGGAGACCAGCATGCTGTTCATGAGGATGCACGAGTCGGGGAAAATGACGCGCTCGACCGAGCTGTGGCTGATGTCCCGTTCGTGCCAAAGCGCGACGTTCTCCAGCGCGGCCATCGCGTTGCTTCGGACGAGCCTGGCCTGCCCGCTGAGCTTCTCGCCGGTGATCGGGTTGCGCTTATGCGGCATGGCGCTGCTGCCTTTCTGGCCCACGGAAAAATACTCCTCCACCTCGAGAACTTCGGTCCGTTGAAGATGACGGAATTCGGTTGCCCAGCGATCGATGCTCGATGCGATGACGGCTAGAACCGTGTGAAACTCTGCGTGCCGATCGCGCTGGAGGACTTGCGTGGAGAGCGTTGCTGCTTTCAGGCCGAGACGTTCGCAGACGAGCTGCTCCACCTTCGGATCGAGATGCGCGTGTGTGCCGACTGCACCGCTCAATTTACCGACGCGGATGCGCGGCTGCACTTGCTCGAAGCGCTCCAGTGCGCGGCTGAATTCATCATACATCAGCGCGAGCTTGAGCCCGAAGGTGACCGGCTCGGCGTGGATGCCGTGGCTGCGGCCAATCATCGGTGTGAGCTTAAACTCCTTAGCGCGGCGGGCGATGACTTCGCGGAGTTCGCGGAGGTTTTGCAAGATGATGTCGCTGGCCTGCGCGGTCTGCACGGCGAGCGTCGTGTCGAGCACGTCGCTGCTCGTCATGCCCTGGTGCATCCAGCGGCAGGCGGGGCCCACGTAGCTGGCGACGTTTTCGAGGAATGCGATGACGTCGTGGTTTGTGCGGCGCTCGATCTCTTCGATCTCGCTCAGGACAAACTTGCCCTTCTCGCGAATCGTCCGTGCGTCTTCGAGCGGGATATGGCCGAGTTCGGCCTGCGCCTCGCAGGCGAGCGTCTCGATCTCGAGCCAGATTTCGTATTTGCGTTGGTCGGCCCAGATGGCGCCCATCTCGGGCAATGTATAGCGTGCGATCATGATTTGAAAAAGGGCGCGGACCATGTTCCGCGAATCTCCACTCGGCAAGCGAAAGCGCGTTTTCCGAATCACGTCCCTCTGTTGCAGGTTACTTTTACAAAATCACTTTCCGCAGTTTTCAGACCGGCTGGCACCTGCGTAATCTGCGGGCACACCACGATGTCCGACTACGCCGTCAAAAAGACCAACATCCTTCGCCGCCTCATTCCGTTTGGGCTTGGCGAGATCAAGCCGCAGCATATCCGCGACACGCTCAAGGTCGTCTGGAAAAATCGCGACAACCTGCCGTATGCGTACGACGTCATCACGAAAGGCGTGTGCGACGGCTGCGCGCTGGGCGTCGCGGGGCTCTACGACTGGACCATCAAGGGCCCGCACATCTGCCTCACGCGGCTGAATCTCCTTCGC
>JAYTMG010000089.1:0-3570 GCA_043728745.1 Verrucomicrobiaceae bacterium
CTCGGCTCGCTCATCATGAGCTACGGCCTCGGCTACGACAGCGACGAAGGCCGCGCACTCGCAGGGGCAATCACCGCCATCATGACCGGCCACGCTTACGAGCAAAGCGCCCGCATTTCGCAAGTCACCGGAGCCTTCCCCGGCTACCACGATGCACGCTGCACCGGCGTCGAAAAACCCGCGCAACGCGACAACGTCGCCGCCATGCGCAAAGTCATCGAACTGCACCGCGACAGCGTGGACAGCATCCAAGTCAGCGAGCGTTTCGGCTTTCTCAAAACAGAAGCCCGCACCGTTTGGGACAGCGCCCTCGCGCTCGGCAACAAGCACGGCTACCGCAACGCGCAAGTCACCGTCCTCGCGCCGACCGGCACGATCGGCTTCCTCATGGACTGCGACACCACCGGCATCGAGCCCGACATCGCGCTGGTAAAATACAAGCTGCTCGCAGGCGGCGGCGTGCTGAAAATCGTGAACCAGACCGTCCGCCCCGCATTGCAAAACCTCGGCTACAGCCGCCTCGAAGTCGAACGGATCGAAGCGCACATCGACCAGTGGGACACGATCGAAGACGTCACCGGCGAAAACGGCGAACCCGTCCGCTCCGGCCTCCGCGCCGAACATCTGAACGTGTTCGACTGCGCCTTCAAGCCCGCCAGCGGAAAGCGCAGCCTGCACTATCGCGGCCACATTCAAATGATGGCCGCAGCGCAACCGTTCCTCAGCGGTGCGATCTCGAAGACCGTCAACATGCCGAAAGAGGCCACGATCGACGACATCATGAACACGTATATCGAGGGCTGGCAGCTTGGCTTGAAAGCCATCGCAATCTACCGCGACGGCTCCAAAGGCAGCGCCCCGATCGCGACGGACAAAAAAACCCACAGCACCAACAACGGAGCAGTGGCCGACGTGGAAGCCGTCGCCAACGAACACGAGCGCCTCGGCAGCCGCATCAGCGAACTCGAAAGCGAACTCGCCGAACTCCGCGACAAAGCGGACCAGCCCTTGCGCAAACGCATGGCCGACACCCGCGTCGCGCTCACGCACAAGTTCGACATCGCCGGACACGAAGGCTACATCACCGTCGGCATGTTTGAGGACGGACAGCCCGGCGAACTCTTCGTGCAGATGCAAAAAGAAGGCAGCACCCTCGGTGGCCTCATGGACACCGTCGGCGCGCTCACCAGCATGGCCCTGCAATACGGCGTCCCGCTCGACAGCATGGTGCGCAAGTTCGCCCACCAACGCTTCGAGCCGTCCGGTTTCACCAAAAACCCCGACATCCGCACCGCCAGCAGCATCACCGACTACGTCTTCCGCTGGCTCGGCTGCCAATTCATCAAAGGCTACAAAGAAGCCACCAGCCCCAATAAAGCCCAAGCCGAACTGCCGATGAAGGAGCTCGCCGAGCTAGACAAAAAAGCCCTAAACCGCCCCGTCCACGACTTGGAGCGCACCGCCGAGAAACAAGTCATCGACGTAGTCTCGCATCCCGGAAACAGCGAAGGCCACCCCCACATTTCGCAAGCAACCAATACCCACGCCGACCGCCTGAAAACAGCCTTGGGCCACATGTATATGGACACGACGTGCTCCAACTGCGGCAGCAGCAAAGTCATCCGAGCCGGAGCCTGCGGCGTCTGCACCGAATGCGGAACCAGCCAAGGGTGCTCCTAGAAACCAACCACCATGACCGACAAAGACCAAACCCGAGACGAAGAAACCGGCCCCGTGCTGCCCGATTAACGCGCCACACAAACCACCGACACGGTCTTGACACCGCAGCTTGAGCAATAGTTCCTTTCGACCCCACATTCACGCGTGGGCAAATGAGGGCGGAGGATCTGGATAAAACGGAAGCTAAAACCGAGTTGCTCAGCAGGTGCCAATGAACACGGTAAGTAACGGGGCGTCCCCCAAGGAGGGGACCGTCTCGGCACCCTGACGCGCGAAGCGTCTCCCATAATCTCACAGCTTATTGGGAACTTTTTCAAAGTTCAGGGACTAACCAGATACCCCGACATGTCGGGACAGACGGGGCTATAAAAGCCCCGCTCCTTTACGCGCCTTCGCTCAGGCGAGGCTCAGCAGATACAGGGGTGAGCGCCGAAAATGTAATGGCTAAGGGGCAGAGAGGAACGAGCGCATATTCCGCCCCCAACAATCGCTCGTTCCTGAAAGCGGGTGGTTGCGCGTGGCACGCGGAATGTTTAACCACGCCGCAATGAGTTCACTCCTCAGCAACGAAATCAAAAGCGCCGAGCGTCAAAAACAGGCGATGGAACTCGCATTGCGTTTCCGCACCTACGACAGCCTAGAGATCCGCTGCTCGGACGACGCGTGCTATCTCGTTGTGACGGTTCTGGGCACGCCGACGGTTCTGGGTGATGGGAGCGGTGAGGCGAAGGGCTTTCGCCACGCATGGCAGATCCGCGAGTGGCTGCACTCGCGCTTTGAGATCGTCGTGGATCGCCCCGCAAGCGAGGACTATCGCTGGTCGCCGCGCAAAACTGCGGCGCGGGCCGAGAAGGAATCCGACGCACGGAAACGCGGTGCACAAATGTTTCCGGCCCGTCGTCAGCGCTAGAAAAATGACTTGGGTGGCCTGTTGCAATTTGGCCGCAAACGGACGCGCGGAACGCAAAGAAAATGCGAGACCAGAGCTGCCCCGCCTACTCTGCTTGCCGGCCACAGAAGGTCGGCTAAGTAACGCGAACAAATGAAAACTTTGACCGTTCGTTGTAACGAATGTGGCACTCCTATGGGAATCTTCGATTCGGTGCGATACCTCACGTGCTCGAACTGTGGCACTCAGCTTTCAATAGTCAGAAACGATGGCGCGGTCTTCGCGGAGAAAATCGAACTATCGGGGAGTCCGGAGAGTGTAAAATTGCAAAACGACATCGTGCAGTTGGACTACGCGTGGGAGTTAGAACGTCAGAAATACCTTGTCCGTTTCAAGCGAGGATTCCACGAGCCATCCGCGCTGTATTACATCGCATTTACGACCTTCACGCTTCTTGGATTCGGGTTCATTGTCGGCTCGACAAATCCGCGGAGCGGCGCGTTTGACCTTCTCCTTGCTATTCTGTTTGCGAGCCTTTCCGCCGTGAAGCTGGGAGACTGTATTCAAAAAGGCGCGACACTCAAAGCCCGACGCGCCGCTTACAAATCCCGACGGAACGAATTGCAGCGCCAACTTTCCTTGGGGCAGTAGATCATTCCACCACTGCGCTCAGCCGTCCAAAGCCTTTGCTCGTGCTCACTGGCGCTGTGGTGCGGTAGGTTACGTTTTCGGTGCTGTCGCCGTTGTTTACGCTGCCGTGGAGTGTGAAGTCGGCGGCTTGCCATGTGGCGAGGTCGGGGGAGAATTGTGGGATCCAGGTTGCGCTGGTGGCTCCGATGTGGCGGCGGAATGTGTAGGTGAAATAATTTGCGGTGACTCCGAGGACGCTGATCGGCTGGATAGCTGCGGGGGTTGCGGCGGTGTTGGGCGTGAGCGGGTTTGTGCGTAGGGCGTATTCGATTGCGTTGTTCAGGCCGTCGCGGTCTTCGTCGTCGAGCGGG
>JAYTMG010000090.1:0-2869 GCA_043728745.1 Verrucomicrobiaceae bacterium
CGGCAAATCGCGCTCGTCCGTGACACCAAAACCCGTCGGCCCGCGAAACTGCGGCCAGTCGGCGGCGAGCGCGGAGATGGAAAAAAGGAGAAGTCCGAGAGCGAGAAGACGGGTGGTTTTCAACGGATAGCCAATCCACTGAGTTGCTCGCGATTAGGGGCATCCTGAATGCAACCATATAACAGCCCGACCATCTCGCGGATAATTTGTGGCCACCCTCCGCTGATACTGGTATTCTTCGTCCATGAGTTTGTCCCGCAATCTCTGGTCCGTATTACTAGTGGCTGCCACGAGTGCCGTAGGCACACTGGTACTCGTGCTCAACCGGGACGACGCGGAAACGGCGTTTGCCAAACGTGTGAATTACGATCCGCTCGGAGCATTGACCCAAATCGCCGACGAATCGAAGGTTTTGAAAGCGTCCCAATCTCCCGACCTCAAGCGCCAGAGCCTTACCATGGCTGCGGTGAATATTGCGTTTCGGCAGGACAAGAAATTGACGAAGAAAATCGTCCGCGAGCAAATGCAAGGCGCGACGCAGACGATCGCAATTCGGCAGTTGATCCAATCTCAGATTGCGGCGGGCGATGTAATTCCGGCAATGGAAACGCAACAGCTGGTTTCAGGCGAGAAATCCATTGGCACAAACGGAGCACTCTGGGTGGCCTCGGCGGCCGGAAGCGCAGAGTTGCCCGAGGCACTGCGCTGGCTGGCCAAACTAAAAACGAGGGATGAGAAGCTCACCGCTTACGATTCGTTGTGCCAGAATCTCCGGAAGGTGAAGGATGACCGCGGCCTGCATCAACTCTTTCTGGCGAATCCCGGAGAACCTGAAGGTTGGAGACGCAAAGGTGTCATCGAATCCATCGCATCCATTCGGCACATGAAGGGGGATTCCGCCGGGCTCAACTCTCTTCGTGAATCCCTGCCGGAATCCGAACGTGAGTGGGTCGATGTTGGTATGTTATCCGCCGACGCATTACAGCCGCGCGACAGCCTCATGGCGCGCGCGTCAAAGCTAAGCCGCGCAAGGCACGACGCCATTTCGGCGGTCATTTATGGGGAACTGGAAAAGGATGCACTCAACGCCGCCAGTTATGTGTTGAGCCTGCCTGACGAATTGTTCCCCGACGCGCTGAACGCGCTCGGAAACGGATGGCGACACAAGGATATCGCGGCCAACGCCGAATGGGTGCGCTCGCTACCGCCGGGTCCTCGCCGGGAACAAGCAATCGCGTCATTCGTCACCATCAACCGAGGCCAGAACAAGCCCCGATCCATAGCGCGAAAAATTGCCGAACTGGCCGCAGACCCGGATGCCCGCGAAAAGCTCGCGGAGTCTGTCCGCTGAACATTTTGCGCGAAGAAATAGCATGCGTCTGACTGATGCAACGCCATCGCTTCAATTCACGTATAAAAACCGGTTTGAGCCGAGCAGGACCTGCCAGAGGCTTGCGGCGGCGGCGAGGCTGGGGTCTTTGGCGGTCTTGGGTTGGAGGGCGATTTGGGTGGTCCAGAAATCGAGGGCGGTGGTGATTTCCTGTTCGCTTGGTTCGCGGGAGAAGAGGCGTTTCCAGCCGTGGATGATTCGGGTGCGGCGGTCTTCGGAGATGGTGCGGAGGTGCGCGGCGAATGCTTCGCTTTGCTCGACGACGAATGGATCGTTCATCAACAGCAATGATTGCGGGGCGACGGTGGTGATGGCGCGGGCGTTGCAGTTTGGGGAAAGAACGGGCGCATCGAATGTATCGAGCATCGTGTGCGGGGCGCGGCGGCGGACTTCTATGTAAATGCTGCGGCGGAGTTCGCGGTCGCCGATTCGGACAATGTCGAGCGGCTCGCCGTTTGCGTTTTTTCCCTGCGTGCCCACGACGATGCGACCGAGTTTGTCGATGCCCACGGGCTCGGGTGCGCCGCCGGTGGTGCGGTTGAGGCGGCCTGTTGCGGCGAGGATGGAATCGCGCGTTGTCTCGGCGTCGATACGGCGGAGAGGGAAACGCGTGAGCAAGCGGCCATCGGCATCTGCGGCTTTTGCGGGCGCGTTCACGGAGGATTGGCGGTAGGCGGTGGAGAGCAGGATGGTTTTATGGAGACGCTTCAATTTCCAGCCGCCGTCCATGAAGTCGGCCGCCAGCCAATCAAGTAGTTCGGGATGCGTGGGGCGCTCGCCGAGACGTCCGAAATCGCCGGGCGTCCCGACAATTCCGTGGCCGAAGTGATGGTGCCATACGCGGTTCACAATGACGCGTGCGACGAGCGGATGACTCCCGCTGGTGAGCGAGCGGGCGTAGGCCAGCCGGCGGCCCGATGTCGGAAGCGCGGGATCGTCCGACGCTATCTCGGGTGCTCCGGCGATGATGCTCATTTCACCCGGCGGCACTTGCGCCTTTGGCTGGTCGTGGTCGCCGCGATGGAAAAGGAACGTGGCGGGCGGCGGCGTAGCGCGCTCGAGAAGCCCAGCGAGGAACTGCTCGACGGGCTTTTTCGCGCGGTGCTGATTCGCTTTTTCCTTCACCGCTTTCACTTCTTTGTCCGCAGCGGGGTCGAACAAATCGAGCGAGCCAGCGTCGATGTTCAGCTCGGGTTTGTCTTTGAAAAGCTGCGCTTGTGCGGGCGTGCGTTTGTCGCCCTTCGCGACGCGTGCGTCCCGGTATTGCTGACGCTCGAGCTCGGGGAGTTTTGCGAGGCGGGCTTCGAAGATCCGGTCTTTGTGTTTCTCGCGCAGCGCCCGTGCTTCATCCTCGATTTTCTTCGCTTCCGCTTCGATGGCATCGGCGGCTGCGCGTTCTTCCGGCGCGTAGAGTGAGACGAGGCGGGCTGCGGGATTCTGCCAGCTTTTCCAATCGAGCGCGGGCTCGAAAATCGCGCG
>JAYTMG010000091.1:0-1767 GCA_043728745.1 Verrucomicrobiaceae bacterium
ATTCTCCGACTCACACTCGCATCCTCGATTGCAGTCACGATCTCAGCGTGCGCGACGCGCGAATCCAGATCCACTCTCGGAAACACATGGCCCGCGAGCGAGCCGACGGTGAATCTTGCCGCCTATGAAAGCGTCCAAAAGCGTCCCGGCCAGCGGAGCGATATCGCTGTGGCGGTGGCGATTTCGGGCGGCGGAATGCGTGCTGCGAATTTTGCTGCGGGCGTGCTGAAGGCACTCGAACAAACTCCTGTGCGGGGCGCGAACGGGCGGATTTCGAATCTCCTGCGCGAGGTGGATTATTTCTCCACGGTATCCGGCGGCGGACTCGCAGCCGGCTCTTACATTGCTCATCTAAACCAGCATCTCCGCCAAGTTCCCGGCGATCCGGAAGCGCGCGGTTTTTCCTTCGCTGCAGGCGGTGGAGATGGAAGCGGGCGCAATTGGCGGAAATCGCTCGCGGAGAATTACCAGTCGTCGATCGTCGGCTCGTTTTTTAATCCCCTGATGGCCGGGAAGCTCGATCGAGGAGATATTCTCGAAGGGCGGCTCGACCAATATGTGCTGGGCCGGGATGATGGCCGCTCGCTCACGCTCGGCGATATCTTTAAGCCCAAGGGCACTACGCCGCTGATGCCGTATTGGGTGACCAATGGAACCGTCTTCGAGAACGGCGCGATATTTCCTTTCACGCCCGACGTGCTGGCTGCGTATGGCATCACCGGCTACAATCACCGCCTCGCACCCCGGCGATTGAAGACCCCCGAGGACATGCCGCTCGCTGTGGGCTTAAAAACGAGCGCTTCGTTTCCGGTCGCGATTCCGCCGACGACGATGAAGAGCAACAAGGACCCCCGGCATCCGCTCATTCACTTGATGGACGGCGGCGTCGCAGACAACCTCGGCGTCATCACCGCGATCCGTCTGCTACGGCAAGACAAAGCAAAGCGCAAAGTGCTCATCGTCATCGACGCCTACAACGGCAAGGTCGAGCCCTTCTCAAAAGGCGGACTCCGGCCCGGAATGCTTTCGACCGCGCTCCGCACGACTTCGATCTCGCTCGAATCGTCACACCAGCGAATCGACAACCTGCTGGATACCGTCGCCGGACCGAGCTCGATCCGGTATGCAGTCGTCGATTTCACGCGGGCGCTGAACGCGAAAGATGATCGACCTTCCGCACCCACGGAAGGGCTGATGGACCTTCTCGGGATTGGCTCGATGAAGCGCGATGAAACCAGCCCGCAGTCCATCCAGGCAGTCTTCACGCAAGCGCTCGGCGTCGGCACTTGGTTCAAAATCGACAAGGAAGCCCAGAAAGCGCTGCTTCAGGCGGGAGAAAATGCGATCTATTTCCAAAACCCCGAATACCCGACTGCGGGGAAAAAACTGCTCAATGAAATGCGCGGAATCCGCGATACGTTTTGAGCCGCCGCGCTACTTGCGATTCCGATATTTTTTGTGGCACGCAGCACAGCTCTCCGAAAGCGCACGGACGCCCGCGTTCGAAATTGAGTGCCTCAGTTCCCCTGCCGCTTTCTCTGCATCGCCGAGCATTGTGAGATAGTCAGCCGGGCGCGCCGCAGCAGCCTCGCTCCGCGTGAGTTCCCGGAGTTGCTCCCACAGGAGCGTTGCTGGTTGCGCACCAGCGGTGGCGGGCGCTGCTTTCAGCACGTCGAGCCTCGCATCGAGTGCCACCATCACATCCACCAGCGCCGGAGTTTTTGCCAGCTCCGGCAACTCGCCCACTTGCTCCATCTGCGCTTTCGT
>JAYTMG010000092.1:0-6696 GCA_043728745.1 Verrucomicrobiaceae bacterium
CCTTCGCTATCGCGGCGCACGGTGAAAAGCCGCACGTCGTCGTCCTCCAAATCCAGCCCGTCGAGGATGGCCGCGTTGTGCGTGGTGCAGATCACCTGCTTCCCGTATTTCTTTGCCAGCTCGGTGATTTGTTTCATCAGCGTCGAGCAGAGTTTCGGGTTCAGCGCATTGTCCACATTGTCGAACGCGAAAAAGCGCGGCGTCCGTGCGCTCATGATCACGGTGAAGTAAAAGAGCAAATACAGGAAACCCTCGTTCGCGCTCCGCTGGTCAAATATCGCCCGCTCAGGAGCGAGCCACTTGTCGCGAATCTGGATGCGCGCCTGCGCCGTGGCGGATTCATCCGGGACGAGAAAATCGTCGAACCAGCCGAAGAGCCGGAGCCTTTCTTTCAGGTCGGCAAGCCGCTCGGTGTTCTTCGGGTCGGCAAACGTCTGGAGCAGCCGGAACAATCCCTCGCCCTTGGTGCCCACCGGCTGGATAGCGCCTTCCGGCGGCGGGTTGCGGAGGACGGTGTTCTCGGGGGCGTAGATGAGGAAGTCGGAAAGGCCGGTGGATTTCGCCAAAGCCTCTGATTGGTCACGCCTAAACAAAGCAGCCGCTGTCACGAATCCGAGTAGATCCCCCTCGGTCGCAATCGATTTTTCAAAGGCAGCGATTTGCTCGGGAGCCACGTCTTTCGGAAGCCCATCTTTTACAATGGTCAAAATCTTCCGTCGTCCGTTTTCGGATAGTACACGTTTGGCGTAGTCAATATCCGCATCCAAAACTTCCGGACGGATATTCCATCCGATGAATTCGCTTTCGGCGGAATCGTATTCTGGGCTTATCCGATAAATAGTGCCACTCGGCGGAAACTCGCCATTCAGCGAAAATTCAATTTGTCCGGTCGGTATGTTTGCTTGTTCTGGAAATGCCGACATCATCCACTTCGGCTCAGTATGCCTGATTCCTCGGTTCGATAAAAACTCCCCATCCAACTTTTTCGCCGCCGCCGCCGCCGCGAACCCGATTCCCTCCAGAATATTGCTCTTTCCGCTTCCGTTCTCGCCGATGAGCACCGTCACGCGTCCCGGCTTGAGCGTGAGGTCGTGGATGCTTTTGAAGTTGCGGATGCGTATTTCTGAGATCACTGCTGGGAGTCTATCCACGATTATCGGTGGCGGGCAACTCTATCTCCGCGAGGACGGCGTTGCGGGTGTAATTGAAAGTGGAATGGAAAGCGGAAGTTCTGGAGGGCCGAAGGTCCGCAAATGTAAAAGCCTAGGCTCAGCGACGAAGGAGCGCAGGCCTGGGTTTTGATGGGAGAACGATTCAGCCCTGAAAGGGCGAGACAATCGCGTAATCACCGTCCTATCACGCCCTTTCAGGGCTCATCCCGTTTTTCGACGGGAACCCAGGGCTGCGCTCCTGTCGTCGCTGACCCTGGGCTTTTACATGATGGGCTTTCAGCCCTTCGCTTGTTCCACTTTTAATCACCCCCCGCGTTGCAGTCAGAAGTTTGGCTGGGTGGCTTCGCAGATTGGCGGGGCCAAATCTCAAGATAGTCGGAAATTTTATCGATCCGGGGGACGGGGGTTTTAACCGCGCTTTGTTACCCGCTCCCTACACGCCGAGCCGCGCGCGGGCTTCGGCGAGGTAGGTTTCGTCGATGTCGAAGCCGATGACTTTTGCGACGCCGCAGTTGCGCGCGCCTTCGGCGGCGTGGGCTAGGCCGAGGAATGGGTCCATGACTACGAGGTCGTCGCGCACTCCGTGGAGGCGCACGCACCATTCGGCGAGTTGCGCGGGGAAGGTGGCGGGGTGCGGGCGGTCATTCTGGCGGCTCACGATGGTCTTGTAGGGGATAAACCAATTGTTGCAGCAGGAGCGTTTATCGTAATGATGGGAAAAATATATGGTGACGCGCTGAGCATTCTGAAAAACAAATCATGAAAGCCTCTCTCGAAACCGCAAATAGCTTCACATCGATATGACAAAGACTGCCAAATTAACGATCAACGACACAACCGAAACCATAGAGGGAAAGTTACTCGGCGAATATTTGACGCTCATTGAAGCGTGTGTCGTCGCGGCGTCGGAGTTGCACGTTGACTGGAAACAAGCCGATCTGTTGCCCGCCGATTTAATTCCGCGTTTTCAAAAGATTCATCCGCTCAAATGGAATGATTACTTTGACCGCCGGGCCCCTGAGTTGATTTCAATTCTCACCATAAAGAGGAACAGCCCGCTGGAGATCGTGCTCGCGTGCTCAATCACCTTTCTCACGCTCGCCGTCATATTTTCAGGCGGCAAGATAAAGGCCAACAGCAAGGGATTTGAGGCCGTGCTGCCTTCGTTGGGTGAAGGCATTAAATCTCTGAAGTCGGCTCTCGGACTTGGAGGAAATGTGACATCCAGTTACTCGATTCGCACGATTAAGATAAAGTTGAATTCAGAAGAAGTTAAAACATTGCAACTTCAACATCCGTCCCAGAAAAACAAAGGCGGTTTTCAGAACTTCCTTATTGGATTACAATCACGGCTAAACCGATCAACCAACGAATTGACACTCAGTGACGTGGATTTAGAGCGCGTAATGAATTACAAGGCTGATCCAAAGAAAGGTGGGTTTCAGAGCCGGTTCAAAAAGATTTTTGGACGCCATTTCCCTTCAGATTGAGTTGAAATGCACCAAACGGCAATCAAAGGGACGGCATGAACATCCGGTGCGTCGTTGTGATACTCGGGGAGAGCGTCAAACTCCTAGGCGGTCGCGGGCTTCGGCTATGTAGTTCTTGTCAATTTCGAAGCCAATTACTCGGGCGACTCCACAGTTCCGTGCGCCTTCTGCGGTATGGGCGAGGCCGAGGAAAGGGTCCATAACGACAAGGTTGTCGCGGACGCCATGAAGTCTGATGCACCATTCGGCTAACTGCGCTGGAAAAGTCGCGGGATGTGGTCGATCTGCGTCGCGGCTCTTTATTGTCTTATAGGGAATAAACCAATTGTTTCCTCGGCAGCGTCTATCTGACCCTCCGGTGTGGCTCCACCGAGCAATATTGCTCTTATCCGCATATACGACACCAATTCCTTTTCGATTGAGCTTCACCGCGCCGTCCTTAGTGAGGTGAAAAATGTATTCGTGGCAGTCGTTGACGTAACGATCACTGTTCAGCGGCTTGAAATGGCCAGCAGAAATCTCTGACCCGTCCGTTGGCTGGATGGTGATGCTTTTCACCCAATGCAGTGTATTTTGAAGCGCGAAGAGCGGGCGAAGTCGCAGCACTAGTTCGTGGGGAAGATACGGATTCCGTGATGATGCTCCAACATTTAGAAAAAATGAGCCATCATCCCGAAGCACTCGCTTTACTTCGCTTGCCCACTTCACGCACCAGTCGAGGAACTCTTCGCGACCGAGGTTGTCTCGGTATTTACCGTAGGCGATGTCGAGGTTGTAGGGCGGCGACGTAATCACCACATCGACACTCTTCTCTTTCATCGCAGCCATTCCCTTCACGCAATCACCGTTCCGGAAGTCCATAGCGGTGCTTTTGTGCGAAGTGTTTTTTGACATGATTTTTGACGGTTGCCGACGCGGAGTGCGTTAATCGCAACGTTCTCGGAAATACAACCTGAATTCGACGCTTATTTCTCAGACCGCCCTGGCTCTCGGCCTTCGGTGGCGGGTGTTTTGGTGATGCCGTCGCCGAGCTCGGCGCGCATTTTGTTGGCGAATGCGGTGAGTGTGGCGACGACGTCGGGGTTCTTGTCGGCGAGGTTGGTGGCTTCGCTGATGTCGGTGGTGAGGTCGTAGAGTTCGGGCGTTTCGATTTTTATCTGCCGGTATTTTCCGGGGATGCCGTCCTTTGCTTTTGGCTGGTCGCCCATGGAGCGATAGTTTCCGGGGAGCATGAGTTTCCAGCGGCCTTCGGTGACGCTCTCAAGGTTGTTTGGCGAATACCACGTCGCGTAGAGTCGAATGCCGTGTTCCTCACGCGGCTTGCCCATGAGGTCGTTGACGCTGTCACGCCCGTCGATTTTGGCCTCCGGCAATTTTGCACCGGTGAGAGCGGCGAGCGTCGGGAGAATATCAATCGTCATCGCCATGTCCGCGCTCACGCTGCCCGCGGGGATTTTGCCCGGCCAGCGCATGACGCACGGGACGCGCGTGCCGCCTTCCCAGCTCGTGCCTTTTCCCTCGCGCAGCGGAGTCGCGACGCCGCTGTGCTCGCCGTAGCTGAGCCACGGGCCGTTATCGCTGGTGAAGATGACGAGCGTTTTTTCGTCGAGCCCGTTCTTTTTCAGCGCGGCGAGAACTTCGCCGACGGACCAGTCGATTTCCTGAATCACGTCGCCATACAATCCCGCGCCGGATTTGCCCGCGAACTTGTCGCTCACGTAGAGCGGAACGTGCGGCATGTTGGGCGCGAGGTAGAAGAAAAACGGGCGCTCCTTGTTGCGCTCGATAAATGCGACGGCGCGCTCGGTGTAGCGCGTCGTGAGCTGGCGCTGGTCGTCGGGCGTCACGTCGTCGTCGATGATTTTCGAGCCTTCAAACATCGGGAGATTTGGGAAAGCGCGCGGCTTTGTCTCCGGATGATGAGGCCACATGTCGTTCGAGTACGGAAGGCCGAGCCATTCGTCGAAGCCCTGATCCACCGGAAGCCAGCCGGGACGGTCGCCGAGGTGCCATTTTCCAGCCATCCCCGTCGCATAGCCGTTTGTCTTTAGCATTTCGGCGATGGTCGTCTCGGCGGGATTTAGCCCGATTTTCGCCCCCGGCCCGAGCGCGCCATTGATGCCGACTCGCGTGTGATAGCAGCCGGTGAGCAGCGCCGATCGCGATGCCGAGCAGACTGCCGACGAGACATGAAAGTTCGTGAAGCGCCGACCTTCCGCCGCCATGCGATCGATGTTGGGCGTGGTGTAGCGCTTTTGCCCAAAGCAGCCGAGGTCGCCGTAGCCGAGGTCATCGCAGAAAATGACGACGACGTTGGGTTTGTCCGCGCGGAGCGTGGAGGCGAGTAGAACGAAAACTATGGCGATATATCGGAGCATGGCGATTTCTAGGCGGGAGAGAGTTGCGAAGTCCACATTCCAGTTTTACCGAGGGTCGATGGGGCTGCCGCAGGGTGTGATTAATTCTACCTTGTTAGTCCCTCATTTTGGCCCGCGAAAAGACGCGAAAGGATTTCCCATTTCGCGCTTTTTTGCGTTTTTCGCGGGCCTATCTCGCGGTGCCGAAGCGCAAGTAACAAAGTAGAATTAATCACACCCGGAAGTGAGAGGCTGAGTAAATGCTGCTTCCGTTTCGCGTCTGCGCTTTCTACGTTGGAGAGCCATGATGCCATTTGTAATCGGCGCACTGACTCAGGATTCGCAACTGCTGGTCGCCCTCGGCGTGGCTCCGCTGATTTATTTCGGGGGCCTTGCGTTGGGGCGCTGGCTGCGGCGGCGGCATGATGTGCCGTTTGGGACTGCGTATCATTGGCTCGTGTTCCTCGTCACGGTGTTTGTTCCGCTGAAGATCTGGCACACGGCAAACTTTGTTCAGGCTGCCTCGTGGCATGTTGCCGCGGTGCGCACCTTCGAGTCGGTATTGATCATCCTGACGATCCTCGCGGGTCTGGCATTGGTGCGGCGATTGTTTTGGGAGATCTATTTTCACAGGCACTACGGCACCCATGCTCCAAAGCTGCTCCAGCAGGTGCTGGGCTTCGGTATTTTTTGCACGGCACTGTTGTATATTTTGCACTCCCGCCACGATGTAAAAGTTGAGGCATTTCTCGCGGGCTCCGGGATTGCGGCAGTCGTGATTGGCTTTGCGATGCAGGAGACGCTGGCGAATATTGTGAGCGGTATCGCGTTGCAAATCGGCAAGCCATTTAAGACGGGCGACTGGCTCATCGTGACCGATCACCGCGCTGAGGTCATCGAGGTGAACTGGCGTTCCACGCGGCTGCGGACGAATGACGACGTGTATCTCGATATCCCGAATAAGACGATCGTCTCCACGACGATCATGAATCTCAGCTTCCCCACGAAATCGCACGCGAACCGGATGCGCGTCGGCTTTGAATACGGCACGCCGCCAAATCTCGTGAGGGACTTGCTGAGGCGCTCCGCAGAAGCCGCGCCGCATGTGTTAGTGACGCCGCCGGTGAAGGTGTTCCTTCGTGATTTTGCCGAATCTTCGATCGTGTATGAGATCAAATACAGCATTGAGGACGATGCGCGATTTAACGATGTGGAGGATGCCATCCGCACGAATATTTGGTATGAGGCGAGCCGCGCTGGCCTAACGATTCCGTACCCTCATCGCGTCGTGCACGTGAGCCGCGGCGCTGCGAAAGCCGCGAGCAGCGCCGAGGAATTGAGGGCTTTTGCACTGAAGCTCGACCTGCTCTCACCGCTGAGCGCGGAGCAGCGCGAACATCTTTTGGAGAGTCCGCATATCCTCCGCTTCGGGCGCGGCGAACGCATCATCAAACAAGGCAACGACGGGTGCTCCATGTTCGTCATCCTGAGCGGCGAACTCGAAGTGCTGGTAAATAAAGACGAACGTGAAATGCACGTCGCGACGCTGCTTCCCGGTGAGGCATTCGGCGAGATGTGCATGCTGACTGGCGAGGCGCGCACTGCGACTGTAGTGGCGAAAACGGACTGCCTCGTGTGGGAGATCCGCCGCGCGGAAATGCAGCCGCTTTTACAGGA
>JAYTMG010000093.1:0-6393 GCA_043728745.1 Verrucomicrobiaceae bacterium
CGATAGAGATGAGTGGAATACACCAGCGGCGGAGAAGCATCAGAAACGGTAGTCGAGGCTAATAAGGTCCACCATCCACTGCAGAGCGATCTTCCCGAATGGGCGTCTGCCAGTTTCTATTTTCGCGCGCGCGGTCATCCCGTAGCGCAGCAGGTTTCCGGGGTTTTGGACCTCGACGGTGACAACATAAGTATGCTCCAGCAACTTCTCGCGGCCAGTGCCATCGGGCACTGTCGGCACATCGCCGCCGCGTTCTTTGCTGAATGCGATGGGGAAATTGTGCTCGTCGAGCTGGGTCGGCTGACCCCGGACGACGCCCTCGAACTTCCGACTTGGGAACGCATCCGCCAACAGCGTGACGCGCTGGCCGGGTGCGACTTCGCGGACCTCCTGCTCGCTGAGCGGGATTTTGATCTGCATCGGATTTTGCGGTGCGATTTCGCAGAAACTGTCATTCGGCGGACGAAGGAGCTGCCCTACTTTCGCGTCAAGGTCGCGATTTAGGATAACGCCGGAAATCTTGGATCGGAGCGTGAGCTGGGCGACGTCGCGACGTGCTTTTTCCAGTCGCGTTATTGCACCGTCGCGCATGGCTTCAAATTGTTTCATCTCGTCGGCCCGCTCGATGCCAAGCGCGGCCCGGACGCGTAATTCATAATCCTGCACGGTGATTTCCGCAGTCGCGAGTTCCTGCCGAAGATCGCGGTTTTCGAGTTCCGCAAGCACCTGCCCCGGCTCGACATGATCTCCTTCTTTCACGAGCACGCTCTTGATGAAGCCGACCGCTTCGGGGCGGACGACTTGTGGATTGGCAACTTCGACGGCGCTATAACGCTTCACCTCCGTGGAAACCGGGACGAAGCAATAAGCCGAGAACGCAATCAGCGGGATGCCAAATACGAGGGCAATTCTACGCCAGCGTCCGCCGGGTTTTAGGTCTTCTTTGTTCAAATTGAGTTGTTGCACGAAATGCCATAGTGGCACGACGACCCAGCCCGTCAAAGCAAGGAACGCGAACCAATCGGAAAGCCCCTCCAATCCAAGCGGCTGGAGATGCGGCTCCATGAAGAGGATCAGGCTGTAAATCACGTAGTAGCCGTACAACCACGAGAGCACCGCATACGTGTAAAACAACCACAGCCGCTTTTTTGGCATCGGCATCCTCGCCATCAAGTCCACTTTCGACGTCCCGCCAAAGAGCAGGCTCGTGATTTTAGTCTGCACGAGCGCGCGGCTTTTCTGCTGCAAGTTCGGCGTCTCGATGGCGTCGATCATAATGTAGTAGCCGTCGAACCGCATGAGCGGATTCGCGTTGAAAATGAGCGTGCTGACGCTGGCGATGACGATGATATTAAAGAGAAAATCCTTGAACCATCCCGGCTGCACGACTGCCCAAAGGAACGTGGCTAAGGCCGCAAACACAAGCTCCACGTAGATCCCCGCAAACGAAACGAGCATCCGGTGGCGGCGGTCGGGCATCGTCCATGCGTCCGACACGTTCACGAAAAAGTAAGGCGTGAACACCATGCTCATAAAGCCGATCTCATGGACCTCTCCGCCAAAGTGTTTGCACGTCATCCCGTGCCCGAGTTCGTGGACGCTCTTGAGCACGATGGTCGTCACCCACATCAGCGCGAGGTTGTTCCAGTTGAAAAGATTCGCCAGCGCGTGGTCGAGCCCCTCCGCGCTGTAAAGGAAGACGGTCGCACCGAGCGCGATGATCGCCCACGACACCCAGAAAGTCGTCTTTGTCCAAATCCAGCCGACCGATGCCGCCATGCGCCCGAAGAGCCGATCCGGGTCATACAACGACTTGCGGAAGAAGAAGATATTGTTGGCCAGCGCGTAGAGTCCGCCCTTCTTTTTCTTCTGCTTTTTCGCGGCATCCATGCGCGCTTTGGTGCGCTGGCCCTGGATGGCGAGGAACTGAAGCATCGCCAAATCATTCGCGAATTTCAGCACGCGCTCGTTTAATTCGTCCGGCGTATAATCGAGCGGCAGGTGCCTGTGCGAGCGCACCCAAGCGTCGCGAATCTGGCCAAACGTGCGCTTGCCATCGAAGAGGATCGCGAGGTCGTAATCCTCGGCGGTGAGCCGGAAATACTGGAGCGAGATCGGGTCTTTTACGACGTAGTAACTGCGGCCCTCAAAGAGCTGCTTGCTGATCACCAAATCATTACGAAGCTGCGGCAGGACGACATTTTCCTGCTGCGACACTGGCTTGGCCAGTTCTGCTTCTTTGACGGCGACGGCAGCCATTTATTTGCCGAATTCCGCGAGGCCCTTCATGCCCGCTTTGATGCGGTGGTCCTTGTTTTCGATCTTCACCTTCACCCGCACCAATCCGCTCGCAGCGTCGTTGCGCGGGTCCACGAAACTTACCTTCCCCTCAAACGCGGCACCGTCGAGTTCTTCGATTTTCACCTTGATTGTCTGACCTTCCGCCACGGTCTTGCGCACGGTGGCTTTCACGAAAAAAGTCACATCGACCGTGTCGATGTCGATAATGTCCACGAGCGGGGTCTGCTGCGTGGCCATTTCGCCGGTCTGCTTGTATTTTTTCACCACGATGCCGTTGATGGGCGAAAGGATCGTCTTCTCTTCCAACGCCAGCTTTTTGGCCTCCATCTGGATGCGTGAAAGCTCGAGGTCCGTCTTGGACTCCAGCGCTTTTTCTTCGCTGCCCATCTTTTCCTGAAAGAGCCGGTCATGGCCGCGTGCGATCCACTGCTTCAGCTCGATCGCCTTTTCCGAAATGCGCACATCCATCTGCTCCCGATCGTTTCGGAGCTGCACGATCTTTTGATCCTTCGTCACTTTGGAGCCTTCATCGACGAGCATTTCCTTGATGATTTCCATCGGCACGGTGGAACTCACCTGCACGGTCGCGTTTGGGCCAACGAGACCGCTGACCGGCTCGGCGAAGAGCGGGATGCTGGATAAAACTGCGGCTGAAAGGGCAAAACAGATTTTCATGAAAAGTAGTGAGTGACCGATTACCAAATCCACTTGAGCCGGAACCATTGCGCAATGCTGGTCCCCCAGATGAGCACGAGCGGCTTCCGCCCGAGTTTGATGCTCGCGCGGCCCGTGAGGTCCGGACGCATGGCACCTCGGATTTCCGCCGGCAGTTCCACATTTGGCAGCGTGAGGATGAAGGCGTTCTCTTTCATCGCGCTCTCCCGCTCGTGTGGATACGCGAGCTGGCTGAGCTGGCTGCGATCCTTGAATGGCGCGTTAAGTTCATACGTGTTGTGGCTGTAGAGGATGAAATCCACAGGCACCGTTCCCTTGTCGGCATGAAGAGCTTCGACGCGTCCGATTTGCTTTTCGTTCAAATGGACAAGCATGTCCCAAGCTTCCAGCGTCCCGATTACAGCGAATTCTGTCCCCGCGTCCATGAATACGCCCTGACGAAGCTCGATGTCTTTCGTCATCACGACGCCATCCATCGGGCTGCGCAGGGTCGCCGCCGCTATGTCGGCGAGCAATTTTGCCTCCTTAATGCCGAAATCCTCCGAACGTTTCTCCGCAATCTGCGCTTCCGCTTCGCGCCCATTGCCGCGCTGAGCCTGCGCTTCCAAAATGTAACTCAGCTTCTGCTTACGAACGCCTTCGAGATCCGAATCAATCTGCCGGGTGTCGATTTTTCCGAGTTCTTGTCCGGCTTTCACGCGGTCGCCTTCCTTTACGAACACCTGCTCCACACGACCGCGAACTTCGGGCACGACCTGCACGCGTTTGCGAGGCACGAGGGTGCAATCGCTCTCGACCTCTTCCATCCACGGGAAGAGCAAAATGCCTCCGATGATTGCCGTCCAGAGGATCAGTTTGAACGTCTTCCAAACCCGCTGGCTGCCTGTGAGCGAGCGCTTCACTTCGCGCAGCCGCCTCGACGCGAAAAGGCCCGGCAAATCTTGATAATCCATCGCTCCACGCAGCGCGCGGCCCGTCGTCGTCCCCAGCCATTCGCCGAGACGGTGGCTCGGCGGGAGCTGCTTGGCACCGGGCTGCATATCGTACGCCGCCTCAGCAGTGCTCTCGGCCAAAAGCGCGCCGATGACCTTTTTGTCGCCATCCAAAATTTGCACAATCAGCGCCGCTGCGACCTGACTATTTTCAAAGTAAGCGGTATCCGCAATCTCCGTCGTCCCGCGAGGATGCACGACCACCGCCCGCTCTGGCGCAGGAACCGTCCCCGGCTCCGCCAGCGCCAGCAACTCCTTGCGGCTCAGCGCAATCACCCACGGGCCGAGCTGCGGAGCCTGCCCCTCGGGCACGATGACCGGCATCGGTTCACGCGGCGTATGCGCGTCCACAAAGGCCGTCATGGTCTTCACCATGGTGCTCCTTTTCTCGACCACTTCCTGGCCGGAAATTGCCATCATCTCCCAGCCAGTCCCGTGCAGCCGGAGCACCGCGCAACGCTCGCTGCCGAGTAGATCGCGTGAATAATTGACCACCAGTCGGGCGACTTCCCGCGGGTCGAGAGAACCCGCGAGGTCCGTGGAAAACTTCAGCAAATGCTGCAACCGCTGGGTCTCCACAACGAGATTCCCGACTTGCCGCGACTGCAAATGCGTCTCCACATGCGCCGCGAGCTGACCCAGAAAAGTCGCGAACTCCGCGTAGTTCTCGCGCGTGACATACGGCTGGAGCCACACTTGGAGCACGCCAAGAATCTGCTCCTTCAAGAACAGCGGCACATGGATAAATGGATAAGCCGTCCGATTCGGCGAAGGCTGCTGTGGCTGCTGCTGCTGCCCGCCCATTTGCGAGAGCTGGGCCTGGAGCGAGCCGGGCTCGCCCTGCTGCGGCTGCTCCTGCGAGTCTGCGGATAAAACGAGCGGCTTTTTCGTCTGCACCACCTCGCCGACGGCACGAAGGAGAACGCCGCGCTGCTGTTCATCCGTTTGGAAAAGCGACGACGCTAGGTCCATCTCGGCGGCTAGTTGGAGCTCGTGTTTTCCGTCCGCCGTCTTCTGGCCGACCAGCCAGATCGCGCCGCCTTTTCCATCGCACGCCGCGACGGCACGCTGAAGGAACTGCGTGTAAAACTCCTCAGACCGCATCTCCGACTTCGCGAGAGAGGAGATCTCTTCTACCAGACGCTGAATTCGCGCCCTTGCTGCTTCGATACTTTGCTGTTGGGACATTGCCGGGCGCAAGTTATGCAGATGGCCGCGCAGTGCAAGGCGCAAGGCAGTATTTCAGCAAAGTCACCCTTCCAACCAAACCCGACACCTGACTCCGGGGAAGGGCACATCGCATGACGAATGATGAAAAGCGCGCTTGCGTTGCGCATTCAGAATTCGTCTTTCGTCATTTTCCATTATCCATGAGCAAGAACATCGAATCCACTCTCGTCGAGAACCGCGTCTTTCAACCATCCAAAGAATTTTCAAAAAAGGCCCGCATCAGCTCGATGGCGCAATACAAGTCGATGTGGGAAGAGAGCGTGAAAAAGCCGGAGAAGTTCTTTGCCCGTGAGGCGGAGGAACTTGTCTGGCAGAAGAAGTGGACCGACGTGCTCCAGTGGAAGTGCCCGGACGCAAAGTGGTTTGTCGGCGGGAAAATCAACGTCGCCGAAAACTGCCTCGACCGACATCTCGGCACGCCGCGCCAAAACAAAGCCGCCATCATCTGGCAAGGCGAGCCGACGGGCGAAAAGCGCACGCTGACCTACGCGCAGCTCCATCGCGAAGTATGCCGGTTTTCAAATGTCCTGCTGCGCAATGGTGCGAAAAAAGGGTCGCGGGTCATTATCTATATGCCGATGGTCCCGGAAGCGGCCATCGCGATGCTCGCTTGCGCGCGCATCGGCGCGATGCACTCCGTGGTGTTCGGCGGATTCAGCGCGGAGAGCATCAAGGACCGCGTCATCGACAGCGGATCGACGATCGTGGTGACTGCCGATGGCGGCTATCGTCGCGGTGCAGTGGTGCCTTTGAAAAAGAACGTGGACGATGCGCTAAAAGGCAACGACACGCCGGTAAAGCGCGTGATCGTTTTCAAGCGCACCGGCCAGGAAATCCACGTCGAAGAAGGCCGCGATGTCTGGTGGCACCGCGAGTTGGAATACGTGGATTCCGATTGCCCTGCGGCGCAGTTGGATTCCGAAACGCCGCTCTTCATCCTTTATACGAGCGGCTCTACGGGCAAGCCGAAGGGCATTTTGCACACGACGGGCGGATATCTGCTGCACTGTTATATGACGTGCAAATACGTCTTCGACCTGCGGGATGAGGACGTTTATTGGTGTACCGCCGATGTCGGCTGGGTCACCGGCCACTCATATCTCGTCTATGGTCCGCTCGCGATGGGTGCGACTTCGCTGATGTACGAAGGCGCGCCGAACTGGCCGGAGAACGATCGCTTTTGGCAGATCATTGA
>JAYTMG010000094.1:0-1011 GCA_043728745.1 Verrucomicrobiaceae bacterium
GCGTTTATCAGCATCACGGCGATTCCGCTTTCGCTGATCGCCGCCGTGCTCGTGCTGCGCTGGCGCGGCGAGACGCTGAATACAATGGTCCTTGCGGGCTTGGTGATCGCGCTCGGTGAAGTGGTGGATGATGCGATTATTGACGTGGAAAACATCCTGCGGCGACTGCGGCAGCATTTCTCGTCCTCGTCCTCGTCCTCGAAAATTCGAATGAACGAGGACGAGGACGAGAACGATGGAAGGCGCTCACGCTTTGCCATTGTTCTGAGTGCCTCGCTCGAAGTCCGCAGCGCCGTCGTCTATGCCAGCGCGATTGTCGTGCTCGTGTTCCTTCCGGTGTTTTTCCTCGATGGATTGATGGGCACATTTTTCCGCCCGTTGGCGCTGAGTTACATCCTCAGTATCTTGGCTTCGCTGGTCGTCGCGCTCACGCTCACGCCCGCGCTTTCGCTCATGTTGCTACGCGGCAGGGCACTGGAGTGGAAAGCGGACGCGCCGCTCGTGCGCTTGCTCAAAGGCGCATATCGCCGCCTGCTGCCGCCGCTGCTGCGCGTGCCGTGGGGCGTTTGCTTGGCACTCGTCGCGGCGTTTATCGGCACTTGGTTTGCGTATCAAAAGATGGGCGAGGAAATGCTGCCGAATTTCAAAGAGCGCGACTTCCTCATGCACTGGGTCGAGAAGCCCGCGACCTCGCTCGATGCGATGACGCGCATCACCATTTCTGCCAGCAAAGAACTGCGCTCTATCCCCGGCGTGCGAAACCTCGGCGCACACATCGGGCGCACGGAAGTCGCCGATGAAGTCGTCGGCCCAAACTTCACCGAGCTGTGGATTTCCCTCGACCCAAAAGCCGACTACGACCCGACCGTGAAAAAGGTGCAGGCAGTAGTCGATGGCTATCCCGGACTCCAGCGCGACCTGCTCACGTATCTGCGCGAACGGATTAAAGAAGTGCTCACCGGCGCGAGCGCCAGCATCGTCGTCCGCATCTTCGGCCCCGACCTGCCAACG
>JAYTMG010000095.1:0-15397 GCA_043728745.1 Verrucomicrobiaceae bacterium
AGCACTTGGAAGCCGTTGCGCCGTAACATGAATGTAAGGATGGTGCGGATGCCGATTTCGTCGTCCGCCAGCAGAACCGTGTGCTGGCGATCCGTTGTGAGCGGGGGAGTTGAATTTGCGAGCAATGAACCCATGTGAGAAAATATTTATCTCGCAAAGATCTGCAAGTGGAATTTTCGAAAAACCTGTGAATTTCCGCAAGCATGGCGGCCTCACGTCAGGAGACTGTCGCGGGCGTCGGGGTGTTGGCCGGAGGTTTACTCCTGAACCTCTGCTTTTGGCTCTGGGAGAAAATATCCGAGAACCAACGCGAGGACTGCGATGCTTCCTGCGACCCAGCCGGCGGCTTGTGCGATGTGCATGGGCTTGGCGTCGCCGCCTGCGATCAGCGGGGCGATGATGTTGGTCGTAAGCAAGGCGGCGCTGGTGCCGATCATGCGCCCGCCGACATTGGTGGCGAAACTGCCGCCGGTTCCGCGGAGGTGCAGTGGGAAAACCTTCGGCAGATATTCGCCGAAGTAACTGAATTGAGCGACAGTGAGAAATCCGCACGCTGCGTATGCCCACATGAATCCGTCGCCGCCTTTCGGAAACAATACGAAGTAGGTGACCGGTAGGATAATCACGGCTGGGAACTGAAAAATCCGCAGGAGCGAGCGCCGCGTGATGCCCACAATGATCAGCACTGCGAGCGTGATTCGGCCAGTCAGTCCACCCATTTCCTGAAAGAACTGAAGTTGATTGCTCATCGCCTGCACGTCTTTGTTGATCGGCTGTTGTTTGACGAAGTTCGCCTTGATTTCTGCGAGCAGTTTTCCGCGCTCGGCGGGGTCGGTCGTGGCATTGAGCTTTGTGTTAAGCGCTTCACCTTCCTTGCGTAATGGGGCGAGTTGTTTTGCCTGCGCGGACAGCTCCGGCAAGCCGGGTGTGACGCGCGCGACGGTCACTTGCAATGCGCCAAACGCGATGCCGTAAGCGCACGCGGAAAGCGCAGCAGTGAGCAACGTCACGCGACGAAGCTCCGGTGAGAAAAGTGCGCCGAAGCTCGGGCGCTTGAGCGTGCCTGCTGCGCGGCGTTCCAGCCAGATGCGAGATTCGGGCACAAAAGGAAGCAATATCGCAATCGGGATGGCTGGCAGCATTCCCGTCAAGAGCAAGTAACGCCACGACCCTGGGGCCGCTCCACCGAGGCCCGCAGGCAGGCCAAATGTCGGTAGCGTGGCACCTCTCACCAGAATCCACGCACTCATAGCCGTGACAAGCACCCCGCCGAGGGATGCAAACGCCTGCGTGATGCCGAGCCATTTCTCTTTTTGTTTTTTGTCCTCGAATACTTCCGCGATCCAAGTGATTGCAGCAACGAACTCCACACATACTCCGATGAATGTCATGCAGCGGAAAAAGATGAACGTTTCCAGCGTCGTGCTATACGCTGCGGCTACGGGCGAAAACGAGTAAATGAAGATGGCTCCAGCCATTACGAACTTCCGTCCCAATTTGTCCGTAAGCCAACCGCCGATGAGGCCAAAGACGCCGCCGCAGACAGCGGTAATCCACAGCAACCGCCCCACCCACGCTGTCACGAGGGGATTATTTTGCGGCACCTTGAGGAGTTCCGCAATGGCCGCCGGTGCCACCAGCGGAGTCATGAGCAGTTCGTAGGTGTCGAAGAGAAACCCGATTGCTGCAACGATGATGATGAGCCAGTGGGTTCGGTTGAGGCTGATGGGCGAATTTGTGTTCATAGACGGCAGTGGACGCCGTTTATTACGCAAACGTAGTATTTCGGGAAGCGTTTTTCTTCGCTACATCAGCTTTACTGGAATCGAAAATTCCAGCCGGCCAAAACCAAGGACCAACTGCGGTAAGTCGATGGAAATGAGCGAGGCTTTCCGCACGTGGATCGAGCCGTGAGTGTTTGAGGCGAGCAGTGCTCCTGCAAAGTTGCTCAAGTCCGGCTCATGCCCCACGATCATCACGGAAGGCGCTAACTTGTACTCATCGAGCTGTTCGAGGATTACTTCCGGAGTCGCCCCGCAAGCGAGCCAGCGCACGGTGATGAGCTCGGATTTCAGGTGGCTCGCGACTTCAGTGGCCGTTTGATGAGCCCGCCGTAGCGGACTGGATAACACATATCTTGGGCGGATGTCGTGGGCGTCGCAAAACCTCGCGACTCGACTCGATTGGATCATTCCTTTCTCGGAAAGGAATCGCTGGTCGTCAGACTCCGCTTGGGTGTCGGCGTCCGCATGGCGAAGGAGGTAAAGTTGCATGGACCTATTTCACATCATAACCATGCCGCCGTCCACAGAAAGTGTTTGCCCGGTGATATATTTCGCCTCGCCGCTCGCGAGAAATGCGACGGCCGCCGCGATGTCTTCGCCTTCGCCAAAGCGCCCGACGGGGATTTGCTTCACGACTTCCGCCTTGATTTGCTCGGACAGCACTTCGGTCATATCAGTGGAGATAAAGCCCGGCGCGACGGCGTTTGCGGTGATGCCGCGTGATGCGAGCTCGCGGGCGATCACCTTGGTAAATGCGATGAGACCAGCCTTGCTCGCGGCGTAGTTCGCTTGTCCGGCATTCCCCATGAGGCCCGAGACGCTGGCGATGTTGATGATGCGGCCGCTGCGTTGCTTCATCATCGAGCGGACGACTCCCTGATAGAAATTGAATGCCCCTTTAAGGTTTGTCTCGATCACCGTATCCCAGTCTTCTGGGGACATCCGCATGGAGAGGCCGTCTTTGGTGACGCCAGCGTTGTTTACAAGGATATCGACGCGCGTGAAATCGGCGAGGATCTGCGTGCAGAGTGTTTGGACGGCTGCGTGGTCGGCGACGTTGACGGCGTAAGGTTTGGCGAGGCCGAGATGCTTTGCATTAATCTCCTCTGCGACTGCGATGCTGTTTTTCTCCGTGCGGGAGACGATCGCGATTCTGGCACCTTCACTGGCGAGGCGAAGGGCGATGGCACGACCGATTCCGCGGCCTGCGCCGGTGATGATGGCTACTTGATTTGCAAATCTCATTGGGCCGCGTTCTTCCGCCAAAGCAGCCGTTTTGTCGAGCCTTCGTGCCGGTAATAATTCAGAAACTACTGAAGTTTCACCTGTGGCGGACGGACTGGAACTGGTCTGACCCGAGCGATATTGAAGGGAGCTTCCTCGGGGGTGACCTCGATCACTGACGGAGTCGAATGGCGGGGTGTGCTCGCGGGCGTGTGGCCCAGCCCTGTCGCGATGTCGTCGAGCATCCGCTTTTGCTGCTCCGTTACTTGCGTGACCCGGCGGGTAAGCTCTTCTTTTTCGCGCTTCAAAATGTCGCGCTGCTCCCGAGTGCGGGAGAGTTCCTGCTCCATGCGGATGATTTCCTGCCCGGCGCTTCGAAGCGCTTCTTCGCGGTCTCTTGTAGCGGCGGCGCTGTCGCTTTCGCGGCGTGCGCGTTCGGCTTCGCATTCGGAGACTGCATGATTGCGCGCTGCTTCGGCAGTGCGGATCGCCGCAGCTTCGTTCTCCAATTCCGTCCGGTGGTTCGACTCGATTTGCGCGATGCGGTCGTTGAGCTGTCCTTTGTCTGCGACGAGTTGCTCTACTTTCTGCGTGAGCGAAGAGATTTCCTGGTCCAGTAGGCGCTCGGAGGACGTGGCACTGTTGGCAATCTGTTCTTTTTCTTGTTCAGCGGCGGTGAGTGAGTTCCGCAACTCGGCGAGTTCCGCCTTGTGTTGTTCCTTCGCGCTTTCCGCAGAATGCACTTTTTCTTCGAGAAGGCGGATCGCCTGATCCCGGTCATCGATGCGGCTACTCATCTGGCGGCGGCCTTCATCGACGGCTTCGAGCTTGCGCTCCAAATCCGCTTTCGCTGCGGCGAATTGCTCGCGCTCATTGTTGAGCGAGAGCACTACTTCGGATTGCATTCTACGGGCGACGGTGAGTTCTGCGCGAAGTGTCTCGGCGGCGATACGAGCCTGCTCGAGCTCTCTCGCTGGTCCCGCGTGGCTGTCGCGGAAGCGCTGCTCGGCCTCGGTTGCGGCTGTGGCGTGTCGCTGCTCTGCTGCGGCGAGAGCTGTGACGGCCTGTTCGCGTTCTGTGCGGAGCGTGGCGATGGTGCTCTCGTAATTGGAGACTTCACCGAGGCTCGCTTGAAGCGTGGCGCGCTCCTGCTCGCTTGCGGCGAGACGCTGGGAAAGACTCGCCTCCACGGTGTGTGCGCTCTGCTCAAGTTCCGCGCGGGTTGCCTGAAGTTCCGCGATCCGGGACTGTTCCTGCTCGGCGAGTTTTGCTTCGAGTGCGCTGCGTTGTTCGACGAGAGAATCCCGCTCTTTTGCAGAAGCCTCGCGCAACTCGGAAAGGAGCCGCCGAATACCGTCGAGCTCGGCATTGAGCGCGGTGAGTTCGGCAGCATGTCGGTGCTCAATTTTAATGGCGTCCGAGTGGCGCTGCTCGTTAAGTTTTGCGAGGGCATCAGCGGACTTTTGGTGTTCGGCAGCGAGGGCGTTCCCGGCATCATGCAGGGAGGCTTGGAGTTCGGCGATTTCCCGCTCCGCATCCGCCAGACGCTTATGGGCAGACTCCTGCGCCGTGATGAGTTCTCCGCGTTCATTGTCGAGCGAGGCTATGAGCTGCTGGTGCTGCTTCCGGCTTGCGCTGAGGTCTCCAGCGAGCATTTCGCGCTCGGAAGAAAGATTAGCGATCTGGCTCTGGAAGTTCTCCCGCTCGCCGTGGAAACTTGCGGAATGATCCGCGTGCTTTTGCTCAACTTCGGCGAGGCTGAATGCGATCGCTTGTTTCTCGGCAGAGATATTGGCGAGAGTTGCGTCGGTTTCGGCGAGGCGTGCTGAGAGTTGTGCGCGCTCGGCTTCGAGCCCTTCAATGCGCGCGGCAGTCGTCTTTTCGGCGGTATTGCGGAGGTGTTCCGATTCCTGAATGCGCGCGATAAATTCCTGATTCTCGCCAGTGAGCTTGTTCAGCCGACCCTCGATTTCATGAAGGGTCGCGGTTTGCGCTACGAGCGAACGCTGTGCCGCGTCGCAATGCAGGCGCGCCTCGTCCAGTTCGGCCCGGATGCGGGCGTTCTCCGCAGGGAGCGCTGTGTCGGGCGGCTGGTTGCGCAGCTCTTCGAGCTGTTGCTTTACGTCCTCGGCGCTGGCCAGTTGCTGCAAAAGCGATTCTTTCGCGCGGGCCATCGAAGTGTGCTCCTCGTCGATTCGATAAAGGTGCTCTTTGTGGGCGTTTTTCTCCGACGCAAAGTCCGCCTGAAGGCTCTCCTTTTCGGCGTTCAGTTGATTGCGCTCCTCGATGATCATCTGCAACTGTTGCTGGATACACTGGAACTGCTCTTGCGCGGTATTTGAGGCGGCCTTGTGTTTTTCGAGAAGCTCGTTGCGCTCAGCATCAAACTGTAGCCGCTCCTCATTTTGTCGGGCGGCAACTTTCTCAAATTCAAGTCGTAGGCTCGCGAGTTCGTCTCCTTCGTTGAGACCCCGATTCAAACGTTCGCGCGCGGACTCCAGCGTCTCGGAGATGGTGCGAATTTGCGCGTCTTTTTCGTCTGCAAGTTTCTGGAGTTCTGCTGCGTGCGCGGAGTTCCGGTCTTCGATTTGGCGGCGCGTTTCTTCGAGCTGTAGGCGCGCTTCGGAGAGCGAGGTTCCGGCCCGTTCGCATTCTTCGCGCAGCCGGACGACTTCCTGCGCGGCTGCCTCGGATTGCGCCTTGGTCGCGTGCGTTGCATCCAAAGCGGATGTCAATTCGCGTGTGCGGGCGTCATGCTCGCTCGTGAGTCTCTGGACTTCGTCGGCGTGGTGCGCAGACTGTTGTTCGAGCTGGCGGCGGGTTTCATCGAGCGTGGAGGTCGCGGTTTCGCCATGACTCGCTTTTTCCAGAGCATCGACTAGCTCGGCTTGTAGCTGTTCGATTCGCCGACGAGAGTTTTCCAGTTCAGTTTCCAGCCCTTGTGTGGCGGTTTCACGGTTCTGGAGCTCTTCCAGTTGCGCGCGCATCGCCAGCGTCTCGGTCTGCGCTTTCTCGAATTCATGCTTCAGCGACTGGACGTCTTCGCCGGGCTCCGCCGTGGGGATTGCTTGTGCTGCGGTCCGGGCTTCGTCTCGCTCGCGGATGATGACTTTCATCCGTGCGCGGTAGGTCTCGATGTCCGCTTCCAATTGTGCAAGTGCGTCCGCCTGCCAAGCTGGTGCTGCGGGCTCTAATGCGGTCGGTGCTGGCTGGCTGCGCGCGATGACGAGTTGGTCCTCGAGTTCCTTGATGTTCTTGCGGAACGAAGCCTCGATGTCCTTGCGCATCTCGACCTTGGCTTCCTCCATGTGGAATGCCCGCTCTTGATGAAGGCGGTCCGCATTGGCTAGGAGTTTTTCGATTTTGATTTTCGCGTCTTTTTCGCGCTGCAAATCCTGGGCTGCTTCTTTTTGTGAGCTTTCCAAAAGGACAATGCGCCGCTGTAAGTCCTCCACCTGCCGTTGCGCGTGGGATTGCACTCCGCCAGTCGCTCCGTTACCGCGGCGGTTGGCAAGTTCGGCGAGCTGCTTTGTGAGGTAGGCTTTTTGTTCAAGCAGCGTGTCCCGCTCTAGCGCGAGCGCAGCAATTTGCTCTTCGGATGCCGCATTTTCTGATGTCGCATCGGCACCGGACAGTTGCGCCTTGAGGGCATCGATCTGTGTCTGGAGTTCTTCGCGCTCGATCTGATGACGCTGCACAACTTCGTGGCCAAGCGAGCTGGACGTTTGCTCTTTCGCGAGCAGGTTCAGATTTCGGTCGAGTTCTTTTTTGAGGCGTTCCACTTCCGAATTGGCGCGATCGCGGGCTTCGGCGATTGATTTCCTATTGCTGTTGGCCTCGATTAACTGCCGCTCATACTCGCCTTTGAGCAAGGCGAAGCGTCGTTGGATATCCACTGGGAGATCGACGATTTTCAGATCGTCCGGCGTCGGACGCACGGCATTCGGATCACTCTCACTCGCCGCTCCGGCGCTTGGGTTTGACTCCGGCGCCGGGCTCGCGGTTTGAAGCTTCAAAGTTACTGGCTGAACAGATGCAGGCGGCGGCGGAAGTGCGGACATATCCGCTGTTTTGCTTGCGGAAGGTGGCGGCGGAGCGCTGTCGGCGACCGGCTTGGTCGTTGTGGCACGCCGCGGCTGTTCCGCTGTGGTTGGGACTTCGGCAGTTGGCTCGGTTTTTTTAGCTTGGGGCGTCGGTTTTTTAGCGCGCAGCTTTTCGGCGAGGGCGGGGGCAGTGCTCGCCGATTCGATGACTTGGCCTTCCGGCTTTGTGAGGTTCACCAGCTTCGCCAGCTTCTGCCATGGGAAGCGGATCTCGATGTTGTCGCTATCGAGAATTTCGCCGCGGAAAACGGACGGCACCCTGCGATAAATCTCTGCCAGCGCAATGGTTGTCTGTCCTTTGGATATCTTCGCAGATAGATCGGCGATATCAAAACGGAGCTCGCTCTTTAAATCGTGGGGGCCAGCCAGCAAAAGGTGCGCGGGGATACGATGGAGGAAATCGCCCAACTCTAGGCGCAGGTCGTTGTCGTTGGTGCCGGGCTTTTTCTGGCCGGATGGGCTCGACGGTGGGGAGCCGGGTGCGGCTTTTCCATCGGCTTTGCTTCCGGATGCAGGTTCGGCGGGCTTCTTCTGCTCGGGAGCTTTGTGTTGCTCGGGCAGCGGAGGCTCAGTTGGCGGCTTTCGCTTAAATCGTTCAAGAAACTTCATGTTTTTGCGAATGTGAATACTGGTCTATCCTCATTCTCCAGCAGGCAAGGGAGTAGCGTTTTCAATTTCGTTTGTCTGTAAAAAGGTTTCAGTTTGTAGAGATTTCCTGTCCCGCGGCGTGGTGAAGAAGGGCTCACATTCTTCGGCCATACGCGGCGGTATCGTCACAGTAAGCATGGTGTCTGCCCCATCGTAAGAAACTTTGTGAACCTTGCCGTGCTTGTGCAGCCGGGCAGCCAGTCCTCCGTGTGAAGGAGGCAGGCGCAGCGCCCGCGTCACAGTGCCCGGCGCAGCAATCTCGGCCATTCTTTCCAGAAGTGGTCCGAGGCCGTCGCCGGTGTGGACGGAAATGAAGAGCGCATCGGGAAATCGCATCCGCAGGCCGTTGAGCACTGCGGGCTCGGCGACTTTGTCGATTTTATTGAAAACGACGACCATTGGGCGTTTGTCCGCTTCCAGTTCGCCGAGAACTCTCATCGTCGTCTCGTAAAACGCCTCGACTTCAGGCGCGCTCGCGTCGAGCAGGTGGATCAAAAAATCGGCCTGTGCTGCCTCTTCGAGCGTCGCCTTGAAAGCCTCCACCAGCCGATGGGGCAGCTTTCGGACGAATCCGACGGTGTCCGTCAGCAGGAGTGGCTGATTGTTGGGCAGCGCGACTTTCCGCGTGGTGGTGTCGAGGGTCGCGAACAGCTTGTCTTCAACGAGAACTTCCGCCCCGGTGAGACGGCGGAGCAGGGAGGATTTTCCGGAGTTGGTGTAGCCGACGATGGCGCAATTCGGAACCGGCGTGCGCTGGCGATCCTTCCGCTGGGTGGCGCGCTGTCGGCGCACGGCGACGAGTTCGGTCTTCAGTCGATCCATCGTCTTCCACATCCGGCGGCGATCCTGCTCGAGCTGGCTTTCGCCCTCGCCCTTGGCACCGATTCCGCCGCCCTGTCCGCCGAGATGGCTCCATGCGCGGGTGAGGCGGGGCAGGGAATACTCAAGCTGCGCCAACTCGATCTGGAGCCTCGCCTCGCGGGTCTGCGCGCGCCTTGCGAAAATATCGAGAATGACTTTTTGACGGTCGAACACGGCGACTCCAGTGAGTTCCTCCCAATTGCGCTGTTGGCTCGGCGAAAGATCGTGGTCGATGACGACCGCTCCGAGATCTTCCGCTTTCACGCGGTCGGCGATTTCCTGCGCCTTTCCAGAGCCGAGCAAATAGCGCGCGTTCATTTCGCGATGGTGGACGAGAATCCGGTCCGCTACGGGCACTCCGAGCGTCTGCACAAGTTCTTCCAGCTCTCCCAGCAAGCTAATCGCTTCGTCCTTCAATTCGTGCTCAATGTAAGGACCGATGAGCAAAACGGGTTTCATTCGTGTTTTATAAAAAGTGCCACAGTGACCGGGACGATCCTCTTCCGAAGCAGGAACCGCAAGCGGGAAAGTGAACTACAGCCCGACGGCCTTGCGCCAGCAGTAATCGAACAACGCGTCGAACTCCACGCGTTGCAACTTCACGCACTCGCCTATGAGCTCCTCTGCGCCGAACTTCGCCTGCTCGCAGAGGCCCGTCAGCAAATACGCATCCCAATTATCCTGCCGCGCCATCGTCGGCGAACATTCGGACGCAGCGCTGTGCATCTTGCTAAAAACGCCGAGTCGCCCGACCCGGCGGAACCAATATCGTGCGTTGTCGAAATCCCCTTCGCGACGATGCATCATCCCATGCCAATAGCTGCCGAGGTCGCCCGGCACGTCTTGGAAAAATGCGTGCGCTTCATGGATGGCATCCACTGCATAGAGCAGCCCGCCGCGAACGAGTCCGAGGGCCCCAGCATCTTTAAGTGGCTTCTCGCCGAGCAACGTCGCGTCGTCGGCTTTCGCGATTTCGCCGGGCAGATTCCACGAGGTCGGGCTTGTGGGGATGAGCTTAGCGAGCATGTCCGGCGTGCGGAGAACGCGATCGATAAAATCAGAATATCGGACCATAAATTACGACTTGCTTGCGGCGGGAATGCGGCTCGCAGCCAGAGAGTCACCCGCAAAGAGCGACGTGGTGAATAAAACGGCAATGAGACTGCGAGCGATGTTCATCGCACGAATCTGCCGGAGTAATGTGGCCGCGTCGAGCCTTACGGTTTCACCGCGCGGACCCGCATGTAGCGCGGAGTCGCGCCGATAGGCGTGTTGTCGCGGAAGCACACATCTTCGATGCCGTTGCCAAGGTCCGTGGCGCTTACGAGCACGCCGACATTGGTCCAGCCAGCGGCATTCGTGAGGTCGGCATTCGCCTCGACATTGTAAGTCACATCCAGCGCGTTCTTGGCGCGGCGGAAAGTAACGCAGAGGTAGTCGTTGCCGGAGTCAGTGACGCGTCCGCCGACAGTGAGTGCGCCGGGTTGATCGGCGGTGCGCGGAGCGCGGCCAAATGCGAACTCGGTGAAGTTGTTCATGCCGTCATCATCGGGGTCGGCGGTGAGCGCTCCTGCGGTGTTTGGCGCGAGCAGTGTCGGGATCTCGGCGAGGGTGAAGTGGTCCCAGCGCCAGCCTTCGAAGACGCGGGCAGTCTGTGTGTCGCCGCCGTTGGGTGTGCCGTTTTGGGAATTGCTGAGCGCCCATGTAGTCGGTGCGCCGTAGGCATTGTAAGCAGGCGCGTTGGAGCGTGTGACGAAGCTGCGGTATTGGCCGACGGGCACGGGGAACCAGTCGTCATCATAGGTGAAGTCGAGCACTTCTTCGCCGACGGGGTCTTCGATTCGGAGGCGTTCGCCACCGTTGTCGAGGCTGCCTTGGAATTCGCCAGCGATGAGCAGGCCGGTGCCGTAGCGGACTTCAAATGCGGTCTGGCTTGCGACGACGAGGCAGCGTGTGCCGGAGGCGAGCGTGAAGCCTGCGGGGAAGGTGAATTCGATGCCTTCTTCAAATCGAGCGTTGCCGAGGTCGAGCGTGGTTGGGCCGTCGTTGATGAGTTCGATAAACTCGAAGTCGTTCTGCATCAGGCCGGGCACTGCGAGCAGTTCCGCAGCGGTCGCGGGAGCGGGGCGGAAGTTCAACTCGGAGACGCGCAGGTAATCTTGATGGGCGGTGGTGGTGCCGGTGTAGGCTTGCGTCGCGAAGATTGTGTAGCCCGCTGCGAGGTTCAACGGATCAATCGGTTTGTGCAGCGCGATGTTGCCCCCGCGTGCGGAAAGCTGGCGGTCGTAAGGGCCGGTGACGAAGCGATACTCGTTGCCTTTTGGCGAAGCTGTCCGCTGGCGGAATGCAGATGGCCGATTGGCTACGATGAGTTGGTTGATGTATGCAGCGTTCGTCGCTTGCGTGGTGGTCGCGCTTTGCGCGGGGATGACGGTGCCGCCTCGGAAGACGATGTTGATATCGCCGTCCACTTTCCAGCCGGAGATATCGACGGCGGCATTGCTGGTGTTGCGGATGACGAAATATTCGAAAGACTGGTTATTTGCGCCTGCCGGGAGCACCGCCGGAAGCCCGGTGGTTGGGTTCACATTGATCTGCTCGATCACGAGCGTCGGGCTGGCGACTTGGCTGGCGGGGAATGCCATGGTGCCGCTCATCGGAGGCGTGGGATTGAAGTAGAAATCGCGTCGTCCGGTGATGAATGGGAGCATGCTCGTGCTGCCATCTCCCCATCCGGCATAAGTCGGTCCAGTCCCCGGATTGGGCGGGACGGGGTTGGAATGTGTGATGCGGGCGGCCTGGGTGCGGACGGTGTGGTTGAGCACATTGGGGTCGGTGTAAGGGACGGTGGCACCACCAGCGGTGTCGAGCCAGAAGCCGTAGTTTCGCATGTCGAGATCGGCGTCGTCGGTTCCGGTGGCGGGGTTGTTTGGGTTGGGGTCGATTTGGTTAAGCAGGGCGTTCACTTGCTGGGTGAGGAGGCTGTTGGTCTCGGTCGGGGAGCCGTAGAAGCCGTCGGCTAATGTGCGGAGGCGGCGCACGAACATGGCGTTGAGTTCGGGGGTGCCGTACACGATTTCGATGACGCGGTTATCGAGGCCGCCGATTCGGAGCGGAGCCTGGCTGTGGATGTCGTCGTCGAAATAGCCGGGACCAGCGTTCCAAGTGTGGCCGAGGCTGAGGTCTTGGTCCCAAGGCAACATGCTCCATTCGCCAGTGCCCGCAGTGTCGCGGTAGATGTAGTAGTTTTTGTGGCCGAAGTCGCGGTTGATGGTGATGGATTGGGTCGTTAGCCAATTGATAGCGGAGGCGATGTCACCGTTGTCGTAAAAGAACCGTAGCCGGTCGGTCATGGCGTTGGTGCTGGCGATGCCGGTCACGAAGACCGCGAGGTCGCCGAAGTTGCCGTCGTCTGGGTTTTTCTTTTCCTGCCCGTTGGCGTTGTTGACGGCGACGGCAGCGGTCTCGAGCTTGTTATACACTTTATAAAGTGCGCCGGTGACTTCATCGAGTTTCTCGCGTTCCAGGAATGCCTCGTTGGCATTCTCGACGAGGTCGTAGAGGCCCTTAAAATTGGCGTTTTGGTGGACGCGGACGATCTGGCAGTAGTGCGATGCCAGATGGTTCGAGTGTTCAAAGGCTTTCCAAGCGATCGTGTTTCGGACTTTGGTTTTGTCGGCGAAGTTACTGAGGAGGTTGGTGCCTGCGGAGTCGGGTTCGCCGTCTTTCCAGCGGAACTTCTTGTCCTTCGAAAAGCTAAGGTCATGGCTCTTTTTCACAAACGCCGTACCAGACGTCGATTGGCCGTGGAGATTCACGAGTACGTTGTCGTAAAAACGTCCCTTGGGCGGAACGTAGCCGGGGCCGGGATTGTCTTTGGGGAGCGGCTTGAAGTAAAAGGAACATCGGGTGCCGGTGTTGTTCACAGTGTTATCCGTCCCAGTGAAAAACCAGTGCATATCTGGCAGCGTGGAGCCGGTGATGTTCGGATTCACAATCGTCCCGTAATACTGCTCCAGCTCGGTCGTCGCATCCGGCACAGGATTCGTCTGAGTTCCGCTGGACGCAAAGATGTATGGCGGAGAAAAACCGAAAAAATTCGCTGTATCCTTCGCCTCCACACGCCAGCGGACCATCTGCCCTGTGGTGAAGCTGGTCGTCGGAATCCTCGCAGTGAAAATAAAGTCGCCCGCCAGAACGTCGCCGTTTAGTCCGTCGTCCAGCATCGTCACGGATGTTTCTGCATCATACATGCGCCGCCATTTGAGGATGACCGGCGTCGTCCCATGGAGATTACTGAGAGTCTTGGTGACCCGTGCGGAAATGACAAGGTCTGCGCTGCCGACACCGCCCACGGGCTGCGGCGGGTCGTCCGTCACCTGCGAAATGTCAGGAGGAATGGATGTCACGATTGCCGTATTCGCCGCACCAATAGTCGCCGAAACCAAGTAGCCGCTTGAATAGCCATTAGGCGTGTCGATTTCAAATGTGGGGCGCAGGCACATGTTATCGTTTTCTCCCAGCGAGCCGTCGCTGTTCAAAAGCTGAAATGAGAGAACATTAGTCCCAGCAGTCAAAGCCGTCAGACCATTGGTGGAGTTTGTAAGCGTATTGATTGTGAGAACGCCGACATCGTTTTTGTTACTCGAAGAAGCCGAATTCCACAGCAGTGGGGCCGGCTTGAGGCTGGAGCCAATTTCCACACCGTTCAAATAGCACACGTAGCCGTCGTCATGGCGACTCTTCATCCGCACTGCTGTCACGCCCACAGGATTCGCGACGGTAAACGGAAAGCGGACATACACCGATTTGTTCACCCGCTCTGCCACCGGGATGGTGGTCGTAATGAGCGGCACGGAAACCGAATTGATCGTCACGTTTTGCGCGAATCCGTATCCCAAACCCGACACCGCAACCGGCCACGACGAGTCATCAAACGCGATCGAATTCCAGCCAGCCGGAACCTCCGTCTGCACCGTTGGGACGATATATTTGCCGGTGACTCCTTCCGCCATCACGACAGTTGCAACGGTGGTCACGGTCAGTCCATACGTCCGGTTTGGCGGCTGCGGTGGATATTTAAAAGTCGGCGCCGACCCGATTTCGCTCTCGACGGTGACGCCGTCTGGCCGGACGAGCGCGAGGTGTTCGCCGGCATTATTGAGTTTGAAATTCGTGTGTAGCCGTGGCGCGGTGGGCGTGCCGACGTTGGCTTTCCGGTTCTTATTCGAGCACCAGACGACGAGTCGGGAATTTGCCGTGCCCGATGCCGTCAGCGTGATGACCGGGCTGGTGACGGGGAACTGCCATTTGCGAAGGTCCGCATTGAGTCGGTTCGCATCGTCGCCACCTTCATCGGTGAGATACCAGCCGTTCAAAGTCACGGACGTGTTGCCGAGATTGGCGAGTTCAATCCAATCCGAGTGATCCCCGTCGTCATCGACGATGATGCTCGTAGCGTTATCCGCCATGAATTCGCTGATGATGACTTGGGCGTTCGCACCGACGGCGGCACAAAGCGTGAATAAAAAAGTGAGTAATGGTCGGGATAACATAATTTTGGGTAACGCCAGATTTGCCTGAATTTACCAATTCCTCAAGTGCTTCCTGCGAATTTGTTGGAACGCGTTGACGCGACGCATCGTAGCTCGACATTCCGATGTCGAGTAAAGGCTCGAAGAAAGAGCAGAACGTCCTTTCTGTGAATTTCGCCAAAACTCGACTTTGGAAAGTCGAGCTACACCGCCCATCGTAGCTCGACATTCCGATGTTGAGTAAAGGCTCGGAACCGCAACAATAAACCACACTCAAAGTAATCCTCCTCAAAGTAATCCTCTCGCCAAAATACAGGGCGGCATTCGCCAGCGCCTGCGAAAGTAGTCTGCGGCTTTAGCCGTCGCGACCCACGCGCGTCGGGGCGGGGCGTGCTTGCTTTAGGCCTTCGCCGACAAAAGTGCCCATCCATAAAATGCGGACGCGGTGACGGCCAAAGCCGCGGACTACTTTCGCAAGCGCGCTTCGCGGGAGCGCAAGGCGTGATGGCGCTCGGGCGGCGCTTGCGCAAAGTAGTCCGCGACTTTATCGTACGCCAACCTCAAAGCCTGGCTCGAAAAGCAAATCGAAATCCTCACCGCCGTCCTTGCCGCATCCATCGGCATGACGGTGGAGGACCGCACCGCCTACCTCGCCGCCGTAAACACCATCCTGGTTGCCGTCGCCGAGATTGTCGATCTGATGGAGCAACTGGAGATAAAAACCGCCGCATTTCCGGACATTCTGGATGCGCAGATTCCCATCGTCCGCCTCCATATCAAGCGCGGCAAGACGAGCCCGGACTGCACCGCCGACATCCAGACCCAGCTCGACTGGGTCGGACCGACGGTGAACAACGACCCCGAAACCTCGCGCCCCAAAATCAACATCGAAGCGCAGCGCGGCCGTGTGAAAATCACCGGTAACAAGCCCGGCTTCGACGCGGTGAACATCTACCGCCGTATCAAAGGCCAGGTGCAATGGCAGCTCATCGCCGTGCGCAAGCGCCGCTTCCCATTCTTCGACGAGTCGGACCTCGCCGTCCCCAACACGCCCGAAGTCCGCGAATACATGGCCATCGGCGTGGTCAATGACGAGGAAATCGGCCAGATGAGCGAGATCAAAGAGGTCGTGTACGCCGGATAGAGCGTAAGCGTCACGCCCAGCGCCATAGAGCAAGGGTCGCGTTATACCGGAGCAGAGGTATGAATTCCGTAGGGAGTCCGTATATGGAACTTACGAACT
>JAYTMG010000096.1:0-10632 GCA_043728745.1 Verrucomicrobiaceae bacterium
CTCGCCCGTGCGGGCGTGGACGGCGATGCGCCGTCCCGCCTGCTGGCCCTGCGGGCCGAAAAAGAAAGTGATGGTCGGCGCATCGCCCTTGAGCTGCCACACCATCTTGTCGAGCGGCTGCGCGCCAGCGCAGCGCGGCGGCAGCCGCGCGAGCCTTGTCGAAGCTCGCGCCAAACTCCGCGCCCACGCTCTGCGCGGTGACGCCCGAAGTAAGGTCGCGGATACGCTCGCGCTCGGCCTCCTCCGCGCCGAAAAAGTGGACGCACTCCAGCCAGACGCCGGTGAACGAAGCGAGAAGGAGAAAGATAGCGGCTGGAACGCCCAGCCAACGGTGAATCTTGCGCATGAGTTGTTCTGCTGTGGCTCCGCCTTCATTGCAACACGAGACGTGAGCGAACGCCTAACATCTTACTCTCCCGCAAACGAGGAGGCTGTTGTTGGCATATGGAGTTGGCATATTGGTTTTTCGGTTTGCTGATGCCGAGACAAGAGGAACGCCGTTGCTCTGTCGAGAAAAACTTTCGTGTGGCTTTTCAGTTGGCATATTGGGGCGACTCTTGGCATATGCAGCCGATATGCCGACTCCGCAATATACCAACAATCTCCCCCTGCAGACTCCACCGAAGCCGAAGAAGCTTGAACAGCGCCTCGCCGAGGCGGTGCGGGCGCGCGGGTATTCGCTGGATACCGAACGGGCGTATTGGATGTGGGCGCGGCAGTTTATTCTGCACTTTGATAAACGCCACCCGGAGGAGATGGGCGATGCGGAGGTGCAGGAGTTCCTCACTCATCTGGCGGTGGATCGGGAGTTGCGCGGGAGTTCGCAGGCGCAATGCCTGAATGCGCTGGTGTTTCTCTACAAGTTCGTGCTGGGGAAGCCGCTGGGGGATGTGTCGTCTTTTGTAAGGGCGCAGCGGGTGAAGAAGATGCCGGTGGTGCTCTCAAAGGGCGAAGTTTTTCGCCTGCTGGAGGCGCTGGAGGCGCAGTCGCGCTTGATGTGTCAACTCCTGTACGGCGCGGGGCTTCGGTGCATGGAATGTGTGCGGCTGCGGGTGAAGGATGTGGATTTGGAGCGCGGCATCATCACGCTGTGTGATACGAAGGGCGGGACGGGGTGGACGACGATGCTGCCGCTGGGCACGATCGCGGGGCTGCGCGAACAGCTCGCGAGGGTGCGGGAGCTGTGGGAAAAAGACCGTGCGGACGGGGTGCCGGGGGTGGGTCTCCCAGGGGCGTTTGAAAAGAAGGACCCGAAGGCGGGCGAGCGCTGGGAGTGGTTTTGGGTATGGCCGTCGCGGGCGCTTTCACCGGACCCGCGATCGGGGGTGGTGCGGAGGCATCATGTGATGGAGGATAATATCCAGCGGGCGGTAAAGAAGGCGGCGGAGAAGACGGGCATCGCGAAGCGGGTGAGCCCGCATGTGTTGCGGCATTCGTTTGCGACGCATCTGCTGGAGTCGGGAAAGGACATCCGGACGATCCAGACGCTGATGGGGCATCGGGATGTGGCGACGACGATGATTTATACGCATGTGGCGAAGGTACCGGGGCTGGGTGTGCGCTCGCCGCTGGATGATTTGTGAGGCTTGGGTTGCCGACACTGGTGTGTTCTTCTGAAGCGACCGGTGGTATCCCGGTGAAACAGGGTATTTCTCTGGTGGAATAGGCCGCTTACCCGGTGAAATAGGGCGTTTCCTCGGTGAGACAGGATGGTTCCTCGGTGGAATAGGCATTTTCCTCGGTGGAACAGGGCGCTTCCTCGGTGGAACAAGGCGCTTCCTCGGTGGAACAGGGCGATGATCCAGGATCAGAGAGGTGTTTGACCGGATCAGCGGGGTGTTTCTCGGGATCAGCGGGGTGTTTCTCCGGGGAAACGGCCAATTTTACCTGGGAAGCTCTCTGTTTTGCGGGGGTAGAGGTCTGTGCTGAAGGACGAGCTAGAAACGTGAATAGAGGTGACTACGAAGGGCGCGAAGAGCGCGAGGACAGAAGTAAAGCCAGTGATACCGGGGTCGCGTTCGACTCACCGCTGGGGTGAGAAATTCCTCCGACCCAATCCGCTTGCAACGTCCTTCCTTCGCGTTCTTTGCGTCCTTCGTAGTCACTTTCCATCGCCGTTTTTAGGTTCAACAAGCGTTGCCGCAGATCATCGTCCGACGGCCCCACGGACGTTTCGGGCGGCGAGGATTCCGCTGAGCAGGCCGAAAAGGTGGCCGTGCCATGAGATTTGGCGGGCTGCGGAGGCGGCGGTGGGGAGGACGTTGGGCAGGATGGAGGCTCCGTAAAAGTATCCGCAGACTAGTGCTGCGAGAACCGAGAGCGGGTGTCGAGTGAAGACGGCGTGCGCGAGGAGAAAGCCTATGTAACCAAAAACGACGCCGCTTGCACCGATGGAGCAGATGTTCGAAGGGCCGAGCATCCATTCGAGAAAGCCGCCGCAAAACCATGTGATGATGGTCACTTTGCGCAAGGTTTGCCCTCCTTGCATGGCGATGAGCGAGCCGCCGAGCAGCAGCGGGGCGGTGTTCGCGACGAGGTGTGGAAAGTCGCGGTGTAGCAGTGGGGCGAGGGCGATGCCAGTGAAGCCGCGGACGGTTCTCGGGATGATGCCGAATTGATCGAGCGCGTGGTGGAGGAAAACCGCGTCGATGATTTCCAGGAGCCAAAGAACCGCGATGCCGCGGAGGAGCATTGCGAACGGTCCGCGCACGGTGAACCTGCGGGGAGGGGAGGTTCGTTCTTTTTTTGCGCGGTTCATCGGGTGGCTGAATGGCGGGCGGGGCGGGAGGCGTCAATCGTGGAGGTGAACGACGTTCTCTTGCTGAACGCTCTGTAACTTTGCGGGCTGAGAATGACACTTGCCCGTCACGTCGGTGTCATTTACATTCCTCGGACCTGCACCCTGACCGAACACCATTTTTATCATGAGAATCCACCTTGCCCTAGCTACACTTACACTTGCCTGCTCAGCGTCTGCTGCTCCGGTGATTAATGAGATTTTTTACCAGCCGCCGGGTGGTGTTGAGAATCCGATGGAGGAGTGGATTGAGATCAAAAATCCGGACGCGTTGGCGGTGGATGTTTCGGGGTGGAAGTTCTCGAAAGGTGTGACTTTTACGATTCCGGCTGCGACTTCGATTCCGGCGGGCGGGCATCTTGTGGTGGCTGCGAATTTGGTGGCTTTTAATGCGGCGCATCCGGGGTTTTCGGGGGCGGTGGTTTCGGGCTGGACGGGGACGCTGGCGGATGGCGGGGAGGAGATTCAGCTCGATGATGCGCTGGGGAATAAGGTGAGCGATTTGGCGTATGCGTCGGAAGGCGATTGGGGGTCGCGTCGGCGTGGGGTTTTGAGCTTTAATCACAAAGGCTGGGATTGGTACAGCGCGGCGGATGGCGATGGGTATTCGCTGGAGCTTCGCAATCCGGCGCTGGGCAATGGCTCGGGGCAAAATTGGGGTTCTTCTTTGGCAATCGGTGGGTCGCCGGGAGCGGCGAACTCGCTGGCTTCGGCGAATATCGCGCCTTTGATTAAGGACGCGAAGCACAAGCCGGAGATTCCTTTGAGCACGCAGGCGGTGGTGGTTTCGGCGAACATTGAGGATGAAGCGCCGGGTGCTGTGGCGACGCTGTTTTGGCGGTTGGATGCGGGGACTTGGAATTCGCCGACGATGACGGATACGGACGGCGATGGCGATGTGGAGGCGACGATCCCGGCGCAGGCAAATCTCGCGGTGGTGGAGTGGTATATCTCGGCTACGGATGGGACGAATACTCGCACTTGGCCTGCTCCTGCGCGGACGAGCGATGTGGGCGTTTTGCCGGAGACTTTCGGGCAGGTGACGAATGCGCTCTATCAAGTGGATAACAATTACGACGCAAACGCGACGTTCTTGGCACCGGCGGACAATCAGACTTTCCGCTTCATCATGACGGGCGCGGAGCGGAATGAGCTGGTGACGATTGGCACGGTGCTCGCGGATTCGGACTCGGCGGCGGAGATGAATGGGACGCTCATTTCGCACGATGGGACGGGCGTGAAAGTGCGCTACTCGGTGGGCTTCCGCAATCGCGGGCAGGGCTCGGCTTTTGGGCCGCCGAATAATTACCATGTCTCGCTGCGCAGCGACGATAAATGGAACGGGCGCGGCTCGCTGGCGATCAACTGCCAGTATGGATATTTGCAGGCGCTCGGGAATGTGCTCGTGCAGCGCGCGGGCCTCGCGACGCAGGAGGCGGCGGTGGTGAAAGTGCGGGTCAATGGCGTGGATTTGGCGGAGTCTGGAACCCGGATGTATGGCCGCTACACGTTGCTGGAAGGGCGCGGCGGGGATTGGGCGGAGTCGCATTATCCCAACGATGGCGAGGGGAATTTCTATCGGCTGGATGATCACGATACGGGCGGGACGAATCCTCCCGGCGATCTCGGTAGCGGTGAGTTTGAGTATGAAGGGACGGATCCTGCGGCTTACAGCGACACGTACGTGAAGGAGACGAATAAGCAGGCAAACGATTACTCGGATTTGATCAATTTCACGCGGGTCGTGAGTGCGAAAGCGACGGGTAGCCCGGCGGGTCAGCCCAATATTTCGGATGCTGCGTATCCGGCGGCGGTGGCTGCGGTTTTAGATTTGGATAATTTTTACCGCTTCATCGCGGCGGATACGTTGCTGGGGAATCGCGAGGGTGGCTTGTATAATGGGCGCGGCGATGATGCTTCGATGTATCGCGGGCTAGTGGATACCCGCTTCCGGTTTATCCATCACGATTTGGATACGGTGTTCGACGGCGGCTCGACTACGGGCGGTGCGACGGGCAGTGTGTTCACTTACGATACGCTGGTTTCCGGCTCGCGAGCGACTGCGGGCACGGGGTTGAATCGTCTTTTTACGCACCCGGAACTCGTGCCGAAATACTACGCGGCGTTGCTGGATGCGGTGAACACTTGGTTTAATAGCGCGACTGTCGATCCGATCATCGATCAGCTTTATACGGGTTGGGTTCCGGCGACGGATTTGGTGGGGCAAAATCGCTCGATCAACGACATCAAGGCATACGTCACGACGCGGCGGAACAACGTGCTTTCGCAAATCCCGCAGACGTATTCGCAGACGATCGCTGTCGGAGGGACGACGAGCGCAGAAGGCTATCAGCGGACGAACGATGGCTCGGCAACTTTTAGCGGCGCGTTTAATGTGGCGCGGACGTATTCGATCACGGTGAACGGCGTGGCTGCAACGCTGAATTATCGGACACCCGCTGGCACTTGGAGCCTCGCAGTCCCGGCGGGCGGCGGCAGTGTGTTGCACCCCGGCTTGAACCGCGTGACGACGAAGTTTTGGGACGCGCCAAACGGCACGGGCAATGTGTTGCAGACTTACGTGGTGGACGTTCTCTTTCAACCTATCGTGGCGACTTACACTAACGTCGCGGGCACGATCACGGCGGGCTCGCTGCGCATCACGGCTCCGGCGACTTACATCCCCGGCAAGCCATTCCTCGTGCGTGCGGATGTGCTGGATGGCGCAGGAGCGCTGGACCGTTCGCTGTGGGATGGCACTGTGAATCTCTCCACGGCGGCGGCGGGCGTCACGCTGCCGAGCATCCCTCTTTATAATGGAGTCGGCTCCGCGCTTGTGACCATCGGCGGCGGCAGCGGAGGGGCGAATACGCAGTTCATCGCGCCCGGCGGGACGGCGGCGGCGCCCAATACGATCAACCCCGCGCAATGGCGGATGCTCGACAGCGGCGCAGAGCCAGCGGCGACTTGGAAGTCGGACCTTGCGTTTAATGACAGCACTTGGATCAACAATTTCCTCCAAGCCGGAGCGGGCGATGGCGACGAACGGCAGACGCTTGCAAACGTGCCGACGAACGCCCCGAATACGCGGCGGGCGTTTTATTTCCGTAAAAAGTTCAACCTCGCCACGGTGCCGACCATCGCCCAGCTCCAGATTAAGGCGGTCGTGGATGATGGCGCGGTCTTTTACCTCAACGGCACCCAAGTCTATGTGGATAACATGCCCGCAGGCACCCCGACGATCACTACGTCCGCATCCTCAAACCGCGGCGGCGCAGCGGAGTCGGGGATTAATACTTTCGACATCTCGGCGTTCATCGGCCTGCTCACCACGGGCGATAACTTGCTCGCGGTAGAAGTTCACAATTACTACCTCGCCTCGCCGCTCACCAACAGCGGCGACCTCAGCTTCGACTGCGAGCTGCTCGGCCTCCCGGCGTCTTCCGATCCGGGAAATCTGACGATCAATGGCAGCATCGCCACGCCCAACGCGACCTTTACCGCAGCAAAGGCGCTGACCTCACTCACCGCCACGCCGACGATGACCAATGTGAGCGGCACACTCGCCGCAGGCACGGTGAACTGGAGCGGCATCATCAACATCACCGGCAACACCACCGTCCCCGTCGGCACCACGCTGAATATCGCGGCGGGCACGACCATCCTCATGGCGGGCGACGCGACGAACGGCAGCACCGCTGGCTCCACGCTCACGGTAAACGGAACGCTGAACTCGAACGGCACATTCGCCGCGCCGGTCACGATCACCGCTTTCAATGCGACGGACCGCTTCGGCGGGCTCGTCTTCTCCGCCGCGCAGCCGAGCACGATGAACTACACTTTCCTCAACCACGCAGGCCATACGACTGGCGTCGGGCATACGGGACGCGGGCCGATGATTCGGCTCACTGGTAGTTCGCTGGATCTCAACGACAGCGTGCTCGCGGACGGCCCGGCGAAGGCCATCTACACAAGCGGCACGCTCGATTTAAACATCCGCCGCTCGCTCATCGAACGCATGATCACGGGGCCGGAGTTGGAGAATAACGCGGCGCTTTTAGTCGAGGATACGAACATCCAGCGCATCCTGCCCGACTACCGCGAGGCGACTTCCGCGACGCCGGACGACGAGGACTGCATGTATATCCACAACAGCGCGGGCCGCAGCGTCGTGATGCGCCGCTCGGTGTTTGCGCGTTGCGGCGACGATGTGTTTGACGGACTCGGCGGGCCTCTCGTCGTGGAAGACAGCATCCTGCGCGAAGGCTGGGATAAAGGAATGTCGCTGCTGAACAACGACCTCACGATCACTCGGACGATGATCATCAATTGCGACAAAGCCATCGTGCCGAAATCGCAGAACGCAGACACGCGCACGGTCACGGCGAACTTCGTCACCATCGTGAGCGAGAACCACGACACGACCCTCGCGCCGTGGGGCTACAGCGTCCCGCCGAGTTCGCCGGATGCGGATACGCCGAGCACGGGCTTTTACACGCAGAACAAATCCGGCCAATCGAACGCCGCCGCGATTCTCGCCATCAATGCGAAAAACTGCATCGTCATCGCGCAAGCTCCGGTGCTCGTGGATGCGCCGTATTCCGCCGCGAACAGCGTGCTGACTTACAGCGACACTGCGCTGCTCGACTACTCGTCGTTCGTATGGCCCGGCACGGGCAACATCACTGCCAACCCGCTCTTCGTCAGCACGACGGCGGGCAGCATCAACTACCGCATCACCAGCGCATCGCCCTGCCGCGACACCGGCGACCCAGCGACGACCGACCCCGACACGACGCGCGGCGACATGGGCGCGCTGTATTTTGGCGGCGGCGCACCGAGCGGTGGGCTCGTGAACTGGACCGCAGCAGGCGGTCCTTACCGAGTGACGGCAAACTCCACAGTGCCCGTCGGCACTACGCTGAATATCGGCCCTGGTACGGCGGTGTATGCCGATCAAAACGTCCGACTCACCGTGAATGGCCGACTCGTCGTGAACGGTACTGCCGACCAACGCGTTACCTTTTCGCATGTCCCCGGCACCGTCGCGGCGGGCGATGCGGACCCGATCAAACTGCTCACTCAAACAGGCCCACCGAAATGGGGCGGCATCCGCGTCGTCGGCTCAATGACGCAGGAAAACATCATCAAATACGCCGACTTCATCAACGCGCAGGGAACTGACCCGCAGACCGATGAGAACTACGGCTCGCTTGGCTTCATTCGCTCTTGGGGCCACGCGGAAGGGCTCACATTTGCAGGCACGCATCTGCGCATGCTCTATGGTAGAAACAGCAAGCTCACCGTCGTGCGCTGCACGTTCCCGGACATGTTCATCTTCGACCCCGTGCTTGGGCGCATCGAAGAACCAACGACCGATTTCCTTGCCGCCGCCGACAATCGGATGGAGCCGCTGAAAGTGGAATTTCCAACCACCGATGCGGAAGTGCTCGGCGTGAACGCTGTGAACTTCCCAAATGGACTGCCGCTCAATGGACACTGGCGCGTCTATTATAATCAATTCAACGGCAATCGTGGACACCAAGATGTATTCGACGCCGATAGCGGGCGGTGGGCCGCTCGCGACGCCGTGACAAACTTTCAGAGCAATGGCCAGTTCATGCTGGATTGCCGCTTTAACCACTTCCGTGGCCTCGCTGGCGATGAGCATATTGACCTCGGCGGCGACGCGTACATCGCCTCAAATATCCTCGAAAACGCGACGAAGGATTTTTGGACAAACGATACCGGCTATTCTAATGCCATCAGCTCCGGCGACAAGGGCTCCGGCACCACAATCATGGTCGCGCGGAACATCTGCTACGACCTTGACCACGTCATTAACTGCAAGCTGAACACCGCGACGATTTTCGAGCACAACACCGTCGCAAACCTGCACGCAGACTTTAATTCAGTCGGTTCTACCGTGACCCAATTCGTTATCTGCGCTCCGATTAATTTCTACATCGCGGGCGACGGCGGTTCTCCGACTTACGGCGATGGTGCTTACACGGGATTCAACATTTTTAGCAACATGCCGCACATCTTCAGTCGGCCCGATACCCGCGACTCGGACCCCGGCAGCGGCATCACAAACGTGAACGACATCACCACGCAGATTGAGTTCTTCCACAACCTGCTCGATGGAATCGGCGACCCCGTCGTCGGCCCGAATCACCCCGGCGGATTCTTCGCTGGCACCTTCGGCCCGAACGAAGCGGGCGCTCCGAGCTTTGTAAATGCGGCGGCGGAGAACTACGCGCTCGCTCCTCACTCCGCCGCTCGCCGGCGGGCACCGGGCGGCTTCGACTACGGTGCCGATATCCCCGAGTGGGCCTACGTCGTCGGTGGACCCACTGGCGCGACAGACCAGACCACAGCGAACTTTACCGTCGGTGGGCCCGGACTCGTTGCTTATAAATGGCGGCTCGACGGCGGCACATGGAGCGCTCCGGTGCAAATCGGTGCCGGCGGACTGCTCGTGCGCGGAGCGACCACTGTCCGCCAATCCACCATCGCTCTCAGCAGCCTCACGGCCGGCGTGCACACCCTCGAAGTTCTCGGTCAGGACATGGCCGGTAACTGGCAGGACAACGACCCCGCCCGCACCATCGGCGGCTTCGCGCAAGCCACGCCGACCGTCCGCACATGGACCGTGGAGACTGTCGCGCCGCTCGTCCGAATCAACGAAGTGCTCTCAAACAGCGCGACGCTCGCGGACCAGATCGAGCTGCACAACTACGGCACCACGCCCGTCACGCTCGCCGGATGGTCGCTCACGGATGACGCGCTCGTTCCCGCGAAATATCCGCTGCCCACGACGAACATCCCAGCCGGTGGATATGCTGTATTTTCCAGCGCCCTGCTCGGCCTCGATAAAGACGGCGACTCCGTGCTGCTCTACCAAGGTGCGACTCAGCGAGACTCCGTGGTTTTTGGCGCACAAATCGCCGACAAAACAATCGGGCGCGTCACCTTTGATAATGCACTCGCGTGGAAACTCGGCACGCCAACACTCGGAACGGCGAACACCTGGCTCGCCAACGCCGACCAAACCGGCATCCGCATCAGCGAATGGTTCACTGGCGGCAGCGTGCTCTACAACAGCGATTGGGTGGAACTCAGCAACTCGCAAGCATTCCCAGTTGATCTCAGCGGCTTGCGAATCAGCGACAACCGCGCCGGAGCACCGATGCTGCACGTCTTCCCACCGCTCACATTTATCGACGCAAACGGCTACCTGAAAATCATCGCCGACGGCAGCGGAGGAAATCGCCTGTCGTTCAACCTCAGCGACCTGCAAGACGACATCACGCTTTTCAGCGCGACCGGCGCATTGCAAGACACCGTGCAGTTTTTCCAGCAAACCAGCGATTGGTCGCAAGGCATCGGCGGCACGCAATACGAACTCCCGACCGCCGGCCTCGCCAACACGACGACCGACGCAAACGCCCTCGCACTCCTGCGCGGACTACGCATCTCGGAAATCATGTTCAACGCACTCGGCGGACAGGATTTTGAATACGTCGAACTCACCAACATCGGCCTCACCGCGCTGCAACTGCAAGGCGTGAAGTTCGTGCAAGGCGTCACGTTTACATTCACCGCGCCCACCACGCTGAATGCGGGCGAAAGCATCGTCGTCGTAAAAAACCTCACGAAATTCCGCAGTCGATACGGCAACACGCCAGTCGTCGCAGGCACCTACACCGGCAACCTTGACAACAGCGGCGAACCCGTAGCCATCCAGCTCCCGCCGCCATTCGACGCAAATATCCTGACGTTCAGCTACGGCGACACATGGAGACTTTCGGCAGACGGCGGAGGCACCGCAC
>JAYTMG010000097.1:0-11908 GCA_043728745.1 Verrucomicrobiaceae bacterium
CCGAGCGCCGCCATCCCCAGACCGCCGGCCGAGCGCGCGAGAAAAGTGCGGCGGGTCACCGCTTGCCGCGCCTCCGCGCCAAGTCCGAGGAATGAATGATCGTTGCAGTTCATGAATCCTATCTAGTCCGCTTAAGGCGGCTGCGCCAGCCAAAGCTACGCTACTTTCCCTCCGGGTGTGATTAAAAGTGGAATGAGCGAGAAGGGCGCAACGCGAACGTAGCACAGCCGTCTCGGCTGTGGGGCCAACAGGCGTCCCGCCTGTTGCATCGGGCGGGACGCCCAATGGCCCCACAGGCGGGACGCCTGTGCTACGTTCCACTTTTAATCACACCTGTTCGCGATTACGAATCCTGCCGGGTGCGAATCTGAAGTTGCCGCGAAAGAAACCAGCGGACTGCGAACATGTCGCACGTCGCTTTCACCGCGCGGCTGCCAAATCCGTATTTGCTCACGCCTGCCACGCGAGGGCGGTGGTTCGTGGGCATCTCGGTGATTCTGTAGCCGAGCCCTTTCACGAGCGCGGGGATAAAGCGGTGCATCCCGCGGAAAAGGAACAGCGATTCCCGGCACACCGTCCGCATGACTTTTAGCGAGCATCCCGTGTCGTGGATGCCGTCGCGCGTGAATCGGCTACGGACAAAATTTGCGATGCGGCTGCTGATTTTCTTCGACCAATTATCCTGCCGTTTCACGCGCCAGCCGCAGACGAGATCGTAGCCTTCTTCGAGCTTTGCGAGCATGAGCGGGATGTCGTTCGGGTCGTTCTGGCGGTCGCCGTCGAGCAGGACGATGATGTCGCCCTTTGCTGCATTGCAGCCCACATACATCGCGGCGCTCTGGCCGGTGTTTTTTGCAAAAGCGATCACGCGAACATTGGGGCCGCGCACGATGCGCTCCAGCGTTTTATCCGTGGAGCAATCGTCCACCAAGACGAGTTCGTATTCCCGCCCCGCGAGGGCAGTGGCGAGTTCCGCCTGGAGCGGCGCGATATTGTCTTCCTCATTGAAGAGCGGGATGACGACTGAAAGCATGACCGCCCTTCTATCGGAACGCGTCCGCGATTGGCGAGTGCTTATGCGTGGAGAGAAACGACACGGAGCCCGGCAGCATCCGCGAACGTCTGCTGATCACCATCGAGTGTCAGAATCGCGTCCGCCCCTACTTCAATCGCTACCGCAAGATGAAACAAATCCATCGAACGAATCGCGATACTCAAGCCAAGCTCAGCGCTCAGTTCGCACGCGGTGCGCACCGCATCGAGCCAATCAAACTCAACGTGAGGCCAGTATCCGAGCTTCACTTCCTGTTCGAGTAGCCGAATTAACTGCCTTGCCTTCCCGCTTGAGATCATGCCGGTCCGTTCGAGTTGCCGGAATGAGTTGAAAACCTCCAGTCGCTGCCACGGAGTCCAAACAACCACGGCATCCGGCCATAGGTCAAAAAGTCGGACGGCAGTTTCATGTCCCGCATCATCTTCGCATTTGTATGCGATCCACCACGATGTGTCCGCGTATAGGATCACCGCTTCAGAGTGCGAAGAAAAGCGACACCGTCGAACTGACCTTTCCCTCCACTCACAGCCCGTGACTCGGCGAGCGCGCGTGTCATCCGTCGCGATGGGCGCTCCGGAATTGTGCTCTTGGGCTTTTGCTTCGTTGCTTTCATCGCGCATGAGATTGCACCAAACGCGATCGGAAATCAAGAGGCTCAAACTTCAGCGCTGAGATTTCACTGGATAAAGTTGCCTCCCCGCCCCGGTGCGCTAAACGTCGCGGCGATGCGCCTCCTTTTCTCCACACTCTCTGCGGGCCTCGTCGGGCTGGTTGCTGGCTTTGGCTGGCAGTGGAAGCCCGTCGCCGGGCCGCAGGCCATCGAGCAACGGCGCGCTCTGGATGGCACATCGGCAGAGCTCGCGCGCCAAGGCGAAGCGGCGGAGCGGTTTCTCGCTGCGTTGCAGAAAAAGGGCGATTCGTTGCGCATGGAGCACGACTTGTGGCTCGCCGTGCAGTCCCTCGGGCCGGACGATCTGTCTGTGGTTTCGGCGGATTGGGCGGGTGTCATGGCGCTGGTGGAAAGGTTCGACGGAATCCCCTCAAATACTCGCGACGCGGTGCTCGCTGCCTTGATGGAAAAGTGGCTGACGCTCGACCCGCACGGCGCGTTGACTCGGCTCGGGGAGTTAAGCCGGACGATGAAAGACGGCGACTACATCCCCGAACAAGTCATGGCCGTACTGGCGAAGAAACAGCCGCAGGCGCTCTACGATTTCATCATGGCAATGCAAGACGGGCCGCGCCGAAAGAGTCTAGCGTATCAAGCCGCCGTGGCCCTCGGAGTCGAACACGGCAAGCTCTCGGAGGCATTGATTGCGCTGATGCCTGAGGAGAATAAAAGGTATGTTCTTTCGGCTGTGGACATGAAGCGATCGGCTATCGATCCGGACTTTGGCCTCGCTCGTTCGGCACAGCAAAATTGGGACGGAGATTGTGGTGCTCTCCTATGGAACACCGGGCAATCGCTCGCGAAGCGCGGCCAAGATGCGATAGCTGATGCGCTCGCTCGCAATCCGCAGTGGAGCAAGTCCGAGCGCGAGAGTTTTTTGAGCGGGCTCATTGAGCAAAATCCTGTTGGCGCGGCACAGGTCGTAGCAGACACACCAGCGGAGAATTGGAACTCGGCCACTGTAAAGCGAGTCGCCGCCGGGCTCGCCGGGCGCGACACGGAACGCGCAATGGCGTGGATCGCGAAACTCACCGGAGAGCAGCGCGTGATTGCGGAGCGCGAGGTCGCCGTTGCGTTGGGAAGGAAAGACCCCGCCGCCGCACTGGCACTGCTCAACGGGCCTCGAATCGAGCGCGATAACGACCCGCGAAGTCGCATCTTTGAGCAATGGATCGTGTCCGATGAAACGGCAGCGCGCGCTTGGCTCGACTCGCATCCTAGCGGCGACACAGCGGCGATTGCGCGAGCGGCGATGATTCAGCAGCTTACGTGGTCGCGGCGAATGGACGAGGCCACTCGGATGCTCTCGGGCGATGATCCGAAAGTCTTCCAGATCGTTGCTGGTTCCCTCGCAAAGACCGACGTGCTCGCTGCCGCTGATTGGGCCGCTGCGCTCCCTGCCGGAGCTGGCCAAAATGCCGCGCTACGCTCCGTTGTTTCCCAATTCGCCAGCGAGGATTTGAACGCCGCCGAGCAATGGGTCGAGGCATTCCCCGCAGGTGCCGCGCGCGATAATGCAGCGCGCGCGTTGGTGGTAAATCTCGCGCTCAAACAGCCCGACAAAGCCGCTGCGTGGGTGGAGCAAATAGACGACCGCTGGCAAAAAACCCGCGCAGCCGTTTCACTTTACGATTTCTGGCGATGGAAGGACCGGACGACTGCGGAGCACTGGCTGCGCAGCGTGCCAGGCATCTATGAAGTGGTCCGTACCGAGCGACTTTCCGGGCTATGAAACGCGCCATTTTCCACACACTCATCGCCCTGCTCGTCGGCATCGTCTGCTTTGCCGCAGGCTCTTGGCTGGCGGTGAAAAAGCGCTCCGCAGCGCTGCTGCTTGCCTATCCCGCGACGCCCACTGCGACGGCTCCCGAGCAGCAATCACTCGCGGTGGAATCCGACGACGACTCGACGGCGCGACTACTTGGCGCTTTGAAAATCGTGAACCCGCTTGAACGCTCCGCGCGGCTCTACGAGGCCATCGGGCACATCGGGCCGGAACAGCTCAATCTATTGCTCCAGCGCGCCGAGCAAATCCCCGGCGAGTTCCGCGACACACTCCGCCGCGCACTCTTCGCCCGATGGCTGCAAATTGACCCCGCTGGCGCAGCAAAGTGGGTGCGTCCATTTGTCTGTATGCGCTGGCGAAGAACAAACTCCGAATTCTACGGACCAGATTTGGATTCGCAGCTCACGGAAATGTGGGCGACGGCCAATCCCAGCGCCGCAATGGCGGAGTTTATGAAACTCCCGCTCACACCCGGCGGCTCCGAACTCATCGCCGAAACGGCGCTGAAACTCGCCGCTGGGGACCGCGCTGCCAGCATCATCGAACTCGGGAAAATTACCGACGCCGCAAAGCGGGAATCCGCACTGAAAGCCGCTCTCGGCGAATGGGCGAAGACCGAGCCCGCCGCCGCATTTGCAAAGCTCGCCCTCATCAACGACCCGAAACTGTGGACGGAGACCGCGAGTGATGTGTTGGGAAACTGGGTGAAAAAAGACGCCTCCGCCGGGCTTGCGCAAGTGGATGCGCTCCTGCCGAATCTTTCGCCGAAAGACGCCGGAATCATCATCACGAACGCCGCCAAGAACGGCGGAAAAAATGCCGCCGCATGGGCGCTGGCACTGCCGGAGGCGCTACGGAAATTTGCAATTCCCGAGATGATTCACGCATGGCGCGAAGCCGGGAGTCAGGCGGAGCAAATCGAAGCAATCGAGTGGGCAAATCGTGAAGGACTGCTCGCCGACCGGAGCAATGTCTCCAATCAGCTTTTCATCGGTATGTCGAACGAACAACTCCCCGCCGTGCTGAACCTTCCGCCCAGCGAAGGCCGCACCGAACTCATCTCCCAACTATTGTACAATCTCACGAACGACGAAGCCCGCCGCGCGATGGATGCTATCTCACAAGAAGAGCGCAGCAGAATGGTTCCGAGCTACGTCCAAGGGCGGGCACTGAAAGCAGCAAGCACGGCAAAGCTGATCGAAATCATAGCGCTAGTCCCCGCTGGCCCGGATGCCGCGCGGGCAGCCACCATCGCCGGGAACATCATGGCGCAGCGATTTAATGCAGAGACGGAGTCCGCGATAGACGGCGTCGCCGATCCGGTCATCCGGGATCGGATGTATGCCGCAGCGATTCGGTTGCTGGACCGCAATTTCCCCGAACGAACCGAGGCCACGCTCAGCCGGATTACCGACCCCGTGCAGCGCGACCTCGCAAGAGTGAACATCATCCGTAACGCCGCCTACGAGTCCCCGGCGAAAGCCCGCGCGTTACTGGAAAACAGCCCGCTTTCCGCCGAGTGGAAGGAAGTCATCCGCCTCGGCTGGGCGGAGCAGTGACGAGCCGGCAACGAAACGGCGTCGCGGTGCATTGCTCCTGCCGGTCGCGCCGCGACGGCCTAAGCGGACTACTTCTCGCCGCCCGCCTCGATATAGACGGAGCGCGGAACGGGCTTGAGATCCCAAATGATTCCGAGCCACGAAAAAACCTTCAGGACGTAATATGTGATGTCAATCTCCCACCAGTAAAAGCCTTGCCGGGCCGATGCCATGAAACGGTGGTGGTTGTTGTGCCAGCCTTCGCCGAGAGTGATGAGCGCGAGTGTCAGGCTGTTTCGGCTGTCGTCTTCGGTGTCGAAACGCTTCTTTCCCCAGACGTGCGCGAGCGAGTTGATGAACAATGTGCCGTGAAGCAGGACGACGGTGCTGACGAAAAAGCCCCAGATGAAAATCTGCCCGCCGGATGTGCCGAGGCTCGGCCACATATAGTTCAACAAAGCGCCGAAGCCATACAGCGCGACGCCAAAAATCGCCGGAACGATGAGGTCGAAACGATTGAGAAATACGAGTTCGGGATACTTCGCGAGGTCGCGGATCGTCGCGTAGTCGGTCGGGAAATTCTTCGATGTCGTCATCCACCCGATGTGCGCCCACCAGAAGCCGCGCTGACGTGGCGAATGCGCATCGTGCTCGTCGTCGGAGTGCTTGTGGTGATGCCGGTGAACCGCAGCCCACCAGAGCGCGCCGCGCTGGACGGCGGTGTTACCCCATGCAGCGAAGATGAATTGTGCGATGCGGCTCGTTTGAAATGTCCGGTGTGAAAAATAGCGGTGGTAGAATCCGGTAATCGCGAACATTCGCAGCACGTAAAGCGCTGCGGCGACTGCAACGGCAGTCCAACTCCAGCCGACCAGCGGCAGGAAAAGACAGCCTGCGTGGATGAAAATAAACGGGATCGCCCGCGGCCACTCGAATTTGTCCGGCTTTGCCCGGGCCGCGTCCGGCCCGCCTGGAAAATAATCGGAATCAAACCACTGGCGGAGGCGGATGAGTGCGCGTCGTAGGGTGGATTGCTTGAGATTCGGAAGTTCGGACATCAGATGGAAAAGATTACAATATACGTTCGGATTCAGAGAAAAGCTACAACCCTTAAAATCGGATTATCAGTTTTTTAACGGAGGTCCATTTGCGCAGACATCGCTCGCGCGTGATTCCATGCAGCGCGGCAGTTCATAAACATGAACGCCGCCATGATGCCGACCCAGATGGATTTCCACTCAAGTGCGAGATACGCGAGGCCCGCAGCCCCGAGGAAGCCGATAAAAGTCGCCACGAGCAGGCTTTTCACGGGGCCGATGACAAACCACAGCAGCGAGCGGAGGATTTGACCGCCATCGAGCGGATAGATGGGCAGAACATTAAAGATGAGCAGCCCGAGGTTGATGTGCGCGAGTTGTTGGATGAGGGTGGATGTGTCGTCCGAGATCGATGGATTCCCGAGCGTGAACTTCTGTGCGAGTATGAAGACAGGAATGAGCGCCACATTTACCAGCGGCCCTGCGGCGATGCTCCACAGCGTCGCGCCGGGGCGCGGAGGTGGAGCGACGTAGGCGACTCCGCCGAGCGGCCACAGGACGATCAGATCTGCGCGCCCGCCGACTTGCCGACAGGAGAGCGAATGGCCAAATTCGTGCATCAGAACGATCACGAAAAGACCCATGTATTCGACGGCGTTCCAAACCATTGACGAATAGAGCCCGGTGCGGTTTTGAAAAGTCCACATCGCGACGACGAACCACGACCAATGAAGAAAGACCGTGATGCCGGAAAAGCGGAAAAGCCGCATGGAACCTTGCTGTGTAGGCGTCATAGACCAGCACGTTAGCAGCAGTCCCGACAATAACAACCGTTACGCTTCGCAACCCGGTTTTCGGAAGCGATAGTGCGACACATGCCACTCGTTCCCGTCGCGAAATCCCCACAATTCCCCGCACGCCATGTAGAAAACGCGCCAGTAGGCCCACCATCGTTTTGCGTTCTCGGCACCGTAGGTCGCCTCAAAAAGCGGCCAGATCTCCGCCCGGTGCGCGTCCATGTTTTGCAGCCAAGCCTCCGCCGTTTTTTGGTAGTGCGACCCGTTCACGCACCAATGCTCCTCGATTCGCAAGTCCCCTTGGAAATACAGCAGCAAGTCGTCCGATGGCATCTGCCCGCCCGCGAAAAAGTAACGCGTCATCCAGTCGCTCGGGCCTTTGTCCACGTAGTGATACGCGTATTCCCGATGCGTGAAAATATGCACGAACAAACGTCCGCCCGGCACCAGCCACCGAGCGACTTTCCCCATCAACGCCTCGTAGTTTTTCATGTGCTCGAACATCTCGACGCTCACGCACCGGTCGAATTCCCCAGGCGCTTCGAACCCATTCATATCGGCGGTGATGATCGTCAGATTTCCCAGCCCGCGGCGCGCCGCTTCGGCGTCGATGTGCGCTTTTTGCGTCCGCGAATTTGACACGCCCGTGATCTGCGCTTGCGGGTAGTGCTCCGCCATCCAAAGCGAGAGCGAACCCCAGCCGCATCCCAATTCTAAAATGCGCTGACCGTCCGCAAGCGCAGCTCGCTCACAAGTCAGCGCGAGCATTTTCTCCTCGGCGGCATCAAGCGTCGTCACATCATCCGTCCAGAGCCCGGAGCTGTATTTCAGCCGCTTCCCGAGGCAGAGCTGATAAAACTGCGTCGGCACTTCGTAGTGCTGAATGTTCGCGTCTTGCGTCTGTTCTGCGATCCCTCGCGTCTTCAAATCTGCGACGTACGCCAGCAGCGCCGCCCGCTGCTCCTCGACGCCCGACTTTTTGTGCTCCTTGAGTGTGCCCGTTAAAAGACGGCGAATACCCGCCCGCACCAGTCCATCCGGGATTAAATTTGTTTCCAGTAAAGCATCGAGATTCAGCATAAAGGCGCACGATTGTTACCCGGCACAGCCCCGCAAGGCGACCTCCGAGTGCGCAAACCATTCGCCCGGTCTTTCAGTTCGGATGCCCTTAAACGCGTCCGAAGTTCTGCGGAGGTCCTCTCGGTAGATGCCGGGGAAGCGGCGCGAAACGCTGAGGACTTCGTTCGTGCGGCAATAATGCTGTGCGGAGCCATGATGCTGTCTTAAAATCGGATTGTGAAATACTGGAAACGCGAACTGAGAAATTTTGTGCTCATTGTCCTCGCGGTTTTTTCCGCCGGGATGGGCATTCATGGATTCCTGTTATCAAGCCGGTTTATCGACGGGGGCGTGACGGGAATCTCCATGCTGATTTCGAGTGTGGTCGGCTGGCCGCTGCCCCTTTTGATCGCGGTGATTAATCTCCCTTTTATCGCCGTGGGTTATCGCCTCATCGGACCGGCATTTGCGGTGCGCAGCGTGCTGGCGATTGGAGGGTTGGCGGTGTGTCTTGCGACGGTGCCGTTTCCCGATGTCACGCCGGACAAACTACTCACTGCGGTATTCGGAGGGTTTTTTCTTGGCGCGGGAATCGGGCTCGCGATTCGCGGAGGGGCGGTGCTGGACGGCACCGAGATCGCCGCCCTGATTATTTGCCGTCAGGTCAGCATCCTTCGCGTGGCGGATGTGATTCTTGGCGTCAATATCGCGATCTTTCTCACGGCCGCTTTCTTCCTCGGTGCCGAGTCTGCGCTGTATTCCATCCTGACTTATTTCGCAGCGTCCAAGACGCTCGATTTCATCCTGCATGGTCTGGAGGAGTTCACCGCCATCACGATCATGTCGGAGAAAAGCGAGGCTATCCGGCAGGCCATCACGAACGAACTGCGGCGAGGTCTCACCGTCTATAAAGGCCGTGGCGGCGTGAGCGGCGCAGAGCAAGAAATCCTGATGTGCGTCGTTACGCGGCTGGAGATCGGGAAGATGAAAACGATCGTGAAAGAGCACGACCGGGACGCTTTCATCATGGTGCATTCCCTCTCGGATGTTTCCGGCGGAATGCACCGGAAGAAGTCTCTTTTTTGAAAACTCGATCACTGCCCTGCGGAAAAACGTCTGACAACGAGCGCGCCCATCAGCGCAAAAATCCGCGATTAAAAATCGGGCTGCATTTTCTGCCGCTGGCGGCAAATCGGGCAGTTGTCGTTCGGCGACGTATGAAGGAGTTGGTTCAAGTCCGGCGGCAGCGCGGGGTCTCCCGTGAGAGCGTTGTCCACCGTCATGCCGTAGAGCGCCATCGCCTTTGCCCGTGCCCACGGATTTCGCAGCGCGAGCCGCTTCAGCGCTTCATCGGCGAGCAATGCGGGCGGCTTGGGCGGGTTCGATAGTTTCACCAAACCGAGGCCATCGACCGCTTGCGCGACCTCTGCGGGAGAGACGGGCTGCGCTTCTTTTCCCGGCGGGCGTGTGGAGACGAGCCACTGCGTCCAAGCCTCCCATTTTATATCCTCCAGCGCGATGAAAACGGCTAGTTGCGCGGTCGGCCTGGGAAGGTCGTTTTGCTTCGCAAAAAGGGGCAGCAGTCCCGCGAGACGAGGTTCGCCGTCCCGTGCAGGCTTGAGCGTGCGCTGCGTGGCGGTGTTCTTGGACGACAGCGCTGCGGCGGGGAGCACGGCATCGGATTCTCCGTTCGCCTCCAGCTTTGCGTCGAGGTCGCGAAGGACGATCTGGCGCTCACCGTTTTCGCCGACAAACACGGAGCCTGCCGGAATCGAAATCGAAAGTGGATCGGCAGCGGTGTTGTTCAGTCGCAGCGAAATAGAATCGCGACCATTCCCGGACATCTGTGCCTTTACGCGGTCTTCCGCCAGTGCCGTGGCAAGCGGCATCGGAGCCGCGAGCGCGGTGAAGCACGTCAATATGAGTGAGAGAGTCATTTTCAGCACAGCACCACTAAACGCCGATGCCCGCCGGATTGCAACGCCCCGCGTTCTCGCCGCCCGCGTGCAATACGCAGAGGGACCGATATTCTGCGCGACACCGTTCGCCCGGAACTGCATGATTCACGGGATGCTTCGCGCCACCTTTTTATTTCTTACCATCTCGTTTTGCACTGCTTTTGCCGGGTCGCCCCAGGAAGACTGGGCAGGGATCACCAAGCTCGATGCCGGGCCTGCCGTCGTGCCAAAAACCGAGGCCGACGCGAATCGCGTCGCCGTTACACACAACGAATTGCAGGAAAAATCCCTCCGCGCATTCATCGCGGCACACCCGAAGGACCCCAATTTTTTCGAGGCGAAACTGCGGCTCGCCCGCGCAATGAACATTCGTGCGCGACTCATCGGCGAGCCGGAGCCCGCAGAAATTGGACGCCTCCTCGATGAGCTGGAAACCATCGCTACTGGCCCTCAGCGCGCCGAGCTAGAGTACGCGCGGCTGTCCCGGCAGATGCGGCGACTACAGGGCCAGCGTCCCTCACCGGAGCAGCGCAACGCTATGCTGGAAACGGCGCGAAAATTCCAAAAGGGCTACCCTGAAGACCGTCGGCTCGCCGCAGTCTTGGCCGAAGTGGCGACGCTTTTCGAGTCCGACCCGAAGACGAAAGCCGCTCTGGTTTCCGACGCCGAAAAGCTCGCAAAGGAGCCGGAACTAAAGGCGCAACTTGCCGACGATCGGAAACGACTCGCCCTTGTAAATAAACCACTCGGCCTCCATTTCTCCGGCATCGACGGCGCGAATTTCGATATGAAATCGCAACGCGGAAAAGTCGTCGTCGTGATGTTTTTCGCCACATGGTCCGCACCATCGCGCGCGACGTTTCCCGAGCTGAAGGAACGCCTCAGCGACAACGACGCGGTGAAGTGGGTGGGCATCAGCCTCGATAAGGAAAAGGCTCCCCTCACGGCATTTCTTCGGCAACAGAAAACTCCGATCACAGTGGGTTGGGATGGCAGAATTTGGGAAAGCCCGCTGATTCGCTCGCTGGGCATCAACTCGCTTCCGACTGTGTGGATATTCGATAAACAGGGCGTGCTGCGCTCGCTCGACGGGCTGGAGGAAACTGGGAAGCAGATCAGCCGCTTGAGCGCGGAATGACCAGCTCGCGCTGGCATTATAGCTGCTATAATTGCCAGTAATATGCGTTGGTTTTGCACAGGACATTTTGCCGCTACGTGGCTCGCTTGCAGCGGGTTGCTCTTCCATTTTCAAAAGACGGGTGAGAAACCGATCACCTTCGTGCTTTTTGCGCTCATCCTCTGGCCGCTCGTCCTCACGCTTCTCCCGCTGAAGGGTTATTTTCGCCTCAAGGCCATCACACTGGACCGGCTAAAGGCCCGCGTGAGTCGCGGCGAATTGAAGAAGGCCGTGGTCTTCGGGTTCGGATTCTGCACGAGTCTCGCCGCTGCACTCTGCATCGGAATCGCCACATTTCTCGTGGGAAAACTGGACGGTTTTTTCAGCAAGCAGGACGGCATCTTGGGACTGGCGCACACGCTCGCGTGGTTCCCTCTGTGCTTCGCTCTGTGGGCATTAGTGCCATCGTTCGTTGTCTCCAAGTTGGCTGGAAAATCTGACGAGCCTTTACCCTCCTAAAACTCCCGATGAACCCCAGAGTCCGCTTCCGCGAATCGCTACTACCGCTGCTAAAGGAACTGACCATCGCGCCAGTGGACGCTGCCTTTCGCAGCACCGGCGCACTGATGGAGCGCGAGTTCATCCACCTCGACATCGAGGAAGACGGCAGCGCGCTGGAAAACAGGCTGCGCGAAACCGGATGGAACCCCGGCAGTCCGGAAAGCGGAGCCGCAACTTACCATCTCAACGATAGCGCCGTGCAACTGATCCTCCGCACGGGAGTGCGCCGGGCCTAACCTGACTTCCCGCTTCATCGACCGGGACCCCGCATAAACACAAGAGGGAGCAAAAATCGCGTGGCTACATTTACCGGTTTGCGCGTCAGCTCGCC
>JAYTMG010000098.1:0-2334 GCA_043728745.1 Verrucomicrobiaceae bacterium
GCAGCGTGCGTAATTCACGCAGTAGAGAAACTCGATGGCTCCCGTCTCGCGATCGATGATGGCGACGGGATTGTTCACGGTCTGTTCCCTTTCGCCGCCAACTGCCTTGGTGGGATTTCCTTCGATGCGTTCTGCGGTGTGCGCGATGGGTTTGGCCGGCTCCCAAGTCCTGCCGCCATCGACCGAGCGGCGTGCGTGAATTTCGATTTCGCCCCAATCGGAGCTGCTGTTTTTCCGCGCCTCGGAATACGCAAGCACGGTGCCTTTTTGAGTGACGACGATTCCGGGGATGCGGTATCGCGCGATGCCGTTCATGCCCGCGGGAAAAACGTCGTTTTTTTCCAGCATCGGCTCAGCCGCGTGGGAGCTACAAAGCCCGCCGAGGATTGCGATGACGATCGGACCGAGTTGCCTGAAAAAACGGTTCATCGTTATTTCCGCCAAAGCCAGCGCAATGCTTCCGGGAAAATGCTGCCGCCGTGCTTTGAGTTGTGCCCGTAGCCTTCAGCGTAATCGAAGCGGACATCGTATTTCATGTATTTGAGCGCGGCGTTCATCTGCTGATTTGCGAGCGGCCAGTTGCCGAACGGATTATCGAGATCGCCGCTCGCATCTTCGAGGAACACTCGCAGTGGTTTGCGCTCCGTTTTGCGAATCATCGAAGGATACGCATCGCCCCCGCGCAGATTCACGAAACTACCGATCGTCGAGAGCACTTTTCGGAAGGCGTCCGGGCGTTCCCACGCGACGGTAAATGAGCAGATGCCGCCGCTGCTCGCGCCGCAAATCGCACGCATGTCAGGGTTCTTGGTGAGCAACCATTTCTTTTCCACCTCGGGAAGAATCTCTTCCAAAAGAAAACGCGAATATCGGTCGCCGAGGCTGTCGTATTCGAGCGAGCGATTGTTCGCTTTCCACTTCACGTCGGCAACATTTTCGCCCTCTTTGAGCATGTGTCCGGGATTCAGAAAAATGGCGACGCACGGCGGCATGTCGCCCTTCGCGATGAGGTTGTCGAACACCGTCGGCACGCGCCAACTTCCTTTCGGCCCGGTGTAATCGTGGCCGTCCTGAAAAACCATCACCGCAGCCGAACCATCGGCCTTGTATTGCGCCGGGACATACACCCACCAATCGCGCGTCGTGCCCTCGAAGACCTGCGATTTCCAAGGCTCCATCTTGGTGAGGACGCCCTTCGGAACGTCCGGTTTCTCGACGTGGTCGGGTGATTCGACAAATTCATCCGCAGCGAGTGCCGCAACGGTCATGGCGATAACTGTGAGTGGAATACGCATCATGCGGACTTCATGGAGAGTCGGAGCAGAAAGCGCAAGGCGATGCTTGGTCGGTGTTTTCTCGGATAGCGGCAGGTCTGCCCCGCATCTTGAGAGAAAGGACGAGGCCTCGTGCAAGCACAAGAAAGCCTGTGTCACTTTCCACTCACGCGCGCTGACCGTAGAATCGCGCGAGTGCCGGGTGATTTGCTCAATCTCTCGGCGATAAATCGGCTGCCCTCCTTGCAATCGTAAAGCAGCCCCCCTAGACCCTTCGATATGCCGCCGAAAGCGAAGCCCACAAAAGACACCAGCCCCGCCAACCTCGGCTTTGAGGCCACCGCCCCGCGCCGTTGCGCATCTTTACAAAGCACAGCCACTCTGCGGAGCTTGAAACTCGCGGCCATAGAAAACTCTAGAAGTTGCCAGGAGGAACTCGGGCAGTTCCTCACCGCGACGCCTGTGGCTGACTTCATGGCTTCGATGTTCGGGCCGCGCCCGCGCGCTACTCGCAGCACTCAAAATTCCCCGCTATGAGCAAAGCCACGTTCGAAGTTCAAGGCGTGACCATCGCTGTCCTGAATCGGAATCATCAGGACTACCTCTCTCTGACCGACATCGTTCGATATGGGAACTCGCAGGAGCCTTTTGCCATCATCAACAACTGGATGCGCAGCCGCACCACCATCGAGTTCCTCGGGCTTTGGGAAAAACTGTGCAATCCGGGTTTTAAACCTCTCGAATTCGAGAGGTTTAAAAATGAGGCGGGCACCAACTATTTTGTCCTCTCGCCGCAGCGGTGGATTGAGAGCACCCAAGCCATCGGGATCACCTCGAAATCGGGTCGCTACGGCGGCACCTACGCGCACCGCGATATCGCCTTTGAATTCGCCTCCTGGATTTCATCGGAGTTCAAGCTCTACCTGATCGTCGAATTCCAACGCCTCAAGGACGACGAAAACGACCGTCTCCAGCTCGGGTGGAACCTCCAGCGCACCCTCGCCAAGATCAACTACCGCATCCACACCGATGCGATCAAAGAGACGCTCATTCCGCCGTC
>JAYTMG010000099.1:0-4120 GCA_043728745.1 Verrucomicrobiaceae bacterium
CGCCTACCTTCGGTCGCGCCAAGGGATTTTTTGTTCACCCCATCACTTTTCTACTTTTGATCGCACAGTGCTTTCTAGTTTTGATCGCACCACGACAGCAGAAAATAAGGGCGACGCCAGCCAATCTTCGTAGGTGTCCACGTCGTTCAGCATCGGGAGAAGGTGAACTGGAGCAGTCCCCGCCTGTGCGATCGTGTCGGCGAGAGTGTGCTCGGTGCTCCAGCGGACGTTTTCAAAAATCGCGGACATCGGCCTGCGCAGAGCGACGAGATAGTAGCCGCCATCGTGGGTGGGACCGAGGACGACTTCGGAGCGATCCAAGGCATCCCACGTTTGCGCAAAAACCTCCGGGGTCAGCTCAACGCAATCGCTTCCGATCACCGCGACTCGCGCCGCTCCATCCGCGAAAGCACTATCGACCGCAACTCGCAGTCGAGCGCCGAGATCGCCCGCAACTTGCGGTTGGTAGCGGGCGGCGCGCGGCAGCCATGCGCGGACTTCCCCGTCGCGCTCCGGCGGGTCGTAGCAGACGGTGACTTCGACTTCTGCGGGCAACTGAGACCATACGCGGGCGACGAGCTTTTTATAAATAAGAGCCGCTTTTTCCGGGCCGACGGTTGCTGCGATCCGCGTCTTCACACGGCCGGGCTCGGGATATTTTACGAAGAGCAGGATGGCTCGTCTTTGCGCGGCGCTTTGCATCGTGTGGACGCTACAAGCCAAACTCCGCTTTGCAAATCCCACATTCCCAGCCAATGTCAGCGGTATGTTGCGATCGTTTTGGAGTTTGTGCATCGCCGGTCTTTTGCTCGCCGCGTCGGCGCATGGCGCGGCGGAGGAAAAGATTGAAGCCGCGATGGGCTTTCGTCTTGGAGACGTGTTCGTGCCCGATGCGTCCGTGAAGGCGGCGGGTGGAGTGGGTGACACGATTTTCTACTTCGTCACAGCGCCCAAGCCGTTCCGCACGATGCAGACTTGTCGGGTGATTACTACGCCGAAGAGCGGCCGCATCGTCTCCATCGTCGCGACGAGCAAACCGTTCGATACGATGGAGGAGGCCCAGCGCGAAGCGATGCTCATCGTTGCGCTTCTGAAAGAAAAATACCTCCCAAAACTGGAAGACATTGAGCAGTCCTCCCCGGCGCCAAAACAGCCCATCATCGCCAACGGGAAGACCGCCACGCCAACTCCGCCGCCAAAGCCCACGACCAGTTTTAAGGTCCGGCGTGGACCGATCGATTCTCCGTTCCCGACAGACGTTACTTTTAAGCAGGGAAACCGCTCGATTTTGACTGAACTGGTCTCCGTAATCGGGACGTTCGATCAAGCATCGGGGAAGCCCACGGTGCAGATCACCTACTCCGACCACGACCTCTCGCAAATGGGTGCGAGGGAGCATCAAGAACTGGAGAAAGAGCGGGCGCGACAATGGATGGAAGAGCAGGCTCCGAAGACTGACGCCTCGGGTCTTTAATGCTCACACCGACTCGGCGCGCTTTGTAGGTTCGACGACGTCGTATTCGATTTCTATCCCGCGGCGCTCCTCCGGCACTTTATCCAGCGCTTGCGCGATAATGGGCATGGCGGTGACGGGACGAGGGGGTGCTTTAGCTGCGGCACGGAGTTGATCGCACTCGTCGTAAAGCTCGATCACAGCAGCCCGGAGACGCTTGTTCTCCTGCTCTAGCTTTTCCAACTTCAACGCTCCTACGAATCCGATTTCGGCTGGGGCTGATTCCTTGTCGTCACTAGAAACGCGCTTGGGTTCGGCGGCTCCCTGAGCCTGCTGGCTCTTGACCCATTCCCGTTCAAATTTCGTGGCTCGCTCTTTTTCTTTCAGTGCCTCGGCTTGATATTTCGCAACACGGTTGCGCTCTTTGAGAACTTCGGCGAGGTGCTGGGCGACTTTGTGCTTCTCCGCGAGAACCTCGCTACGGGCGGCCGCGAGGAGGGTCTCGGTACGGCGGACAACCTCCGCCGCCTGCGTCAGAGCAGAACGAAGAGCGAGCATTTCGCGATTATCCTTCGAGCGTGTGTCGTCGAGAGGCTTCTCAGTTTCCATTACATTTGAATAAGCCAGCGCCGTGCCACGAACGGCTAAAGAAAGAGCCCGATATGCGCCACGGTGGCGCACTCGATTGGCGCACATTGCGCCACTTCGCCGAGTTTGACGCATCCACCGAGACGGCTGCATTTTCTTAAACTGCTTATTTCAAACTGATTGCGAATTTTTAGACGGATGGCTCAGGGATTGCAAAGAGGTTTGGCGGTTACTCTTAACACCTCAAATAAACAACTTTATGGCTAAAATCCTCGGTATCGACCTCGGCACGACCAACTCCTGTATGTCCGTCATGGATGGGCAGGAACCACTGGTTCTTGAAAACTCAGAAGGCGCACGCACGACGCCCAGCGTTGTCGCTTTCAGCAAAACGGGCGAACGTCTCGTCGGCCAGGCCGCAAAACGCCAGGCGGTGACGAACCCTACCAACACGATTTTCTCGGTGAAGCGCTTCATGGGACGCAAGTTCGACGAGGTGCAGGACGAGCTGAAGCGCGTGCCTTATAAAGTGGTGAAGGCCGCGAATGGCGACGCGCACATCCAGGTGCAGGTCGCGGGCGAGACGAAGACGTTTTCGCCGCCGGAAATCAGCGCGATGATTCTCGCGAAGATGAAGTCCGACGCGGAAGCAAAGCTCGGCGAAACCATCACCCAGGCCATCGTCACGGTGCCCGCTTATTTCAACGATTCGCAGCGTCAGGCTACGAAGGACGCGGGTAAAATCGCGGGCCTCGAAGTGCTCCGTATTATTAACGAGCCCACGGCGGCATCGCTCGCTTACGGCCTCGACAAGGCGAAGGACGAAAAGATTGCCGTGTATGACCTCGGCGGCGGAACGTTCGATATTTCCGTGCTGGAAATCGGCGACGGCGTCTTCGAAGTGAAGGCCACCAACGGCGACACGCACCTCGGCGGCGACGATTGGGACAATGCGCTCATGGACTGGATTCTCGCCGAGTTCAAAGCCGACTCCGGCCTCGACCTCACGAAGCAGCCCGACGCGATTCAGCGTATTAAAGAAGAAGCGGAGAAAGCGAAAATCGCGCTCTCTTCCTCGCAGCAATACGACATCAATCTGCCGTTCATCACCGCAGACCAGACCGGACCGAAGCACATCCAGAAGACGCTCACCCGTTCGAAGCTGGAGCAGCTCACCGACAAGCTTTTCGAGCGCACGCTCGCACCGACCCGCGCTTGTATGAAAGACGCCGGAATGAGCGAGAAGGACATCAACGAACTCGTGCTCGTCGGCGGTATGACCCGCATGCCGAAGGTCATCGAGACCGCACGCGCCATCATCGGCAAAGAGCCGCACAAAGGCGTGAACCCGGACGAAGTCGTCGCCATCGGCGCAGCCATCCAAGGCGGCGTGCTCAAGGGCGATGTAAAAGACGTGCTTCTCCTCGACGTTGCGCCGCTCACATTAGCCATCGAGACCGCAGGCGGAGTCGCCACGCCGATGATCACCCGCAACACGACCATCCCCTCGCGGAAATCGCAGATTTTCTCCACCTATGCAGACAACCAATCCGGCGTAGAAATCGTCGTCATCCAAGGCGAGCGCCCGATGTCCAAAGACAACAAAACGCTCGGCAACTTCAAGCTCGACGGCATCCCACCAGCCCCACGCGGCACCCCGCAAATCGAAGTCACCTTTGACATTGATGCCAACGGAATCCTCCACGTCAGCGCCAAAGACCTCGGCACCGGGAAAGAGCAAAAAATCTCCATCACCGGCAGCAGCGGCCTCAGCAAAGAAGAAGTCGAGCGGATGCAGCGCGAAGCCGAAGCCCACGCCGACGAAGACAAAAAGATGAAAGAAGGCGTCGAAATCCGCAACAACGCCGACAACCTCGCCTACCAATGCGAGAAACAACTCAAGGACTTAGGCGACAAAATCCCCGGCGACAAAAAAGCCGACATCGAAGCCAAAATCGCCACCGTAAAAGAGGCGCTCAAAGGCAACGACGTAGAAGCCATCGGAGCCGCCTACACCGCCCTACAAAACACCTTCCAGGCCGCCAGCGAAGAACTCTACAAAAACGCCGCCGCCGGAGC
>JAYTMG010000100.1:0-2073 GCA_043728745.1 Verrucomicrobiaceae bacterium
GGAAAATTCTATCGATTGCGGAGCTTGGAGCCAAGCACATTCATGACAGAGTAAAATAATGAGGTAAGAGAAGGTTGCCTTTCGACAGGCTGGAGTAAATTACAAGCTTGGAGGGCATGGTGGCTGCATGAATGTTCTGTCCGAATATGTCTCAGCCCACGCCAAACCGCGCAAAAGCGCTGCTCGTCCTGCTTGTGGTGGTGCTTGCCGTGGCGATGTTTCATCCGGTCGGCGGATACGCGTTTCTGAATTGGGACGATGACATTTATCTCCAGAATAATCCGCATCTTCGGAACGGATTCACGGCGGCGAGTGTGGATTGGGCGTTTACTGCGAATCTCACGCACTTCTCGCCACACGCGGAATACTGGGCCCCGTTGACGCTGCTGACTCGTATCTCGGACGCGCAGTTTTTCGGCATTTCTCCGGGAGCCATGCACGTGACGAGTGTTTGTCTGCACGCGCTGAACGCATTTCTGCTGGCGCTGGCGCTGCATGCGCTGACGGGAGCCTGGTGGCGATCTGCCGTCGTTGCGCTGCTGTTTCTCGTGCATCCGCAAAACATTGAGCCAGCGCTCTGGCTCTCGGCGCGGAAGGATTTGGTCGCGGCGACGTTTTTGTTTCTGACGCTGCTGGCCTACGCCCGCTATGCGCGGAAGCCGGGGCGGGGGACTTACTCGGTTTTGCTGCTCGCATTTGTCGGCGCGTTGATGGCGAAGCCGATGGCGGTATCGGTGCCGGTGCTGCTGCTGCTGTTGGATTTCTGGCCGCTCAAGCGCTGGAGTTCCATCGACCGTGCAGCAAACGTGCGGCTCTGCGCGGAAAAGCTGCCGCTGGTTATTTTGGCGGGAATCGCCGCCGGGCTGGCAATTCTCGCGCAGCAAGATGTCGGGGCGATGGGCTCGTATCCGTGGAGCGTCCGCATTTCCAATGCGATTTATGCCACGGCGACTTATGTGCGACGGGCGGTTTGGCCGGGAGATTTGTGCATCTTTTATCCGCATACCGGCGGTGCGCTTTCGAGCGGGATGATTGCCGCTTGTCTTGCGGTGCCAATCGTTCTGACGGCGTTTGCCGTGTGGCAAATCCGGAAGCGGACGGTGGTCGCATTCGGCTGGCTGTGGTTCCTCGCGGGGCTCGCGCCGGTCATCGGGCTCGTGCAAGTGGGGCGTCAGGCGATGGCCGACCGGTATTTTTACACGACGGGAATCGGGCTTTTCATCGCGGCAGTTTGGCTTGGTGCGGAGCTGATTCGCTCGCAGGTTGCAAAGCGCGCGATTGCTGCGATCGGGATCGTTGCCCTTTCGGTGTGCTCGATATTTCAGGTTCGATTTTGGCGCGATAGCGGGACGGCATTTGAGCGGGCGGTGGGCGTCACCGAGCGAAATGCGATCGCGCATGGAAATCTCGGTTCGTTCTATTTTGTCGGCGGCGAACTGGAGCGGGCGAAATCCCACATTATGACGAGCTTGTCGGTGGAACCGTTCCAATTCACCGCGTGGAATAACCTTGGTGCCGTCGAGGCGCGTCTGAATAGAGTTCCCGCCGCAATCCATGCGTATGAGCGGGCGGTTTTGCTAGATCAGAAATCCGCGAAAGCACACTTTCACCTTGGGAGACTGCTCGCGCAAAGCGATAGGAAAGATGAGGCGATTCCGCTTCTCCTCCGTGCCTCCGAACTTGCGCCCGCGTGGGACGAGCCGACGAAATTACTGTCGGAACTCCGACGCTGATTTAGTAAGCGTTCTCGCGCTTGAAGAAGGTGAGGAACATGATCTGGAAGTCGAGCATGAGGCTCCAGTTTTCCATGTACCACAGGTCGCAGTTGATGCGTTCGCCGAGGTCGGTATCGCCGCGCCAGCCTTTGACCTGCGCCCATCCGGTCATGCCGGGTTTGGCGTTGTGGCGGGCTTGGTAATGGGGGATTTCGTGCTTGAAGTTTTTGATGAGTTCCGGGCGCTCTGGACGAGGTCCTACGAGGCTCATTTCACCTTTTAATACGTTCCAGAATTGCGGGAGTTCGTCGATGTTCCACTTGCGCATGAACGCGCCGATTCGCAGGCGGCGGGGGTC
>JAYTMG010000101.1:0-7496 GCA_043728745.1 Verrucomicrobiaceae bacterium
TCCGCAGACGATCGAGGAGCGCACTGCGATTTTGCAGTCCGTCCGCAATTACGTCGCGGAGTATTGCCCCACGCCGCCCGTGCCGGTGAAGGAACTCGCAGAACACGCGGACCGTCTCGTCCAGCGGATCGGCTGCCCCACGATCTATCGCGATTACGTCGGCGTGCTCATCAATAACGAACTGTGGCGCGAGCAACTCGCAGCGGTGCCTTTCGAGCGTCGCCTTCTTCTCATGCCGAAGTGCCTGCGCCTCGAGAGCAAGTGCCCCGCGCCGTTCGATGTGTTCGGCCTTTTGTGCAAGCAGTGCGGGCAATGCAGCATTCAGGATTTGCAAAACGAAGCCGAGCGGCTCGGCTACGCCGTCCTCGTCGCGGAAGGCAGCGCGATTGTGATGTCGCTCATCCAGACCGGACAGATCGAGGCCATCGTCGGAATATCGTGCTTGAGCGTGCTGGAGCGTAGTTTTCCATACATGGAAGCCGCCGCGATTCCCGGAGTCGCAGTGCCGCTTTTGCAGGACGACTGCATCGACACGACAGTCGATCTCGATTGGGTGTGGGACTACATCCACCTCACCGCCGATGACAAAACCCGACGCCTCGATCTCAGCACGCTGCGCAATTCGGTGGACGCATGGTTTCAGCCCGAAGCGCTGACCGCCATCATGGGCGCTGCGGACGGCGAAAGCGAACGCATCGGCCGCGAGTGGCTCTCCCGCGCAGGCAAGCGCTGGCGGCCATTCCTCGCCGTCGCAGCGTGGCGCGCACTCGTGGGCAACGACACGGAAACGCCGGACGATTTGAAGAAAGTCGCCGTCGCCGTCGAGTGCTTCCACAAAGCATCGCTCATCCACGACGACATCGAAGACGAAGACGCCACGCGCTACGGCGAGCCCACGCTCCACGCCGAGCACGGAGTCGCAGTCGCGCTCAATGTCGGCGACCTCCTCATCGGCGAAGGCTACCGCCTGCTCGCCGCCGCAAACATCACCGCCGAACAGCGCGCCGCCATGCTCCTCGTCGCCGCCGAAGGCCAGCGCGAACTCAGCCGCGGACAAGGCGCAGAGCTGCTATGGGCGCGGAAACCCGACGTGCTCAGCAGTCTGCAAGTGCTCGATATTTTCAAAAAGAAAACCGCTCCTGCGTTTGAAGTCGCACTCCGTATCGGCGCGATTTTCGCCGGAGTGGAAGCGCACGACGAAGTGCGCGACGTCCTCCGCGCATACAGCGAAGCCCTCGGCGTCGCTTACCAAATCCGCGACGATCTCGCCGACCTCGGCCAGACGGAAGACACGAGCGACATCGCCGGACTCCGCCCGAGCCTCCTCCTCGCAACAGCGCACGAACGCGCAGAGAGCGAACAGCGCCAGCAAACCTCGGCACTATGGGCCCGAACGAACACCGCGAGCGTCGCGAATGTGGAGCAACTCTACCGCGACCTCGGCGCCGACGAACGCTGCCGCGATCTGCTGGAACGCTACAAAGAAGAAGCGATCCAGAGCCTCCGCGATCTCGAATCACCGAGCCTCAAAGGACTGCTCCGCCGCGTCATCGGAAAGATCTTCAACGACACCGAAATCAAAGGCTGGTGCAAGGAATTCGAGGCAAAGAACCTCCTCGGAGTCGCCGCCGCAGAAGCCTCGCTGGACAAAGCCCCCGAGCCCCGCGTAGTCGCCACGGTGTAGCTCGACATTCCCCCCAACAAGGAGGGGGGCCGTCTCGGCCCCCTGAGGCGCGAGTATCTGGATAGCCTCGCCTTGAGCGAAGGCGCGTAAAGGAGCGGGGCTTTTATAGCCCCGTCTGTCCCGACAAGTCGGGGCAGCAAAGTCCACCGAACGCTCGGCAGGCTCTCTTCCAAATGATTGTCCCGACAGGTCGGGACAGCAGGGGCTATGAAAGCCCCGCTCCGATTCATCGCTTGCATCCGGCGAGGCTATCCAGATGCAGGCGCGAAGCGCCTCCCATAACCTCCCAGTTTATTGGGGGAATCTCTCAGAGTGTACGGTGCCAGGGACGGCCTCCCTCATCTCAATGCCGAGTCCAGGCGTCCCCTCCGAGTGGACGTGCTTTCGGTAGAGCGCACCCTGATCCCGACATTGGAATGTCGGCGACGCCGTCATGCCCGTCGCTCTGAAATCATTTGCCCGCCTTGATTCGGTCGCCGTCACTCCGCAGATTTGCGCACGCCGCTTCACGATTGATTCTCGCCTATTCAAAAAGAAACATACACTTTTTTCAAAAAAACCTCTTGACGAACTATAGATGGGCGTGTATTCCTTCTCCACATTCAACTTCAATGAACTCGCAATTACATTCCATTTCAATTCGCACCGCAACGGTGGCTCGCGCCATCGGGATGGTCCGTTTGAGTGGACTCGGGTGTGACGGAGCGGGTTTTATACGGAGCGAGTGGTATTCCCAAACGGGCATGCCGGGCAAAGTTGAAAGCAATCCGAAACTCACACGAGAGGTGAACAGGGCGGCGTTATAGCCGCAGATTTCAGGAAACCGATTTTTCCAGAAAACCCTGTTCGCCAAAGGCGGACAGGGTTTTTTATTTTCACAAATAACTCTCAAAACCCGAAGCCACCTTCAGAACCAAAACATCCGCCAGACAGAACTTTTTACAAATCAACCAAACGAAAGGAATCAATCCATCGACGAAATAAACGAATCGCATTCATCCAAAAAGAAGCGACCCCGCCGTCAGCGCTAACTGACGACGAGGTCTGAGTCGGCCACCAGGTCCGGCAAATTCCCAGCAAGGAAAAGCTTATGGAGTAGTAACCGCACCCACGGTGCCATACCCATACGCGGTGTCAAGTGAAGTCATTGCTATCATCTATCGAGGCAATGTCTATGCTCCCGCACGCTCCTGCCCGGCTCTCACGCTTCTGATGAATTCTCATCGAACATTTTTACATTCTGAGGGCTTGCGGCGCTTCCATGCGCCGACGGGAGGTGTGCCCGAAACACCGAAACATCCGCCGAGAAATCCTGCGGGTGCGAGTCCCGGCCCGAGTGGGCCGACGACTGGCAGCGGTGTTTGTTCTTTATAAAAAGACGGATCGCGGAGTGCTGAAAAATTGCTCTCCGCGATCCGCATAATTTTCTTCATTCGCGAAGGCGGCGGATGCGGCACGGGAGTTCAGTTGAGCCCGGCCATTCGCGCTTTCGCGACCAGATTTCTGATCAGCTAAAGGCGCTAAAAATCGCTAAAATATCGGGCGGCGCGTGTCGCCGACTTTTCGCGCCTTTAGCTGATCAAAACACGGCGTGCGCCAGCTTGCGCAATCAGGTCTCCAAAACCAGAACCGCTCGGGGCAGCACCGAGACGCCGTGCCAGTTTTTGGGTCCACGGAAGGCACGGACTGACACGGAAAGTTTCCGTGAATTTCCGTGTCTTCCGTGGACATTTTTTCCGACATTCGTCGGAGTTTTGTGAGGGGAACGCAGAGGGAGGTTGCGAGGTTGGATCATGAGATCGCACGCCTCTCTCTGCGGAACCTCACGTTATTTTTGGGCTGCTCGATCATTCAGGAGGTCACTTGCCTTGCAAGCAGGAGAGCGCGGTGCAAAGCCGCGGCGGTCGACCATTTTTCAAAATCCCGGGAAGGTTGAGAACCCAGCGAGTCTCATAAGCTCGTTTATCGTGGTGCAACTCCACGTCCCGGAACCATTGCAGGGGAGCCAGATGGGAAGGCGCCGGCCTCATAAGCCGTTTACCGAGCGGGTTCGATTCCCGCCCCTGCGACCATTTTACTATGGCCCGCGAAAGGCGCAAAAATCCGCGAAAAGTTTCGCGCTTTTTCGCGTATTTCGCGGGCCAAAATTGCGGCGGTAGATCGCTAAAGACGCGAACCGAGCTGTAACCTCGGCGCACTTCGCCGGTCGGGAGCATTACCCGGACGCCGCACCATTTTTGGCCTGTTAGCTCAGCTACGAAGAGTCCCGAGGTATCGGGATCGAGCGCGAGGTCGCGGGAGCAATGCCCGCACAGGCCGCCATTTTTTCATCATCGCAATCCACAGACGACACGAGGGGCACGGAGGTGTGGCCTGAATACGGAGTGAACGCGGGGGCTTCGGCCCTTCTTGTCGTCCGTGGATTCGATGAAAAACGCGTGCGAGGGAGACAGCGAACCCACCTGATTTGGGATCAGGGGAAACCCGGGGCAGCACCGGGGCACGCGACCAATTTCATTTATGATTTATGATTTTCGATTGATGATTTTCGAGACGCTCGTGTCGCCGGAAATCATCAATCAAAAATCGTAAATCATAAATTTCAAAAGCGTCTGTGGCCGAACATTCAGGCATCGATCTTCCAAATCGAATCACGCGGGGGAGGCACCCGCCGGACGCTCCAATTTCGAATGCGGAAATCGGATTGTGGATTGCGGAAAGCCGCTTCTCGCCGATCTCCGCGCTCCATTTTACAGCCGCTCCCGTGGCCGAGAAGATCGAGGCATCCGTCTTCTAAACGGATTTACGCTGGTGCAACTCCAGCCGGGAGCACCGTTTCAGTTGAGAGTTGAGAGCTGATAGTTGAGAGACTCGCGAAAGCAGCGCTCCAAAATACCAGAGTGGGATAATAGTAGTCCGCGGCCCTGTTAAGGCTTGAGGTCTTGGTGCGAATCCAAGCGCTGGTGCCACTTTTCCTTGAATAGCTCAAAAGCAGAGCACGCGGCCGATAACCGCAAGACCGTGGAGCGTTACCACGCTCAAGGACCAGTTTCGATTGCGGAAAGCGGATTGCGGATTGTGGAAAGATACGTGCTCTCCGCTCTCCGCAATCAACAATTCCAGCGTGGGATAATAGATAGTCCGTCGCCCTTTGAAGGCGAAAGGTCTCGGTGCAATTCCGGGCGCTGGCACCATTTCAAAATGACGAATTCCGAATGACGAATGACGAACGCAAGCGCGGAAGTTCGTCATTCGTCATTCCGTCATTCGTCATTTTCTCCACCCCGTAGCTCAGCAGCAGAGCGACGGCCCGACACGCCGTAGAGCGTCGTGCGATTCGACGCGGGGTGACCAATTTCGCTGGATGGCAGAGTCAGTCAATGCACCCGTCTGAAAAGCGGGCGATCTCGGTGCGATTCCGAGTCCAGCGGCCAGTTTGATTGCGGAATGCGGATTGTGGAATGCGGAGAGTTGCGACCTCTCCGGTCTCCGCACTCCGCTTTCCGCATTCGCAAAGTGAGGTCGGAGAAAGTAGGGCGCGTGGTATTCCGGCCACGCGCCCCTCCGACCGGGTTCGCGACAATTTTTTAGCTCCCGAAGTGTAAGAGATGCACGCCGCTCTGCGAGCCGAGCGAAGCGAGACAGATTGCGCGAAGCGCAACCCGAAGGGGGCCGAAGGCATCAACGCGGAGGTTCATGGTGCGAGTCCATGCGGGAGCGCCAGTTTCATTTATGATTTACGATTGATGATTTACGATTTGAACACCGTGCGGTGGAGCAAATCAAAAATCGTGAATCGTAAATCATAAATCCCCAAAGCCGCCTCTGTGGCTGATTCAGCAAAGCACCTGTCTTGTAAACAGGCCCATGTCGGTGCGAACCCGACCGGAGGCTCCAATTTCGATTGCGGAAAGCGGATTGCGGATTGTGGAAAGATAGCATCTCTCCGCTCTCCGCAGTCCGCTCTCCGCAATCACCAAATGGAGGTCATGATGTAGTAGAAGCATACGGCTCTGTGAAAGCCGTTGTGTCGGGTGCGAATCCCACTGGCCTCCCCAATTTCATTTATGATTTACGATTGATGATTGATGATTTTTTCAGCGCAAAACGGCGAACCGGGGAAATCATAAATCATAAATCGTAAATCATAAATCCCCACAACGTGAGACATGCCGAAGTGCCGAAGTGGGCGTGATTGAAAGCTGGTCCAGCGGCGATTGATAGAAAGGAGATAATTTATAATTTCCAGACTTGTACTCTGAGAAAAGGTGTATAGATCGATGTGTCGATGAAGCCAAAAAACGACACAAAAAAGCAACCACCACAGCTCTCTGCACGGACATTATCGCGCCGCAGACTCAAAGCATTCATGGACAGGCTTAAGGGCCAGCCGGAACTTTTGGAGCAGTTCGAATCCATCCTCCATATCGCCTCGGACGGCGGGCCGGATGCCCCGCTGCGCACGGCGGACGAGGTCGAGTCACTCGTCATCGAAGCCACTCGCAAACTCGGCAATTCGACCATTTCCCAGTGGGCGCACAGTGCGCAGGAGCGGGCGATTGAGGATTGCAAAAAGGAGCATCCAAAGGCGCGGCTCAAAAAAAAAGCCCGCTGAGTTGGTTCTGCACCTTCGGGCAAGTCCGCATCGCGGAAATCTGGCTGCGGACGGACGGGGTGCATCAATTGCGACCATTTTCCGAGCGCGCAAAAGTCAGCGGGCGCTGCAAGTCTGGGCGCTTGGAAAGAGCGATGTCGGACTTTGGCGCAGAGCATTCTTTTGGCTCCGCCAACAAGCGACTCAAGGAACATTACGGCTTCGAATTAAACGCGAGTGCGATGCGAAGCGCGACATTCAAAACCGCAGCGCGGGCGCAGAAAATCCTCGGAGAACAATACGCAAAACCGTTCCGAAAAATGTCGGCAAAAGGAGTGGAACTGCTCGTCGCCGAGGCCGATGGTTCCATGCTCCAGACGGTGGTGGCAGGACTTCTGCGCAACGCGAAACGCCCGCGCGAGTGGCGAGAAATCCGGCTCGTCTGCGCCCAGGCATTGGGCAGCGTGGAAACCAAATACGCGGCCACATTTGGCAGCGTGCAAGAAGTCGGCAACCGCTGGGGCCACGTCGCCAAAGAAGCCGGGCGCGGCATGAACACCCGCATCCACGCGCTGGGCGACGGAGCGGAGTGGCTGGCCAACCAAACGCGCGAGGTTTTCGGGGGCGATGCGAAGCTGCTCATCGACTACTTCCACGTAAGCGACTACCTCAGCCAAGCCGCCCCGACCTGCGACACCGCGGCCCCCGAGCAATGGCGGCGAGCCCAGCAAACACAGCTCAAAAACGGAGCGAGTCAGGAAGTCATCAGCGCCCTAAAACCGCACTGCGAACCCGCCGAAGTGAGCGAGGAAAACGCGCCCGTGAGAGCCGCCCACCGCTACCTGAGCAACCGAGCCGAACACCTCGACTACAAAAGCGCAATAGACGAGGACCTGCCCATCGGCAGCGGGCTCATCGAATCCAGCCACAAACACGTCCTGCAAGCGCGACTGAAAATCCCCGGAGCCTGCTGGCTCCTCACTCACGCAGAAGCGATGGCACAACTCCGAGTCCTCCGCGCCAACGACCGCTGGGATGAACTCTGGCCTCTCGCCGCTTGAGCCTCCCTTGGACCATATTTTAATCGCGCCCTGCCGAAGTAGTCGAGGCGGCGGGCTGCAACCCAAAGATGTTCGGCGCGGCGTCTGCTGCTAAGGTCGGACAGACTATCGAAAGTGCTGATTTTTTCGTTTGTGCAGGGACTTGTGTGCGGAGCGT
>JAYTMG010000102.1:0-25707 GCA_043728745.1 Verrucomicrobiaceae bacterium
CCATCGCGGCGTTTCTGGACCGGGAGACGGGGCGGGTGGACCGGTTGGTGGCGAAGAAGCGGGAGTTGATCGAGCGGCTGAAGGAGAAGCGCACCGCGCTCATCTCCCTCACCGTCACCCGCGGCCTGCCGCCCGCCGCCGCCCGCGCCGCCGGTCTCCCCGAAGACCCGCCCCTCAAACCCTCCGGCGTCGCATGGCTCGACGATGTGCCTGTGCACTGGGAAGTATCAAAGCTGAAATATATCAAGGCGTCGATACCAAACGCGTTTGTTGACGGGCCGTTCGGCAGCAACCTCAAGACAGAGCATTTTGTGTCGGACGGGGATGTGTTCGTAATCGAAAGCGGTTTTGCGACGCGCGGCGAAATGAACGAGGAGAACTTGAAGACGATCGAGATGGAGCATTTCCAGACCATCTGCCGTAGTGCTACATCTTCGGGGGACATCATCATCGCGAAAATTGGCGCAAACTTTGGCCTGAATCACATTCTGCCCCCGCTCACGAAACCAGCCGTCGTCTCCGGCAACTCGCTGAAACTTACGATTCACCCAAAATCGTGCACCGCCGCCTACTTCCACTATCAACTTCTACACTTGAAGTGGTGCGGTGCGATTGATCTCCTTGCAAATATCACCGCGCAGCCAGCCCTTTCGCTCGGCGGAATGAATACGCTCTCCTGCGTTCGCCCACCCCTCCCCGAACAAGCCGCCATCGCCGCGTATCTGGACGCGGAGACGGCGAAGCTGGACGCGCTGGTGGGGAAGGTGGATGAGGCGGTGGAGCGGTTGCAGGAATACCGCACCGCCCTCATCACCGCCGCCGTCACTGGCAAGATTGACGTGCGGGCGGCGGTAGAGATAGTGTCCCAAAATCAATGAGCTACCGAGAGCTATTACCCACAGGATGTCCACCGGAAGCAGCGGAGGAAATCATCGGAAAGAAAGAAGTGTTCCGGCTTGTAAGGACGCAGCCGCCGACATTGGCGGATTTCAACTCGCAAAGGGCGGAGAAACCTCAAGCGGTGTTCCATGGGGTAACGGAGTGCCAGGCGCTCGGCTTGTCAGTTTTCACAGTGCGTCAGGACTCCGAGAAGGCATTGAAGTTACCGGGATTGAGGGGCCGCTTTGTCTGCCGTGTGAGGCTAGGTGCGGGTGCGGGCCGGATTCAACAGACGGGGCGTCCGTCGCATCACACATGGTGGCCTCTGGCGGAATTTGATATTTTGGCGCACAGTGCAGTGGAAACCGCATGAAAACGATTCGTCACACATCCACGCTTTTTTACTACGAAGGGCCGCAGGTTTTTGAAGCCCGCGACGCTATCGGTGGTCACTATGTAGGCCTGCTCGTGGAGCCAAACGGAAAGGGAGACCGCTATCTCGTCGCGGGAGTGGCACCCGAAGAATTGCGGCGGTTTCGCTCGGGAAGTGTCGATCTGCGCTCGTTGCTCACCAATGCAGGAAAAGAGGAATGGTATCTAGCCACAGCTACGTCCGGGCTCGAACAGCCACTGTTGCTGGAACTTCAAACGACGGTGCTGGCCGACAGCAAGCTACTTCCAGATGAAGGTTTCATCCTCCATGAGCAACCAACGGAGGAAATCGCTCTCAAAGAAGCCCGTGTACGAAATAACTTGGTGCTCGAAATTGCGGCGGATCCCCCAGAGGCCGCGGCGGAACACCGGATTCGGGTGGGCACACTCATTGGATTGCTTGGACACGTCCAGACCGTGGTCAAGCACGCATACGGTGCGGCGATCCGGGAACTGAAGCCGGAGAATCGCAACGAAATCGATAAAACAGACGCCCACCTGATGGATGTCGTGATCCCTGCGGCGGCTGGTTCATTCCGAGTCATCCTTGAAGCCGCGAAGACCCCGGACATGTTTGGGCACAGCGAACTGGCACGGGCGCTACAACGGGTGGATGTGCTGTTTGAAAATGCTTCGAACCCTCAGAAGACACTGGCGACAGTGAAGGCGCACCGTGGACATCTTGCTGGTGCCTACCTTCGGTTGCTACGGTTTCTGGCGGAGCACAAGACCGGCTTGCGCTACTCGTGGGCCGAACCAACGTCTTCCAAGCCGAGTCATCGTTCGGTAGCTGGTGCCGATGTTGCCCCGCTCGTGGATGTGCTCTCGGGGGTGTCGAATCTCGGGGGAGAATCACTGACTTTGAATGGAGAGTTGGAGGAAGTGAACCGTGGCTCCGGTGCGTGGGGTTTACTTACGGCAGACGGGGTGTCTTCTGGCAAAGTCCGCGAAGGCGGCCCAAGTCTCGACGGGCTCAAGGTAGGCGGTCGCTACAAGTTTTCTTGCGTAGAAGAGATCGAGGAAGTCGAGGGGACCGGGCGGGAACAGCGCACCCTTTATTTGGTCGAACACGAACCGGCCTAGTCATGTCCGGCCAAACCACCGAACACGCCTTCGAGACCTACGTCACCGAAATCCTCCTGCAACGCGGCGGATGGAAACTCGGAGCGGTGGCGGAGTGGGACAAGGAGCGGGCACTTTTCCCGGCGCAGGCGTTTGCGTTCATCGCGGATACCCAGCCGAAGCTGTGGGCGGAGATGCAGGCGCTGCACGGCGCGGGGCTGGAGCCGCTGATGCTCACGGCGCTCGTGAAGGAACTGGACGCGAAGGGCTCGCTGCATGTCCTGCGGCACGGGTTCAAGTTTTACGGGAAGACGTTTCGGCTCGCGACGTTCAAGCCCGCGCATGGGGCAAACTATGAAGTGCTGAAGCAGTTCGCCAAAAACCGACTGACAGTGACGCGTCAGGTGCCGTGTCATCCAAGCGACAACCGCACGCTCGACATGGTGCTGGCGGTGAATGGCCTGCCGGTTGCGACGATTGAACTCAAGAATCCCGGCACCGGGCAGAACTGGCGTCATGCGGTGCGCCAATACAAGGAAGACCGGGATGCTCGCGCGCCGCTGTTCGATTTCAAAAAGCGGGCGCTGGTGCACTTCGCAGCGGACCCGGACGAGGTCCACATGACCACGCGGCTTGCTGGCGAGAAGACGTATTTCCTGCCGTTCAATCGCGGCAGTCATCCGGGAAATATCGTCTGCGGCGCCGGGAATCCCGGACATGAGTCGGGATATCGCACGGGTTACTTTTGGGAGGAGGTGCTGCAGTTTGAGAGCTTCCTCGACATCCTCGGGCACTTCATCTTCATCGAAAAGAACGACGAGAAGGTGGAGGATGGGCGGGGCGGATTCCGCACAGTGACAAAGGAGACGATGGTCTTCCCCCGCTATCATCAACTCGACTCGGTGAGGAAACTCATCGCAACCGCGCGGCACGAAGGGCCGGGGCAGAACTATCTCATCCAACACTCCGCAGGCAGCGGGAAAACGAACAGCATCTCGTGGCTCTCGCATCGACTCGCGAGCCTCCACGATGCGAACGACGTGAAGGTCTTCGATTGCGTGGTGGTCATCACGGACCGGCAGGTGCTCGACCGGCAATTGCAGGATGCGATTTACCAAATCGAACACGCACAAGGCGTGGTGAAAGCAATCGACCAGGACTCCAAGCAACTCGCGGCGGCACTCATCGACGGCACGAAGATTGTCATCACCACTCTGCAAAAATTCCCGTTTGTAATGCGTGGGCTACTCCACGCGGCAGGCGTAGAGAAGGAAGACGACGCCAGCGCGGAGGAAAAGGCGCAGGCAAAAGCATGGGAGCTGGAGATCGCCAAACGGAAGTATGCGATCATCGTGGATGAAGCGCACTCCAGCCAGAGCGGTGAGACGGCGCGGGAACTGAAAGCAATCCTCGGTGCATCGTCCAAACCGGAGAACTCGGAGGAAGAGCCGGATTGGGAAGACCGGCTGAACCAGGTGATGCAATCGCGTGGACGCCAGCCAAACCTGAGCTTCTTCGCATTCACAGCAACGCCGAAGGGCAAGACGCTGGAGCTCTTCGGACGCAAAGGCGCGAGCGGGATGCCCGAGGCATTTCACCTTTATTCGATGAGGCAGGCGATCGAGGAGGGATTCATCCTCGACGTGGTGAAGAATTACACGACCTACGCCACCTACTACCGGCTCGTAAAAGCCATCGAGGACGACCCGAATTTGCCGAAGAAGAAAGCGGCGCGGGCAATTGGGAAGTTCATGAGCCTGCACGACTACAATATCGAGCAGCGCATCGAGATCATCGTGGAGCATTTCTGCGCGAAAGTGCGGCATCAGCTCGGAGGACGGGCGAAAGCGATGGTCGTCACTCAATCGCGGCTCCACGCCGTGCGCTACAAGGCGGCGTTTGAACGTTACCTTGTGGAGAACAAGATTACCGACGTGCGTCCACTGGTCGCCTTTAGCGGGACCGTGCGCGATCCCGATACGGGGCTCGAATACACGGAGCCGGGGATGAATACCGACTGCGTGAGCGGAAAGCCCATCAGCGAGAAGCAACTGCCCGAACGATTCGGCTCGCCGGACTATCAGGTGTTGCTCGTGGCGAACAAATACCAGACCGGATTCGACCAGCCGCTCCTCTGCGCGATGTATGTGGATAAGCGGCTCGACGGGGTGCAGGCGGTGCAGACGTTATCCCGGCTGAACCGCAAGATTCCGGGGAAAGAAACGCCGTTCGTTCTCGATTTCATCAACGAAGCCGAGGACATCTACAAGGCCTTCAAGCCCTACTATGACGCGACGAGTTTGCAGGAAGGCTCGGACCCGCAGCAGCTCGAAAGCCTCAAGCACGAGCTGGACGCCGCGCAGATCTACTTTTGGAGCGAGGTGGAGGCATTTGCCCGAGTCTTTTACAAACCGCTCGCCCGGCAATCGGCACAGGATCACGCCGCGATGCAGCTTCACTTGAACCCGGCGAAAGACCGCTTCAAGGCAATCGAAGACGACGCTGTGCGAAGCGAGTTCCGCGAAAAGCTGAATGGCTATGTGAACCTGTATTCGTTCATGAGCCAGATCATGCCCTACGGCGATCCCGCGCTGGAGATGCTCTACAGCTTTGGCCGTTTCCTCCTGCCGCACCTGCCTCTCGACCGCGACGACACCCGTGTAAAAATCGGTAACGAAGTCGGGCTGGAATACTACCGCCTCCAAAAGACGTACTCCGGCGACATCGTTCTCAACGAAGGCGATCCGGAAGGCGTGAAGAGCCCGACGGACGTCGGCAGCGGAAAGGCAAAAGACGAATCCGCGCCGCTCTCGGAAATCATCAAGGTTCTCAACGACCGCTTCGGCACGAGCTTTACGGAGGAGGACCGGTTTTTCTTCGAGCAAATCCGCGAGAAGGCCGCGACGAACGAACAAGTCATCAAACTCCGCCGGGCAAACCCATTCGACAAATTCCAGCTCGGGCTCCGGCAATTGCTCGACGACCTCATGGTGCAACGCATGGTGGATAACGACAAAATCGTGACCCGGTACATGGACGACCGCGACTTCGGCAGCGCCGCATTCGCCGAGCTGTCGAAGGCAATTTACGATTCGATCCCGTCAGACGAGATGGGAAGCAGGACGATCATTGCCTCACGACCATTCCCCAAAACGGCAAAGTGATTCAGCGCCCGCCCGAATACGAGAGCTGCCGCATCGTTGCTGAACCCGCAGGAGTGCCCGTCCGCACAGTGTTCGCGGCCGCACAGTGTTCGCGGCCGCATTGGCTGCGATTTGATGGCGTCGGGCTAGGCTCGAAGTTACAGCTCCGCAATCTCTGCGCGAATTTCTTCCTTCGTGCGCCCGATTGCCTTTTGCAGCCGCCCTAGCAGCTCGTCGTCCTTTCCTTCGACGAGCAGGAGATCGTCGTCGGTGAGTTGGGCATACTTCTGCTTCAGCTTGCCCTTTGTTTCATTCCAGGTTCCTTTGATTTCGAGTTTTGTCATGGCGTAATCTAGTTCGTGATTGGGGCATACGTGGTTGTATGGCGTTACTAAATCGCATCCGCCGAGGGATGCTGCAGTTGTGGTGATAGGACAACTTTTCGAGGTGTGAAGAGAGTGTGAATCGAAGACGACCGATCGGCGGGCGGCATCCGATACCCCAATTATGAAGACAACCACGATTTGGCAGACTGACATTCAAGCTCCGCATTTTCCAGCTCTCGATACCGATCTCAGCGTGGATGTGCTCGTCATCGGAGGAGGCATCACCGGCGTAACCGCCGCGCTGATGCTCAAGCGCGCCGGGCGTTCCGTTGCGCTTATTGAGCGCGGCGAAATCGGGGGTGGCGAAACCGGTCATACGACCGCACATGTCACGTACGCGACCGACCAGCGGTTCACAGAATTAGTGAAAACATTTGGGGAAGATCATGCTCAGGCAGCTTGGGATGCGGGTCGCCTCGGGATGGAGCAAATCGCCGCCTTCGTTGCTTCGGAGCGAATCGATTGCGACTACCGGCGTGTTCCAGGCTACCTCGTGGCGGCGTCCGGTGGCGACACAGATGCCGAGGCGCGAGACCTCGATGACGAATCGGCGCTCGTGGAGGGACTCGGGTTCGATTCCACTTTTGTGGAGAGCTCACCGTTACTAAATCGCCCCGGAATCCGTTTTGCCAATCAAGTCAAAATTCATCCGCTCAAATACCTTCATGGGCTCGCGCGGCGAATCCCAGGAGATGACTGTTACGTTTTCGAAAATACAGAATCGGGTGAGTTCTCCGCTGATGGTTGGGAGGTGATTGCAAATGGCCACCGTATTCGCTTTGAGCATGTTGTTTTCGCGACGCATGTCCCGATTCAAGGACGCACGAGCGCGCTCAACGCGGCACTTCTGCAGACGAAGCTCGCGGCCTATTCCACCTACGCGATCGGCGCGAAGATCGCGGGAGGAAACACGCCGGAGGCGCTATTTTGGGACACGGCAAATCCTTACCTCTACATTCGTGTGGATCGACGGGACGAGGGCGATTACGCAATTGTCGGCGGTGCGGATCACAAGACCGGCCAAGAGCCAAACACCGAGCGGTCTTTTGAAGAGCTGGAGAAAATCATGCACAAAATCTGGCCCGATGCGGAAATCGAACATCGCTGGTCCGGCCAGGTCATCGAGAGCGTGGACGGACTTCCGTTCATCGGCGAGACAGCGGAGCGACAATTTGTTGCCACCGGCTTCGGTGGCAACGGTCTGACGTTTGGCACACTCGGCGCAATCATGGCCCGCGACTGGGTTCTGGGAGTGCGAAATCCTTGGGAGGATCTATTCAGCGTGAACCGCAAAGAGTTGTCTTCACTGTGGAACTACCTCAAGGAAAACAAGGATTACCCGTATTACATCGCGACGAGTCAGCTCTCCGCTACCGCCGGCGACAACCTCGAAGTGGCGGGGTGCGGCGAGGGGAAAATACTACGTATCAATGGAACCAAAGTTGCCGTGTATCGCGACGACCACGGCACTCTCACGACCCTCTGCCCCGTATGTCCGCATCTTGGCTGCATCGTGGCGTGGAACGGCGCGGAGAAGACTTGGGACTGTCCCTGCCACGGCTCACGCTTCACGTCGAACGGTGAAGTCATCGCGGGCCCTGCGGAGAAGCCGCTCGCGAATCAGGATGTCTCCTCACCTGCCGGTGATTCACTCGGCGTCGAAGTGGAACCATCGACGCCCGTGCCGACTTACGCGCCTTAACGAAACCTCGAAGAAGCGCAATTTACACTTTATGAACCTCCACACGCTCACACGCAGTCGGACGTTCCGGCTGCTCAAAACCACCCTCGACGATTGGCTGGAAGACAATGCGCAACGTCTCAGCGCGGCGCTGGCGTATTACTCAATTTTCTCCATCGCGCCGCTACTGGTTATCGCGATTAGCGTGGCCGGGCTCGTCCTCGGCGAGGAGGCGGTGCGGGGACAACTGGCGAATCAACTTAATGCGTATCTCGGCCCGCAAGCGGCGGCGGGCGTACAATCAATGGTACAAAGCGCTTCCAAACCATCAGAAGGATGGATCGGCGCGGTCGTCGGGTTTGCAACTTTGCTACTTGGAGCAGCGGGCGTCTTCGGGCAGTTGCAGGATGCGCTGAACACGATTTGGGAGGTAAAGAGGAAGAGCAACGGCGGCTGGAAGGGCTTCGTCCGGGCGCGTCTGCTAAACTTCGGAATTGTCCTCGTCATCGGCTTTCTGCTCCTCACCTCACTCCTACTCACGACCGCAATGGCGGCCTTGAACGGATACTTTGAGAGCCTCATGGGGATACCGCCATTCGTCGGAGCGGTGCTCGCGTTTTTTGTGTCCTTTAGCGTGGTCACCACCTTGTTCGCCTTCATCTTTAAGGTGCTGCCAGACGCCCGGATTGAATGGCGTCATGTGTGGATCGGCGCGGTCGTGACGGCCCTGCTTTTTGAGCTGGGAAAGTTTGCACTGAGCTTCTACCTCGGACGGGCGAGCACGGCTTCGAGTTTTGGGGCAGCCGGGTCTGTTGTCATCATTTTGCTATGGGTGTTTTATGCCTCGTGCATTCTCCTTTTCGGTGCGGAATTCACCCAGGTTTATGCGCGTGAATTCGGCGAAAAAATTCTACCTTCTGAAAACGCAGTGGCCATCACCGCAGAGGACCGGGCACAGCAGGGAATGATGCCCGAAGCAGAAATCCAAATCGAAACACCTGTTGTCCAATCCCCGACAACCGTGCCGATTGAGAATCGCACTCCAATTGCCGCTTTGATTGCTGTAACCACGGTCAGTTTCGTCGTTGGTCTAATCGCCCGGCGAAACGCTCGGAGATTGTAGGGAGCCGCAACACGATTTGGAAAGTCTCAGCGACGAAATAATAAGCGGTTGGGGAAGATCCTGCTCAATCGTGATTACCGTTTCGAAGCTTCCGCCCGGCCTTCAATTCGCTTCCGGAAAAAACCAACGACCGCAGGCTGCGCGATGGCAAAAACGAATTTGAGAGCTGATACCGCCATCGCCATTTTACCAGTCTTCTCAACCGTATGGTTCCAGCCCTTCGGAAGTTTCGCGACGACCTTGTGGCGCGGAACCAGAATTCCCGAAAGCAAAAGCCCAAGCACCGTGGCAACACCGAACCAAGTCACCGGATTGCGCGAGTAATTGGACTTTAGCCGTGCCCCAACATCCAAGTCTTCACGGACGAAACCGACAAAGCCCCCAATCTGCGCGCGCGCAGCTTGGAGCTCATTGGTTAGCGATTGTTTGCGAGTTTGGTCAGCCATTCTTTATCTTTTTTAAATTCCCCGAGTGTGTTGAAGAACGCACCTGAGCGCATTCGCCGGACTCCGATCATTACAAACGCCGCAGCCCCGCCAATATGCAGCAACGCTGCGCCCGCCATCACCAATATCCATGCATTTTTCCCATCGAATGCCGCAGCGATGGCGAACACCGCAGTCGTTACAAAAAACACGTAACCGAGCACCGCCACAAACAAGCCTACGGCGATCAGTGCGAACGCCGCGCCATAGTGTGTGCCTGCCTCCTTCGCCTCCAATCCAGCGAGGGAGAGCCTCGCAGATAAATATCGAAGCGAGCTGCTCAGCAATCCAGCCAAGTGCGAAAACGTACCGTCTGGCGAGCGGAGCGGTGGAACGGATTTCATGATGAAAACATTACGTGAATCGGCAAAAAGATCGCCTCCGCCCGTGGCTCGCGCCACGGATTCGGCGTGCATCCTGTTGCGCAGGATCTGTCCTTTTTCTCGAGCGTTTAAGGCAGGCTATCGGAAGTAATCCCGAACACGTCCGCCCGCGCCGCGCACAGCCTCCATAGCAGCTTCCATCGAGGTAGGTTCAGTAGCCCGATTGTGCAACAGACGCGCTATCACCCCGATTACGATGCCAGTGCCTACGGCTGCCAGCAGAGTTTCAGTCGGGTGAGTGCGTACCACATCATCAAGTTTCGAAGCAGAGCAGTTATTTTTGTTCATAATTATGGTTTGGTTGTTTTTGTTTGTTCGGATTTTTCGTCGCACAGAGAGCCTGAGCGGCAATAGTCATAGAGCTTCACCAGCCCGAAGCAGAGCAGCAGCGGCCGCACGAGAACAAAGGCGATATCCACGAGAGCGCCCACAATTTTACCAAGCGGCAAAAAGTTCAGAAAAAAGCCGACGCCGAAGGCAGTCGCTGCCGCTTTTGTCGGTTGCTCGACGATGTAGCGATCCGGCCATGGGCGGGACTCTTTGTTCCCGCTTGCGTCGGGCGTAGATGGATTTTTGTTGTGCATGCAAACGAATCGTTTGCCCCGCCATCTTTGCGTGTATCGAAGCGAAAAAACTTACCCGGAGACGAAGCTGGGAGGCGGACGCGACGGTTTGCATCTTTGAGGCATTCCCTAGTTTAGGGCCACACCACAAAGCCCTCAGCGGCGAACGCTACTTCGCCGCTTTCGGTTTCGCCTTTTCTCCGCTCACACGCGAAAGCCCGACTGTTTGCGCGGCATGAATCACGAGATCGGCGACCCGGCGCTGGAGGCGTCGGGCACGGAGATACATCCAGAGGACGAAGATTCCGTAAACCGCCCACAGCAAGTAGTCGCGCCCGCCTACGACGAGCTGACGGTAAAGCAGCACACTCAAAGAAACTGCGTGGAGAAGGAACGTCGTCGGGACCATCTGGGTGCGGAGCCGTGCGCGCGTGAGGCACTTCGGACCGCCGTGATACTCCGTGACCGTCGCAACGCTCACGCTCCACCAAAGCGTGCCGTAAACAAGCACGTCCCAGCGTTTCCATCCGGTGTCCGTCGAGTAGCGCCAGCCTTCGGTCTCGATGAGTTTGAACACCTCCGTGAGCAGCACTTCGCGGCCTTGGCCCGTCTCATTCCAAAAGTCGATCTGGCCGATGCTCCCCTTGTGCGCCTCGCGGGTGATTCCCGGCTCGGGCGCACGGATGACGGCGCTCGGCGTGCGCTTGAACTTGAGCCACGTAAAGTAGCGCGCCCACCCACGTCCGAGCGGCTGCATGAAAGCCAGAAACGCCACGAGCAATCGCGCCCGGATGCTGTCGTACTCGGGTTCGATGCGGATATTCACCATCCACGAAAGCGACACGCTCACCGTCCCGAGCAGCATCACCACCGGCACCGCGCGCAGCCATTCCAGCGGGATGCCGAGCACGCCCACAAAAAGCGTCAGCCCGATCCATTCGATGCTGCTCAAATACGCCGCGAGCTGCGAAATCGGCGCGGGATAGAGCGATTGGAAAAACCCCTGTCCAAACACGCCGTGGTAAATCACCGGTTTGCTGAACCACCACGTCAGACGCGGCGCGCCGTAGATTTGCCCCTTCCATTTCGCCGTCCCCGTCGGGCCGAAAAAGATCAGATGCTTGAACCTCAGCAGCGCCTCCGCCTCACCGTAGCCCTCCTGCTGCTTGCGAAACGCATCGAGCGTAAACCGCCGATAATGCCACACAATCGCGCTCGGCGAGAAAGCCACCACGCCGCCCTGCGTTTGCAGCCGCCAGCAAAAGTCCACATCGTCCCCCGCCTTGCGATACTCGCTGTCGAATCCCCCCACGCTTTCAAACGCCCACCGCCAAAACGCCATGTTGCAGCCCGGCACATGCTCGGCCACGACATCCGTGAGCAGCACATGACTCGGCCCGCCCGGACTCGCCGCCACTGCCGCCTGAATCCAATTCACCGCAGGCGGCGAAATGTTCGGTCCGCCCACGCCCGCGTAGTCGCCGCTCGTGATCGTGCAGACGAGGAAATACAGCCAGTCCGGGTCCGGCATACAGTCGCTGTCCGTGTAAGCAATCAGCTCGCCGCTGGAGATCCGCGCGCCTTCGTTGCGGGCAAATGAGAGGCCCATATTCTTCTGCACATGGTGGATAAAGTGCGGGAGTTTTCCGCCTTTCCGCGCCGCCAGCCACGTCGCCACGATCTCCGGCGTATTGTCCTTCGAGCCATCATCCACGAGCACAATCTCAAAATCTGGATACCGAACTTCGTCCAGCGCACGGAGACAGTCGCCGAGCGTCTTACCGCCGTTGTAGCTGCACACGATCACACTCACCCGCGGATACTTCCTCAGCGGCACCCGCTCCGTAATCGCGCCCTCGCCAGCGAGCTTCTTTTTCAAAACCTCGAACGCCTTCTTCGGCTGCCGGTCCTCCGTCACCAGGCCAAACTTCCAATCCGTAATCTCGCTTCCGCCCGTAAACCACTCATCCGTCCACGCGAAGAAAATCGTCCCCGTCGCCCCGCCCTGCACCACCACATCGAGATGCCAGTCGAGAATCTCCGCCTGCCGGTCCTCGCCATTGCGCAGCGTATCCAGCCCAAACTCGCCAAGGATCAGCGGCTTTTCGTCCGCGATATTTTGCAGACGCGCGAGGTAACGCTCAAAGTCCAGCCGCCGCTCCAAATAAACATTCAGCGAAAGAAAATCCACATTCGCCGGACGCAGATACTCCGTCGGCGGAAAGCTCGCGTAACTATAAAGCGGGCGCGGGTCCGTCGCACGCGCCACGTCGATCAGCTTCTCCAAAAACCGCTCCACCCGCGCCGCCCCCAGCCAGCGAATCATCGTCGTCGGCACCTCATTCCCCACCAGATACGCAAAAATCGCCGGATGCCCCACATTCTTCGCCACCGTCTCGCGCACCACCCGGATGATCTGCTTCATCAGCTCCCGCGAGTTCAAAAACTCCACATGCTGCGTCCACGGGATGCTCACCAGCACCCGCAGCCCGTGCCTCGCCGCAAGGTCCAGCAGCCAGCGCGGCGGGACGTGATAGACTCGGATGAGATTAATCCCCAGCTCCCGCATCATCCCGAAATCCCGTGCCGCCATCTCCGGCGTGCTGATGAAATCGCCATCCGCATTCAGTCGAAAAGGCCCATACGTCACCCCCTTCAAAAACCACTTCTCATCCCCTTCGAAGAAGAATTTCGACCGCACACGAATAGGCGGCATATCAATGGAAGCATTGGCAGAATCAGGCATCAGCGCTGCGGTGAATAAATGAGCCTCCGGAAAATGTCGAATCCCGCGTGAAGAAAGCTCACCATTTTGAGGATTGCGTCCGCGCAACATTGCCCCCTTCCTTCCCCAACCACCATGAAACGCCGCGCCATTTCCACCGCAGCACCCGAGAAAAAGCGCTCGAACTTCAAAGTGAAGCCCCCGACACCCATTCCCCGCGAATAACAAAATGCAAAAAATCCTCAGACTCATTGAAAACTCTTTCTGGCTACTGCTTGGAGCCATGTCGGCTTACGTCTTCATCCGGCTGGCGTGGCGCTTTCACATGAAAAAGCTGCGGCCTTCGATGTTTCCACCACGAGGGTCCGTCAATGTGAGGTTTTGCGAAACGGGTGCTTCATGCGTGTCCGACAAGAGTTTCCTTTCCCGCATCGGAAAAACTGTGGACCAAATCGAAGTCACAGTCACCGAAAACGAAGTGTGGATTCAGTCAAACACACTCATGACCTTGTTTGCTGCTGAGTTCGACCTGGATCACCGGATTCCGTTCGGCGCGATTTCCAGCGCGGAGATTGTCTATAAACTGTCCCGCTTCCTTCGGCTTCGATTCAAATTACCCGACGGCTCGACGCGCCACATCAAACTTCGCCTCCAAAATCCAGAAGCATTCCTCGCCGCGCTCACTCCACCATGAAACGCCGAGTAAAAACGTCTCGTCATCCCCTCAATCTCCGCTACAAAGCCCGAATGCGCGCGCCCATCCGCGAAACCAATCAACCCGCCAAAGAGAAAGCGCGCTTCTCCGAGTCGCCCGCTACACGACTGGTGGAAATTGCTGGTCGTATAGTGTGGAGTTAGGCTACTATGATCACGCGCACACAAATCTCGCTGGTTGGTAGTGGTGAGACGTTCCGGCCTTCGACCATACGCGCACCTTTCTCAGAAACCGAAGACCCAGGCGCGATTGGCAAGCGCGGTCGTTATCGTGGAGTTCCAGTGCCCGCTGGCTCGGCCACCTTTTCTGTTCCAGAGAGCGAGAAGGAGGGCATCCGGTATTTACATGCTTTGGCCTTTCCGCTGATGCCAGTTCTTCGTGCCGGCGGCGCTACTGACTTTTTCATTCACATTACATATCATTACAACCAGCAGTGTGCATTGGGATATGACCCGGAAGAGATGAGGATGCTCGCAGATTTCGGATGCGAGGTGATGATTGATTGTTGGAAAAATGACGACGACGACGATACAAACGCAGCCTAAACTTCTCTGAGGGCATCCGCGCGAAGCCCCGGTGCCTTCGCCTTTGCCGAGAGCGAATCGTCAGACACAACAGAAAGCTGCGGCCTTCGCTTCCGCCCCGGCCCGTCCTTCCGAGCGAAGGACGAGCGGGAACTCGGCACCCCTGAACATACCAAAGATCCGAAACGGATCCCCCCTAGGCATGTTCAATTCCGAGCCCCCGCTCCTTCGCATCTGGTTGCCCGGACACTGCATCGCGCTGCGCTTTCACACAAGGTCCCCACCTCATGCGGTCGAGCGAGAGTTAATAAAAGCAACGTCCTTCTACGCTAAACTCCGGATCTTGTATAGTTCGTGAAACTACGTACGCCCGATCTTAGCGCCGAATCGCCCCGCGAAGCTCGTAGCAAAGCAGTGCATCTTGATCGCGGATGAACAAGCGTCCACCCTGAATCACCGGGTGCGGCCAGCTATTCCCATTGACCGTCGCCAGCTTGAACGCACCCTTCTGCGAATAGGCCGTTGGCGAGGCTTCAAAGAGCGCCATGATTCCGTCTTGGTATCGGAAATAGAGCCCGCCATCCGCAGCGATGACGGCGGCGCTTTCCTTGCCGGGGCCGCGTTCTTTTTCCCACACCACGTTGCCCGTTTTCCACTCGAGACAAATCGGGAATCCGTTGTTGTGGCCCTTGCCCGCGTAAATGTAGTCGCCGATGCGGACCATGCCGCCGTGGTGATTCTGGAAGACGCCAGCGTTCAGCCAGTATTGTTCGTCGGCGACGAGCGGCGAGCCGGGGATCTGTGTCGGGCCGGACTCGTCGCCCTTCACTCCGCGGGCCTTGCTCAGCTCGGACTCAACTTTCGCCATCTCGGGCTTGGCTCCTTGCACCAGTTTGTCAGCAGCCTCGTAGGCCGATGTGCCTTTCTCGTGCTTGGCTCGCGCGTCGCGATGGGCGTCTGTCGCGGCTTTAAGCTCCGCGAGTTTTTTCGTGAGCTCGGCGATCTTCGCTTCATCGACCTTTGGGGCTGCGGGAGCGGGCGCGCCGCCTTTTGTGATTTTCAACAAGGCCGCACCAGTGCCGTATCCGCTGGAGACAAAAACATAGTCATCCCACACAAGCGGTGTCGGGATCACGGCCGTGCCGTTTGCAACTCGGTTGTAATGCCAGAGCAACTTGCCGGTCTTCGCATCCACTCCGATCGCACCTTTCCCCACCATCGTGACGTATTGGCGGATGCCCGCAGCATTAGACAACACTGCGCCCGTATATCCGGCTCCGTCGTGACCTTTGCCGGTGAGCGCGTAGGCGGTTTTCCAAACAATCGCGCCCGTCTTTTTGTTCAGCGCGGCCATCACCGCGCTGTCGCTGCCCGGGATGACGATGAGATTGTCGCCATCCACAAGCGGCGATTCGCTGAACTGCCACGTCGGCCGTGCACCGCCGAAATCGGTCGCCAAACTCTTGCGCCATACCTCGCTGCCGTCCGCCGTCTTCACGCACACTAGGTCGCCCTCGGAGCTGACAGCGTAAGTAAGCGCGCCGTCCACCGTCGGCGTAGAATTGCACTCTCCGCCCTTCTCGCACATCGAAGCCGCCCAAAGTTCCTTCTGCGTCGCCAGATCCAGTGCGACGATGAATTGCCCGCCTTTGCGCGATGCTGTGGTGAAAATCTTGCCGTCCGCGATAGACACGCTGGCCATGCCCTTGCCGAGCTTCTCCGCTTTCCAAAGCAATTGCGGACCTGCCTCAGGCCATTGTTTAAGAAGCCCTTTGTCAGGATACACGCCATCGCGATTAATGCCCCGCCATTGCGGGACATCACCGGGTGCGGCGAAAACTGCAGAGCATGCGAGTGTGAGGGCTGGTAGGAAAATGCGGGTAATGTTCATCGTCTTTAGGACCGGGATATCCGCTCCGAATTAGTAAAAACTCCGCTCTTAAAATAATTTCCTCACATGCTACGAGACTTCAACCTAGAGAATGCAGTTGGGGCCACGGAAGAACCGGAATTATACCATCTTCCCGAAATAAAGCGACGTTCCCAAGCCGAGCGATGGGCGGCGGGGAGGGTGGGCGTCCCGCCCGCCGCGCTGCGCATCTTGCGCAGTGCCGGGTGGAGTATCAATGCGCGGTGCTCGCGGTTGTCCCGCCGTATCACTCCACAGGGTGTGGCGCAGGATGCGCCACACGGCGGGCGGGACGCCCACCCTACCCGCGCTTCGTCGCCTCGGCTTCGCTTACGTCTCTTTATTTGTGGAAGGTTGTATTACACGGAAACCAATACATTCCGAGAATCTGAGCCTTCACTCGATTGATGAGCGGCTTTGAATTCACAAGCGCCACTTTCCGTGTTCTTCAGTTCCTTCCGTGGATATTCAACTGCCGTATTTAGATTCAAACTCTGCCGAGGTCTCGCCAGCAAACGAAAAGGGCCGCTGGATTTCCCAACGGCCCTTTGCGTGAGTTGATAGCGTCCTGCGCTTATGCCTGACGGCGGCGGCGGAACAGTAGCGCGGTGCCCATCACGAGCAGTGCCACGCTGCCGGGCTCAGGAACGACAACAATCGTTCCATCCACGCCGAGATTGTCGGTATTCCAGAACAGTCCAACATCCAACGTCGGCAGTGTGCCGGCGGCCATTGTGCCCGCGAAGCTTGCGGCGTCGAACAAATTGAAGCTGTCGCCCTCGATAAGGGAATCGCCTGTGGCTGTTACGTTCAGAGTTCCAGCAAGAGTCAGGGCACCGGTGACATTTGCGAGGTCTGCGGTCCGAATAGCTCCGGTTTTGTTGATTTCGAACAAACCGATGCCGCCCGCGCCAAAAATAAGGTCATTGGCGAAATTAAGCGTTCCAATGCTCGCTCCAGGAGCAAGAGTACCACCGATGGTGGTCGATCCGACGACGTTGCCGTTGCCTTTCAGTATCTGGGCTGCGCCGAGAGTGAATCCACCTGCAGCACCAGACACATCAAACGTCTTCGTGGACTGCACATCAATGTTTGCCGAGCCTGAGAGCGTTCCGGTGAGCGTCAGTGTTCCATCTTGAATGACCGTGTCACCGTTGTAGGTGTTGGCTCCAGTGAGAATGAGGTTTCCAGAACCCGCTTTGATGATTCCACCGGCGGTCGGACTGGTATTGACGACCGAAACCGTCGCGCCTGCAGCGCCAACATTCAGTGTTCCGGTGACGTCAAAAGTGCGGGCGGCTCCCTGAAGGTCCACTTGCGCGACGGCTACTGCTGCGGCCGTGTTGAGGCGAACGAGGTTGGATACTCCCGTGCTCGTGACATTCCCTTGGAGTTCAATTCGGCTACCAACCGATGTCGCTGTTGGCGCTGCTCCAACGGTTTGGTTGAAGTTGATAGTTCCCGAAGCAAGCGAGAGTCCACCTGCACCCACACGGAGTCGTGGTTCATTCAATGCAGTTGCCGAACCACCATCAAGGTCCACAACTCCGGTTCCGTCCACCGTGAGGCTATTTGCGACGATAAGCGCCCCGCGGTGGCCTTGAAGCACACCTCCGTGAACGCCAATATTTCCGGTCGCTGTGAATGTTGCGCGACTCGAAGAGAATGTTCCCCCGTTCACGACCACGTTTGTCACGGTTTCGGGCGCTCCAGGATTAACCGGATTCGTCCCGGATGCGGTTACATTTCCGAATGTTCCGCTGTCCAACGTAATGGTGGCAGTATCAGGGATTTGATTTCCGACGTTATTGCCCTGATAAATGACTGCACCGCCGTTAATAAGGAGATTTCCTCCGATTGCATTGACTCCTGTCGGTTTATTCGCTGTGAGCGTGCCCTGCGATACCGTTGTGAGTCCCGTATAAGTATTTGGGTTCGTCCCGCCAAGCGATAAGTTCCCCGCACCGCTCTTTACCAAAGTTCCAGTTCCCTGAATATCAGCAGTAATCGCGAGATTCGCTGCGGGAGTGTTGAAGATCAACGCTGCGTTGTTCGTTACGACGCCTGTTCCGAGGCTTCCTGCCGTGGTTCCATCACCGATTTGCAGTGTGCCCGCTGAGACAGTGACCGACGCGGGAGTGTTGGTTAGACCAGTAAGGACAACCGTGCCGGCATCCTTCTTTTCGAGGGCACCGGCTCCGCCGACCACTCCTGCGAGAGTGAGTGTGCTTCCGGTTGGCGTGCTAACGGCGGCTCCTAGAGCCCCAGCGGTGATTCCGCGATTTGTGCTGCCTGCGACTCCTGTGAACTCAAGCGTTCCGTTATCAATCGCAATTGCAGTGGTTCCAGCGCCGAGGGTTCCAGCAACTCCCGAGTCGCTAATTGTCGGGACCGAAACAGTGCCGCCGTTGATGGTCACCGCACCAGTGAAGCTGTTTGTGCCGGTGATCGTCAGTTTTCCTGTGTTGGTTTTAACCAACGGAGTCGCACCGGCAATTCCAAACGGACCGTTGATGGTGTAGTTTTTGGTGCTGTCCACCAAGATGTCGCTCGGAGTGACATCTGCCACCGAGATGTCCACTACTGGCGAGGCTGCGGAAGCCGTGTCATTAAAGACCACTTTGTCGCTCGCGATGAAGTCAGTCTGTGCTCCACCGCCGTTCAGCACCCAGTTCTTCGTCCCTCCGATTACACCGGTGCTCCACTCTGTCGAAAAGCTGCCGGTCCAGATTGGGAATTTAATTCCCAGCACATTGAGGTCCACACTGGTATTCACCGAGTTGTCCACGAGAACTGCCTCGATTCGGGAGAAAAGCGCTCCTTGCACAAATGCAGCAAACTGAGGAGGCGTGAGGGGCGCGCCGTCGTAATCAATCAGGGTGTGCGTTCCGGGATTCGGGTTCAAGCCCAAGAAGTTCAGTGTTACTGAGCCACTTCCCCCGCTGGCAATCAGGGCATTCGGATTGGTCACACTTACTAATCCGAGAGTTCCGGCGTTAAACGTGTATTGCACAGAAGAAGTGCCCAAGGTGAGATCTGTCAAAGTCAGTGTTCCCACCCCAGTCGCGTTTCCGGGTTTGACGGAGCCGCCGCCGGAAACTGTCACAAGTCCTGCAACATTACCGGTGCCGGAAAGCGACTGGCCCGAGCCCACCGTAAGTCCGCCCGACGAAATATTGAGCGTTCCTGCGTTGACCGTGGTGTTTCCTGTATAAGTGTTTGGTCCAGTGATGATCAGATTGCTGCCGCCGGTCTTCACCAAGTTAAACGCCCCGCCTCCAAGGCCCCCTGCGAGAGTCAAAGGAGCAGTTGTAGTATCAAATGTTACATCGCCAGTTCCAGTAACCGTCGTGGCTCCTGAAAAGCTGACTCCATAAGCGTTAGCGCCCGCAGTGCGGAAGGATTGCCCGGCAGGAATTGAGAGGGTTGTGAATTGGACTGTGTTTCCAACGAAGGTGCCCTGAGTGCCTAGATTTGCTCCACCAGGCGCGGCGGCGTTTGTCTGACGGTCCACAAAGACGGTCGCAACACCAGGATTCACAGCATCATTTGGCGCTGCAACCGTGATCGGGTGATTGTAAGCGATAACACCGTTATCTACAGTTCCGTTATCCAAAACACGAATCGCTCCACCTTTCAGCGTAAAGGTTGAAGTTCCAAAAACATCTCCTCCTGTTCCGCCGGCGGGAAGTCCGGAGAGGATCTGCTGCGAATTCACAATGAAGTTGCCACTGTATGCGTTTGCACCATTTGTCAGAGTCACGGCACCGACCGTGGTCGTTGTTGCGGCGAGGCTCGGATTGACCGGTGTGTTCTGGGGCGTGAACGGCGCTACTAGCAGTGCAGCCACGATCGGCCCAGTCACCGTGAGCGAATTCGAACCGGAGAGTGCCCCAGTCAAGAAGTAGCCGTTGTAGTTGGCAAATGTTGATGTGCGCTTCGGAGTCAGGAACGAGTCGGCAATCACTGAAACCGGCCCGGCGTAATTCTCAACGGGCGCAGCCGGCACACCGCTCCGAACACCAATACCGCCGCCGTTCAAAATAATCGGATTCGTGATCGTCACACCCGTGATGGACACCCAGCCCGCATCGGCAGTGATCGTGCCGGTTCCAAATGCCGTCGCATTCGCCCCCTCCAAGAAACCACCTGTGATGGTCCAGTTGCTTGCCAAGGATTGAGCCGCCGTAATTCGAACGGTCCCAAGTCCAGCCTTTGTAATAGTCCCGACAGATGTGAGCGCATTCGCTTTCGAAATCGTCAAGCCGCTCGCACTTAGGCCGACCTCTGTCGGAGAATTGACGGTGATTGTCGCCGTCGCCGAATTCGTAAAGTTTACATTTCCGGCAATAACCGTGGCAGTGGTTGGAGCAGTCACCTCAAGCGTTCCCCCATTGACGTTGATCGTGGAAGTCGCACTCGAGAAACCAGCAGCATTTCCGATAATCAACTTCCCTGCATCAACGTTCACAGTCGCCGCAGACGCAGAGATTGCAGTTGTAGTGAGGGCACCGGTGCCCGTTTTCGCCAATACGTCTGTGCCAGCGAATCCGCCAACACTCAAGTCTGCGTCCGCCTGAAGAGTCGTCGGCCCAGCGAGCGTCACTGCTCCAGTGCCGAAGGGTGTCGCTGCCGTCGTGACAATTGTTCCGCCGGAAATACTCGACGTTGAGAATGTGTTGTTGGAGGTTAGATTTAGAGTTCCAGCGCCATTCTTGACGAAAGCTCCCGTGATCGCGCCGGGGCCTGCAATCGCATACGTCCCCGCCACGTGGTTCACGGTAACCGTAGCCGCACCGATGTTTGCGGGAACATTAATTGTTGCAGTTGAAGCAGGAGTATCAGTGAAACTAACGCTATCGCCGGTCGCAAATCCGGTTTGAGTTGCCCCGTTAAGCCAATATTGATTCGCAGAAACCTCGAAATTTCCGCTCGGGGCAGTCCCTCCCACACTGTGCCCCACATTCCACTTGAGGCTGGTCCCGGCAGCGCCGAGCGTCGGTGTGAAAACAAGATTGTCAACCGTGTACGCGTTGTCTGCAACAGCCGCAGAGTTGTTGTCGTCAGCAAATAGAATGTAAGCGTTTGCGCCCGGCAGCCATCCGGCCGTTGAAAAAGAACTGGCAATTGCACCGGCGACCGACCAGTTAAGACCGGCGATATTCGTCCAAGAATTCGCTAATCCGGTAAGTGAGAAAAATACCCGCTGCCCAGCAATCTGCTCGGCGGCACCAGCAAAAAAGCCACCCAGGAATGACACGTTCAGGTTCGTGATCGGGACAGCATTTGAGTTTTGAAGACGCCCGATCATGAACGCTGCACCGCCCGTAGCATCGGTCCGCGGCTTCGTCTGCAAAAGCTGGAGTGTAGAATTATAGCGACCGGATGTATTGAACGACGGAGGATTTGTAGCGGATACCACCAACGCGACGTTGGCAGTCGCTTGCGTTATCGTCTGAACACCAGCATCCAACTGAGCGATCGTCCCATACGTGGTATCATTCGCGCCAATACCCGCTAAAATCGTGCTCCAATCCCCAGCGACTGGAGCGGTGGCAAAATCGAGAGTTACCGCGCCAGCACCGATGGAGATGACAGCGTGCGAGGCAGCGGACAGCGCCATAAGGGTGCCGATACCAGCAGTTAGAATGCGACGGTGCTGCCGAAGGGTTGGAAGAAGAGTTGGAGACTGTGTTTTCATGGTTGTTGGAAGTTTACGGGCTTTGGAATGTTGTTGTTGGATGGAGACGTTTTGTTGTGAGGAAATGCGCTGGAAGGTTGATGGATTCAGTATCGGGAAGAAATTCGAATTGAGTGAAGTTCTATAGTTGGACAGGAAAAGCTGCGCGCAGTGGGCAACAAATGACGAAATTGCCGACGCATTGCAAGAGCAAAAAACGTTGCAAAGTCGTTACATGAAGAGAAATTCCTCGAATTCCGCGCAAGCGGCTGAATTTCGCCGTTTCTGCATAAGGTTTGAGGAGTTGTGAAAGCGCCGCGAGTCGAAGAGGACGAAGAAATATGCGGGGTGCATCCGAGATTCGAATTCGTCGAGGGCATTTCGTTGCGCGGCGTTGAATTACTTACCGACACAGAAGAGCTTGTCCGTTGTGCGAATGAACAGATTTCCTCCGCTCACTGCGATGCTGCTGCGGACGCCCTCGGGGCCGCCGCTTCCCATCGGGATTACGGCGAGTTGCGCGCCGTCTGCTGCGCTCTGGATGACGACCGTGCCGCGCTCGCCGATGTTGTAGATTTTCCCGTCGGCCACGGTGGGCGAAGCACGGAAGACCTCCTTGCCTTTGGATTTATCAATGTTTTCGAGTGTCGTCTGCCAGACTTTTGCTCCGGTTTTCGCGTCGAGCACGGTCGTGACGTGTGAATCGCCGTCGAAGACGAACAGTTTTCCGTCGAGGTAAGCCGGCGTGGCGCAGTCAGGGGTCTTGCGCTCATCGAATGTCCATGCTTTTCCGCTCTCGGTGATGTCCCCTTTTGCGTCGGTCCGGTATGCAATGGCTGCGCTCTGTTTTGGCCCACAGACGAAAGCGAGCGGTCCGAAACTGACGGGCGACGGGACAACGCGCATCCATGCACCAGAGCCCTTTCCTTTATCCTTGTTGATGCCGCCTCCGCGCCACATCTCTGCGCCGGTCTCGGCGTCGTGGCCGGTGAGGACATCGCCGCCTGCAACAAGGATCTGCGATTTCCCGCCAATAGTATGCGGGATGGGCGAGGCGTAGCTCTCCATGCTCTCCATGACAGCATCGGTGGGGCGGACGTGCTTCCAGAGGGTCTTGCCGGTGGCTGGCTCCAGCGCGAGGAGGTAGCTCTCGCGGTCGCCCTTGTCGGTCACGCCGGGATAGCCGCCATCGGCGGGCGTGCGTTGGAGGACTTGGACGTAGAGCTTGCCTCCAAAAAGGAGCGGGCTGCTGCCATAGACCCACATGATATTAAATGCGCCGTAGTCCTTGCCGAGGTCGCGCTGCCAGAGGGCCTTGCCGTCCATGTCGAAAGCGGCGAGTTGGCCCGTGCCGACGAGCGTCCACACAGTCTTGCCATCGGTGACGGGAGACGGACTGGTGCTGTTGCCGCGGCCTTTGTCGAGCATACCGCCGGCGATTTTCTGCTTCCACAAGATCTTGCCGTCGGGGCGGTTCACGCAGATGAGCCATTGGTCCTTTTGTGCATCGGGGCTCACGACGAAAATCTTGTCGCCCCATATGATTGGGGTCGCGCCGCTGATGCCGGGAAGATCGACCGACCATTTCACGCCTTCAGTCGTGCTGAACTGTGTGGGCAAGCCCTTTTCAGTGCTGGTGCCGTTTAGCGCAGGTCCACGCCAATGCGGCCAGTTTTCGGCCTGTGCGGATGTGAATGTGAGAGCGGCGGCGAGTGCTAGTGTGTGGAGCTTCATGGATGGAAAAAATTACGGTAACTCAATCCAGCGTGCGACGGTGCATTAGACGAATGACGAAACGTCCAAACATCTCGCTCGCGTTTCGTCACTCGCTCTCACGCTGGCGGGTCGGACTTTCGCTTCGGCATCGCTCCGGCAATGAGCAAGCCCACGCCAAGTCCGGCCATCGCTCCGAATGGTCCGAAAAAAAATCCCGCTACGAGCAGTCGCGTGACCTTTGCGCTCGTCGGCGGCGGCGTGCCGAGCGGGATGTCGGACTTCGGGATCTCGCTCTTTGGGATAATCATCCGCGACGCGATTTTTTGTCCCGGAATGTTTGGCGCGAGGACGACTAGCGCCATGTAAATCTCGGCGAGGATGAACCCGCCGATGCTGCAATACTTGATGATGCGATTGCTGGCCATCGGCTAGGAGAGGAGCTTCAAGAGCACCTCGTTCACGACCGTTGGATTCGCTTTGCCGCCGGAGAGTTTCATCACTTGTCCCTTGATGGAATTGATGGCGCCAGTCTTGCCCGCTTTGTATTCGGCGACGGCTTTCGCGCTGGCCTCGATTGCTTGTTTGCAGAGGACTTCCAGCGCTCCCGCATCGCTCTCCTGCTTCATGCCTTTTGCTTCCACGATTTGCGCTGGCGCACTCCCCGTCGCGAACATTTCGGTGAATACTTCCTTGCCCTGCTTCGAGCTGATGGTGCCGCTTTGGATAATGTTCACCAGCTCGCTCAAATGCGTCGCCGGGAACGGGCATTCGTCGATCGTTTTCCCGGCAGCGCTCAGCGCACTGAGGAGGTCGTTGATGACCAAATTGGCCGCCGTCTTTGAATCCTTCGCGCCTTTCGCGGTGGCGTCGTAAAATTCCGCAAGCGACTTCCCGCTTGCGAGCACGCTGGCGTCGTAGGCGGTGATTCCGTATTGCGCGACAAACCGATCGCGCTTCTCGCTTGGCAACTCCGGGCGGCGCTGGCGGACCTCGTCCATGAATACCCGCGTGTCCACCGGCAGCAAATCGGGATCGGGAAAGTAGCGGTAATCATGCGCGTCTTCCTTGTCGCGCTGGTGTCGGGTTTGCCCCGTGTCGTCATCCCAGCCGCGCGTGCTTTGGCGGAGCTTTTCTCCACGCTGAACTGCCTCCGTTTGACGCTCGATCTCGTAAGCCAGCGCCCGTCGCACGGCGGAAATCGAGTTCATGTTCTTGATCTCGATCTTCGTGCCAAACTCCTTTTGTCCCTCGGGTCGGACGGACACGTTGCAGTCGCAGCGGAGCTGACCTTTCTCCATGTCTGCATCGCTCACACCGCCGTAGATGAGGATTTGCTGGAGGCTCGTCAAATAGGCCGCAGCTTCCTCCGGAGAATCAATCTCCGGCTCGCTCACGATCTCCATCAGCGGAGTCCCTGCGCGATTAAAATCGATGCCGCTATTCGTGTCGAAATGCTGCGATTTGGCCACGTCTTCTTCGAGGTGGATGCGCGTGAGATTCACCACCTTGCCCGGAGCCGCGATGGATTTCTGCGCGTCCTTTGGATACGCGAATTCATGCAGCGGCACCCCGCCGCCGACGCAGATGGGCTGGTCGAATTGCGTGATCTGGTAGTTCTTCGGCATGTCCGGATAGAAGTAATTTTTCCGGTCAAATTTGCAGATATCCGGCACCTTGCAGCCGAGCATCAGCCCGGTCAGCGCCGTCATTTTCAGCGCCTCTTCATTCATCACCGGCAATGCGCCGGGGTAGCCGAGGCAGACAGGACAGACGTTCGTATTTGGCTCGCCACCAAAGCCCGTGGCGCATCCGCAGAACATCTTGCTGCGGGTCTTGAGTTGAACGTGGACTTCGAGTCCGATGGTCGTGATGTAGCGCATCGTCGAGAGAGCTGTGACTGGTGACTTGTGAGAAGTGACTCGTGGAGTCGCTCGCCCACAAATCACTTCTCACAAGTCACCAATCACAAAAATTAAAATCCCAATCCGGGAGGAAGTCCCATTCCGCCGGTGATTTTACCCATCTCGGCCTGCATGATTGCGCGGCCTTCCTCGATGGCTTTTTGCACGCCGGTGAGGATGAGGTCTTCGAGCATTTCCACGTCGTTCGGGTCCACAACGTCCTTGCTGATCTTGATGCTGAGCACATCACCCGCGCCATTCGCCTTCACGGTGATTTTCCCGCCGCCAGCGGTCACTTCCACTTCCTTCTCGCCCAGTTCTTCCTGCGCGCGCTGCATTTTTTCCTGCATCTGCTGCGCTTGTTTCATCATTTTTTGAATGTTCATAAAATCGGTAGTTC
>JAYTMG010000103.1:0-2135 GCA_043728745.1 Verrucomicrobiaceae bacterium
CCCACTGGCTGAATTGCTCGGACAACTTCTCGCGCAATGCACGGAGCGTGGCGCGTCCCTTCGGACTCGTTTCGGTTTCGACTTCGATGGTCTGCGACGGGGATGAACCGGCGGGCCGAAGTTGCAGTTCGCAGCAAATCAAATCCTCGGCGGCGGTGATGCGGATGCGGGGATGCGCCTCGCCCAACAGGAAACGCTCGAGTTCATCGCGCAAAGCCCGGCCATAGGCTTGAAGTTCTCTTTGGTTCGGCATCTTCCCGAGCTTCTTCAACGCGCTCACGCCCCTGTCGAGCGGCAGCCGGTTGTCGCGGAAATCTTCCACCAACACCCGGACATCTTCGGGAACGCCGAGCGCGTCGAACACGCCCTTGTCAATAAGGCGCTGCTTGTCCACGGTGCTGGGAGTGTCGTCCGACTCCAGACGGAACGCTTTCTCCTCGTCCAGCAATTCCCGGTGCAGCTTCGCCAGCGCCTTCACTTGCTCATCGCTAAAGTCAGGCGTTGGAATCGCACGCACGGCGCGAAGAACAACAATCGGATACGTGCTGTAAACGCCCCACTCCGGCACTTGGAAAAAGACAAAATAGTCCACCAAGGACGAGGCCAAATAAACGGTGACTGCGCGCAACGTCTCCGAATCGTTCTGCGAAGCGGTGATGCCAATCTGCCTGGGCGGGACGGCAAAATACTCTTCGCTGAACAGAAGGAAATTTTTCCAACTCGCAGGGATTAACAGATGAGGTGGATGATTAATTGCCAGTCCGCTCCTGCCACCGCGCTCGCGGATGTAGCATTCGTTGTTTGGAATGGACGTGAGAGCTTGTTTTGGCAGAGAAAATTGTAGCCCACCTTTCACAAGTTTATTGAATTTGTCTGAGTCAAACTGCTTGTGTCCCTTTAACTCATTGCAGGCTGTATATGTGTCCTTCGGCTTGCCGTCTTCGCCCTTCTTCGCCTTTTTCGGGTCGCCAAATTCTGCACCTTGTCGGGGCATTCCTTTTCCCCAACCGCGCTGCTCGCAAAATTTCGTCAAGGTCAGCGGATAAAGCTGCCGCAACCTGTCCAATGAGCGACCGTCACGCGGCGTGCCCCAGAGCGCTAATTTCCAGACTGAAGTCTCGCCGGTGGCGGCGGCGCTTTGCGGGATGAGTTGGATTTCAGAACCGTGGATGGTCAGCACCCAGAGTTCGTCCGTGTTGCTGGCGACTTGGTTCGTCGCGAACGGGCCGTGGTGGATGATGGGCCGGGCACTGCGCTCTTCATCCGCTTTGCCGAAGACTAGTGTCGTCGTCGGCAGGATGACCCGCTTGCCAAAAAGATTACCGCGGAGGTTGGCCAGGTTCGTCACGCGCGCGACGGCGAACTCCGTGAAGAACGCCTGCCTGAAACTCTTGCCCTCCAAATTAAACAGCGTCGTGGCGGGAATGAGCAAACCGGCTACGCCTTCATCGGCCAGCAATCGGCCCGCTTTCACCGCGAAGGCGTCGGCCACTCGATTGCCTTTCACCTTGGTCGTCGTCTCGCCAGCCATCCATTTCCGCGCGTGGCCTTCGCCTTTCGTCTCCGGCTTCAACTCAATCCACGGCGGGTTGCCCGCGATGACATCGAATCCACGCTTCGGGACGGGCAGGGCGAGTTGCGGGTTGAAAAAGTCGTCGCAGAAAATGCGTTCGTTCAAGAGCGATGGAAACTTGAACCTCTCGTTCCGGTGCAACTCCGGCGGCTTGACGTAATGCAGCAGCGTGAGGATGAGGCTGAACATCGTCACGTTGCAGGCGTCGCGCTGCCGCTCCACGCCGTAGATGCTTTGCAGCAGGATTTCCTTGAGGCGTGCGGGGTCGAGGCTGCCAGTGCGATTCTTGGTCGCGACGAGTTCCAGTTCGATGAGGCGGCGGTAGGCGAGGACGAGGAAAATTCCCGAGCCGCACGCCGGGTCACACACGGTCATGCCCGGTTGGAGCGCGCGGACGGAATTGATTTCCGACAGCAGGTAATCGGCGAGCACCTCCGGCGTATAGTAAGCGCCGTCGGATTTACCCTTCTGCTGGCCGTGCAGGAACTGCTCGTAAATCGAGGAGAGCGTTTCGACCGGGATGTGGCGGAAGTCGAAGGCTTGGAACTTCAGGTGCAACTGC
>JAYTMG010000104.1:0-1978 GCA_043728745.1 Verrucomicrobiaceae bacterium
TACTCCGCCAACAAAGTCGCCGACGCGTCATACAAGGTCTCGTATCAAACGGCTCCAAAACTGGAGACTTTCCTCTCCTGGATTGCGGTTCACCCCGAAGTGAACGCGGCTGCGATTCAGACCGCTGCTCTGGCTCTGACGGAAAATCTGCCGCTCAACTCGCTGTCCAAATTTGCGCCAACGAACGGAATCCAATCGAAGCTCCCAACCGATGCGTTCCGCGTCGAAACGGGAGACTTGATTGCTGCTTTGACCGCGCTTCGCGACAGCGGAACCAAGCTCGACACGATTGCTCTTTCACTCGATCCGCAACTCCGCATCGAGTCGATGATTGAGCCACTCAGCCGCGAGGCATCGAAGCGTTATTACGGAATCACCGAGGAGCGCGAATGGGATTTCTGGAAGCATGAACTGCTGAATGGCGACCCCGGCACCCGCCATTATGCACTCTTTGGCATCGCACGCTTTTACCCGCAGATCGCCGTCGAGATGCTCCCAAAATGGGCGCGCGAAACGCAAACGCATCCCGTCTATCGGATGGCAGCCGTGCAAGCGCTCGCCGAGACACAACGCCCGGAAGCGATGCCCATTCTCCACGCGCTCTCGAACGAGCTTGGAGCGACGACGGAGCTTGGCAAGGCCGCCGCTCAAGCCGCTCAATATCTCGACACCCGACTTGCGCAAAACGCGACCGCTTCGGCGACCGTCGTGTTCCGCGGGAAGAAGAGCGTCAGCGGTTTCTAAGCGGATATCACCAGCGCAAACGAGGCTCCCGGAGCCGCCTTACCGCCGCGATTTAGGAAATCGCCTTGCATCTTTTCGCTGCCGCGAACTTGCACTCTGCGTCCGAGTCTGTTTCATCCGCGCGCACAATGAAAATCGTCCTAGCTTATTCCGGTGGTCTCGACACGAGCGTGCTGCTCACTTGGCTGAAAGAAACATACTCCGCTGAAATCATCGCCTTCTGCGCCGACGTCGGCCAGGAAGAGGAACTCGATGGGCTCGATGCGAAGGCATTCAAAACCGGGGCGAGCAAATGTTTCATCGAAGATCTCCGCGAGGAGTTCGCCCGCGATTTCATCTTCCCGATGATGCAGGCGGGAGCCATCTACGAAGGCCAATACTTCCTCGGCACCAGCATCGCACGCCCGTGCATCGCGAAGAAAATGGTCGAGATCGCGAAGGCCGAAGGCGCACACGCCGTCGCCCACGGCGCGACTGGAAAAGGAAATGATCAGGTCCGCTTCGAGCTCGCCGCAGCCGCGCTCGCGCCTTCTTTGGACGTGATCGCACCTTGGCGGCAGGACCGTTTCCGTGAGGAATTCCCAGGCCGTGCCGAGATGATCGCCTATGCGGAGAAGCACAACATCCCCGTCCACGCTTCGGTGAAAAAGCCCTACTCGATGGACCGCAACCTTCTCCACATTTCGTTTGAAGCGGGCATCCTCGAAGACCCGTGGTTCGACGCCTCAGCGGAGAAAGCGCGCGACATGTACATTCTTTCCGTCTCGCCGGAAGAAGCTCCGGACAAGGCTGAGCACGTCGAGCTGACTTTCGAAAAAGGGAACTGCACCGCGATCGGCTACAACGAAATTGCGGCGCTCCTCAACACGCTCCGCTACAAGGGCGACCTGAAATTCAATTCCCACAACCACGCTGAACTTTCCCCGTTTTGGGTGATGAAAGTCCTCAACGCTCTCGGCGGACGCCACGGCTGCGGACGCGTGGACATGGTGGAAAATCGCTTCGTCGGTATGAAGAGTCGCGGCGTTTACGAGACTCCCGGTGGCAGCATCCTGCACTTCGCGCATCGGCAGATGGAGAGCCTCACGATGGACCGCGAAGTGATGCACCTTCGCGACACGCTCGTGCCGAAATACGCGGAGCTGGTCTATTACGGCTTCTGGTTCGCGCCCGAGCGCGAGGCGCTTCAGGCATTCATCACGGAGAGCCAAAAAAGCGTGAGCGGCGTCGTCCG
>JAYTMG010000105.1:0-17096 GCA_043728745.1 Verrucomicrobiaceae bacterium
CCCGCAAGGGAAGCAGCCGCCCCGTGCTCCCGTAAGCTCGCTGCACTCGATCACACCAACGTCGAAGCAGGTTCGATTGAGCCGGATCGCGGTGCGAAATGAGCGCGACCCCACGACGCAGTTCAGCCAGCGTCACCGCATTCAGAAAAAGTTCTCGCCGATGCCGTGCCTCGAACCAAGCGACCAAGCCAGCATCCGCCCGAGCCCCTTTGCGCAATTCGGAAACCACCTTCGTATCCAGCAAAAAGCCGTTCACAAAAGTTCCAACTCACGCGGCATCTCGCGCAACCGAGCAAAATCCTCGTCGCCCCCCACATCAGGAATATCGAGCAACAACCCTTTCAAATCCGGAAAAGTCGCCTCACGCGCTTCCGCCTCACGCCGAGTCGCCAGAAGATCAAACACCTCCCGCTTCTCAGGCAACGCCAACGATTCGATGGCAGCTTCGATTTCAATCACTGTGCTCATGCACGGAAAATGCCCGAAGTGCTGCGGGGCGTCACCTCGCAGGTTTAGGAGGAGCTGAACGCGTGATTCATTTCTTTTTTTCGCCTGACCCCAGTTCCCTTTTTTGACCCCAGTTCCCTTTTTTATCGCCTGACCCCAGTTCCCTTCCAGTTCCCTTGACCTGACTCCAGTTCCCTTGACTCCAGTTCCCTCAGTTCCCTGCTAAAGGCAGCGAAAACTGCCGTCGCGCCCTGCTCGGGCAACCGGGCCGGAATTTAGTGAACGGGGCGATGGAGAACTGGGCCATCTGCCTGTCGCGTTGTCCCAAAGGCGATGAAATGGAAAATATCAGGCTGCTTATTGGCTGTTCATTTCGTTTTTATCGCCTGACCCCAGTTCCCGTGACCCCAGTTCCCGACGTTTTTCTCGCCATCTAACACCTCCGAGCGATGGCGACGGACATCATATTCATCTGCGTCAAATTTCACCGCCTTTATGTGATGAACTTTGATGCTCTCCATATCGATTTTGAGACTGGCTGGTCTTTGGTCCACGTTGTCATAGGGATTGGGGTGGAATGGCTCTATTTGTGGACTCCAGTCGGAAGGCGGAGCTGGATTTTTGGGAACCTCTTCCCATACCACGTAGTCAGGATGAACACCGTCCGAATCCGTATCCTCTAGCTTTGCGATAGTTTTCGTTCCGCTTGGTAAGATGAGTCCCTCCACACGCGCGGCGTGATGAAACAAAACCACGTTGGATGATTTGCCACCAGCTTGAACTGATGGGAAAACAATGCCGTCCAGCTTCACGTCGTTTGCCAAGTAATCTGCAACAGCCTGAGTGGGTAGATACTCGAAGGCTGCTTCGTTCGGCATGATGGGGCGGGAAAGCAGCCCACTGAGAGTCTCCAGAAAGTTGGCTCTCTGAATTTGCCCGATGTAATTCGGGTCAAAAATGCTTCCTTTGGCTTGCACAGATTGAAGCGCCTGTAAGTCGAGTAGCCGAAGTGGACGCTCAATGAAGAATTCCGCAACTGCCACCTTGCTGCCGACTGGTGGTCGGACCTCAGCAATAGCCGTATCTGGCTCTTCGGTTCCGTAAAATACGGCAATTCCACGAGCGTTCATCCGCCCTGCCGAGGCTGCATTCGCAGGCGGAGTGCCGAGATGTTTCCACGGTTCTACTAAAGCCTCTTTCAGCTTTTCATCTTCAGCCGCAAACACCCGGGCACGGTAGAGAAATTGAACGCATGTTTCCGGCCCCGCAGGGACCACAACAGTCGCTCCATCTGAAGTTCGTAATTCTGAGAGGTTGGCAAATATCTGTTCCAAGATTGTTTGTGCGGAACGTGAGAAGAATCGGGCCTCGGTTTTGAGGCGGTTTTCAAATCCCCGCCAGATAATGCTCAACTCCTCATGTCCTATAGACCGGTCCGCATAGTGCGAACCAACGTCAAATGGGCATTCCTCACCCATTTTCGTCCGCTCGAAATCGGAGTGACGGTCTTCAAGCACTGATCGGACATCCTCAGCCACACTCTCGTCTATTTTGGCGGCATCTGCTATCGCCAACACTGCGGATTCCCCATCACGTTCCGAGTATTGCATAGCAGACTCAAACCCGTCTGGCTGCGTCGGAGTACGCTCGTAATGCTCGTCGAACGCCCGTTCGATCCGGTCCGCGAAGTCTTCGATGGAGAATGTGTTAGACTCATCCCCTTCACAGTAAGAACAAATCGCTTGTTCGCCGCTTTTGCGAATTAATTCCTTTAGGAACTGATCTCCGACACAATTGACGCAAACTCGCTTCTCTGAGGGCAGGTCAGCTTCATTCATTTCTCAATCGGGAATTCATTTCCTCGGTTATTTTGCTTTTCACTTTGCCCCTTCCGCTGCCACGGGTTTCCATTCGCGAGACAATCGCTGAGCCTCAGCTATCTGTTCGGATGTCATATCCTTTTCACAACGGTCGCGAAATTCCGCAAAATGAGGATGAGTGACAGCGGCGAGATTGATATACATGTATCCACGAACCAAATCCTTAACCGCTCCCGCTCCTTCCACATATGCATGCCCCAGCATAAATTGAGCACCTGCGTTTCCTTGTTCGGCAGACTTGCTCAACCATTTAACTGCTTCTGTTGCGTCTTTCGCAACGCCTTCGCCAATAAAATATGCTTGCCCAAGCACGGCTTGAGCATCTGCGTTCCCTTGTTCGGCAGGCTTGCGCGCCCATTTCACTCCTTCCGCTGGGTCTTTCGGGATGCCCACACCAGTGAGATATGCTCGTCCAAGCCAAGCCTGAGCATTTGCATCTCCTTGTTCGGCAGCCTTGCGAAACCACTTCACCGCTTCCGCTGGGTCTTTCGGGGTGCCCACACCAGCGAGATATGCATTCCCAAGCAATGCCTGAGAAGTTGCATTTCCCTGTTCCGCCGCCTTTCGAAACCACTTCACCCCTTCTTCTGTATTTTTAGTTACGTCGGATACTCCTAAATAATACAACCCGCCAAGCGCCGCCTGGGCAGCAGCATGTCCTTGTTCGGCTGCTTTACGCATCCATCTTAGTCCTGCCGAAGTGTCTTTTGGCACACCATTCCCACTGAAATATGCACGTGAAAGTGTGAACTGTGCTTTCGATGAACCGGATTCAGCCTCCGCCTTAAGCTTGTCGATTTCGCCTGAAGGCGAACTCGTGGAATTGTCGGTTTCAATTTCTGGGGCTTTGGTAGCGCGATCACACGCAGAAAGCGCGGTCAAACTAGAAATCACGAATACTAACCGTCTGTGTTGGCGAAAAAAATCAATCACTCGAAGAAAAAGGATTGGAATTGGTTTCATACGCATAAGGCATCACTTGTCGTTCACTCCCTCGGCCCGAGCGGGACGTGGTCCATCGGGTAGCGGCGGAGGGTGCCGTCGGGGTTGAGGATGTCCCATTCGATGAGGAGGGCGCGCTGTTTGGCCTTGGGTAGATTGTCGAAGTCGGTCCACGCTGCTTGTGCTTCGACGTGAAATTCCTGATCGGTCAGGTATTGGTGTGGGACGCGGGGTTTGGCGAGTTTAGCGGCGGTTTTTGGCATGGTCGTTAGCGTGCTTGCGGTCGGAAATAGCCGATGATGGCGCGTGGGTCGCGGACGGCGATTTGGATGTGGGATTTTAGCTTGATGCCTGCTCCGGTGAAGGCGGGTTCGCCTTCTTGGAATACGCCGCGTGCGGTCTGGAAGCTGGTGCCGAGCCGATGGCCGATGGCTGGGATGGTGGCGTTTAGCACGAAGCAGTCGCGGTGGCGCTTGAGCCAGTCGTAGTCGCCTGTGCTGACGGATTGGTTTTCGGGCAGGCTGATTCCTTGGACTCCGAGGCGGCGCTCCAAACCTGCGGCGGCTTCGGCGAGTTCGCGAGTGTAGCGGATGTCGAGCAAGTCGAAGCAGTCGCCGAGTTGGATGATGACTCCGATGACGGCGGGGCGTTTGATTTTATTCCCTTTGCGGCGAGCTTGCGTCTGTGCCCATTCGAGGGCGCGGGAGGGGCTGTGTTCCCAGAAATAGATGCCGCGCCCAAGCCAGTCGTAGGTGTTGTCGCTGGCGAGGAGCGTCGCTTTACCCGCAAGGACAGCGTCGGCTACGCGGCTGTCGCAGCCGTGGAAGGCGAATACTGTGCGTTGGTATGAGAGCAGGTCCATGATGCCGAGTTCGAGTGAGAGTTACAGAGTGGCGTGGCTTTTCATAGGACAAAAAATGTGGAAATGGATGACTTCATTATTGGTTTGTTCTTTGGCAGCGCACTGTCTGGCCTCGACTACGCAGTTGGCGGTGTGGGTGGGGTGGGTGGTTGGGCTTCTTCGGTGGGGCCGTGGCCGGCGTCGATGACTTTGCGCTGGCGCTTCCAGTCGGCGATGAAGGCGGCGACGGCTTCGGGCGTGCGTCCCGTCACGCTCGGGGAGTTTGGTGCGGTGGGCTCCAGTTGGGCGACTAGGTCGTCCAAGTCCGTCAGTTGCTCGATCAAGTCGGCGGTTCCGGTGACTAGTTCGCGGCGCTTTGTCGCGCTGCCGCCGATGCTCGTGCGGGGTTTACGCTGGAGGTCGTCAAACAGCGCGATGGCGGCGGTGAGGGCGGTGATTTTTGCCATCGTGACTCCACGGCCTGCCGCGCCGCTCTCGTCGCGCGCTTGCATGGCGAGGTCGCGTAGGCCGATATAGGATTGCTTCATGCGGTCAAAATCGGCGGCAAAGTCCAAAGGCGGCTGCCCTTGCCAGATGATGATGCTCTCTGGCTTTTCAACCAGTGTGATACTGCCTTCCCACCGCCCCTAGGCCCCGTTTGCAAACCCAAGCTGCTCATTGCAAAAGCTGGGCTGGGTATTGGCTTAGTGCCATTCTATTCACAGCCCGGCGGCAAGAACGGTTCGACACGGGAAATGGACTCCGCTAACTTCGTGACGAGATGAAATCACTTTTCGCATCGCTACTCCTACTTCCCGCTCTTGCCCATGCCGGACTCAAATGGGAGACCACCCGCAAGGGCGTGACCTATCGGGCTGGCACCGGCGTCTATCGGGCGGAGTTCCCATTCAAAAACACCGGGACTACGAAGGTCAGCATCAGCGAAATCAAAACCGGATGTGCGTGCTGCACCACGGGCAAAGTTTCTAAATGGCACTATGCCCCCGGCGAAAGCGGCACGGTGCAAATGATGGTCGATGTCCGGGGAAAAGAAGTGCCGATCGTGAAGCCCGTGCTCGTCGAATACAGCGACGGCAGCGCGCCGACTCCGCTCCTGCTCGAAGTAAAAACCGCTGACGGGAAATCGCTGAAAATCCCACGTTGGAATATCGGCATCCGGAAGTGAACCCACGCAAAGTGCGCTGAAAATTTATGCCTCATATAATGCCGTCGTTCTGCGGGCTCGCCCTAGCCTTGCTTCAAGTCATCTCTGCCTTCGCGGGCGACTCCCCGCAGTTCCGCGGCGCGGACTCGCGCGGGGTTGTGGCGGATAATCCGCGACTGCCGGAGCAATGGAGCGAGGGCGAGAATGTGGCGTGGAAAGTCGTCGTGCCGGGGCGCGGATGGTCGAGTCCCATCGTTTGGGGAGACAAGGTTTTCGTCTCCACGGTCGTCAGCGAAGGCGAGACGGAAGCGCCGAAGCCGGGCCTTTATTTCGGCGGCGATCGGCCCATTCCGCCCACCGCCGCACATCAGTTCCGCGTGATGTGCCTCGACTTCGCGACGGGGAAAACGCTGTGGAATACCGAAGTCCACCACGGAGCGCCGACGGGCTCGGTGCATTTGAAAAACACCTACGCTTCGGCGACTCCCGTCACCGATGGCGAGCGCGTCTATGTTTCGTTCGGCGACGCCGGGCTGTTCTGCCTCGACATGAAAGGAGCCGTGGTCTGGTCCAGAAACTTCGGCGCATTCAAGACGCGCTACGGCTGGGGCACCGCCGCCTCGCCGGTGCTGCATAAAGACCGGCTCTACGTGGTGAACGATAACGAAGAAAAGTCATTCGTCGCCGCGCTCGACAAGCGCACCGGCAAAGACGTGTGGAAGGTGGATCGCGATGAGCCGAGCAATTGGGCGACGCCGTACATTTGGGAGAATGAAAAGCGGACGGAACTCATCACGCCGGGCCGCAAACGGGTGAGGTCATACGATTTAGACGGCACGCTGCTTTGGGAATTCGGCGGGATGTCGTCCATCGTGATCCCCACGCCGTTTGCGGACAAAGGGCTGCTCTATATTTGCTCGGGTTACGTGGGCGATAAGGTCCGCCCCGTATTCGCAATCCGGCCCGGCGCGTCCGGCGACATCAGCCTGAAGCCCGATGAAACTTCATCGCAATTCGTCGCCTGGTATCAGCGCACTGGCGCGCCGTACAATCCCTCCACACTGGTCTATCGCGATCAGTTTTACGTGCTTTTCGATGGCGGCTTTCTCGCGAGCTCCGATGCAAAAACCGGCACCCAGATTTACGGGAAACAGCGGCTCCATGAGAACGGCATCGCGCAATTCACCGCGTCGCCGTGGGCATACAATGGAAAGGTGTTTTGCGTCAGCGAATCCGGCGATACTTACGTCGTCGCTGCCGGACCGGAGTTCAAACTCGTCCGCAAAAACAGCCTCAATGAAATGTGCATGGCGACCCCCGCCATCGCGGGGAACAGTCTTTTTATCCGGACCCTGACTCAGCTCTACCGTATCACTACGCCGGAGTAAGTTCCTTGCTGGCCGCCGATTTTTCAGCACAGCTTTTCTTTCAGCGACTTCTCCTATTGTTGCGGAAAATGCGAACGGCGATCACGGTGCGACCTCAAATGAATACGCGATCGATCGATCGCTTCCGCAAACCTGCATCATGAGTAAGACACCGATTCGAATCATCTCGTGCGGCGAAGCCCTGTGGGACCTCTTCCCGGAAGGCGCGCGCTTCGGCGGCGCACCGGCCAATTTCGCCTGCCATGCCGCGCTTCTGGGAGGTGAAGTGACGATGCTCAGCGCGGTGGGTAGAGATGCTCGCGGCGGAGAAGCCGTGGCCATTCTTCAAGGCTTCGGTGTGGATATATCGCTCGTCCTGCGGATAGCCGACGCACCCACAGGCAGCGTCGGAGTGAGCGTCGATTTAGCGGGGAAACCGAGCTTCGAAATCCACGCCGGTTCCGCGTGGGACCGCATCGAGTGGAGTGCCGCACTGGAATCGCGCATCCCGGAGTCGGACGCGATTTACTTCGGCACGCTTGGCCAGCGCGGGACTGTTTCACGAGCGACGATTCAGCGAGCTCTTAGGAGCGCAAAGGACAGCGGCATTCTCAGGGTGCTCGACATCAATCTGCGCCAGCCATTCTTCGACGACGCGCTCATTCGCGAATCCCTCGGCTTGGCCAATGTGCTCAAAATCAGCGATGAGGAACTGCCCGCAGTCGCGAGCGCTTGCGGGATCGCTATGGAGGCTACACCCGCAGCCACGCTGCGTTCGTTGCTCGTGCGGTATCAGCTCGATCTCGTCACGATGACGTGTGGCGCAGACGGCGCGCTCCTCGTTTCGCCCAGCGAAATCATCGCGCAACCCGGCATCCCCGCCGTCGTGCGTGACACCGTCGGGGCAGGCGATTCTTTCACTGCGGCGCTTGTCCTTGGACTGCTGCGAGGCAATGCTCATCAGGACATTCTCCGGCGCGCCTGCGAGATCGCATCTGCTGTCTGTTCACAATCCGGGGCCGTCCCAAACCGCGTCGAATCCTTAACTCAATCCTGCTAACGCTTATGAAAATACCAGTCACACTATTCCTGTTCGCGGCCGCATCCGCATCGCTCTACGCGGCTGCGCCGATCGTCATCGCCGACTTCGAGGCCGACACATACGCCGCGTGGAAAGTCGAGGGTTCCGCATTTGGGAAGGGGCCCGCGCGAGGCACATTGCCGGGGCAAATGAACGTGGATGGCTTTGCTGGCAAGGGGTTGGTGAATTCGTTCAACGGCGGCGATGATGCGACGGGGAAGCTGAGTTCGCCGCGATTTAAAATCGAGCGGAACTTCATGACGTTTCTCATCGGCGCGGGCGGCTGGCAGGATGAGACGTGTATGCACCTCATCGTGGACGGCAAAGTCGTGCGGACGGCGAGCGGGCAGAATACGACGCCGGGCGGTACGGAACGGCTAGAACCTGCGGCGTGGGATGTCGCGGAGTTCGCGGGGCGCGATGCGGAGCTGGTGATCGTGGATAATCGCAAAGGCGGATGGGGGCATATCAACGTAGATCAAATCACGCAGACCGATGATCGCGGGAGCATCGCACTCGCCGCGAAGCCCGCGCCGCCCGCAGTGGAGAGGACGCGGACGGTCCGAATCACGGGCGACTTTCTCCATCTGCCGCTCGTGCATCGCGAGAATGGCGCGAAGCCCGGCCTGGAGAAACTGAGCATCGAGGCCGACGGGAAATTGCTCCGCTATATGCACGTGGAGTTTCCGAAAGAGGGCACGAAGCCGGACTTTTGGTACTCGGCGGATCTGCGGGAGTTCAAAGGCCGCGAAGTGACCCTCCGCTACAAGTCGCGCGACGCGGGCGCGTTGGAGGTGCTGGCGTTTGGCGACAAGGAGATCATCGACCCGAAAGCTTACGAATCATTGCATCGCCCGAGGTTCCATTTCAGCCCGCGGCTGGGCTGGATGAATGACGTGAACGGCAGCTATTTCCAAGACGGGCTGTATCACATGTTCTATCAGTTCAATCCCGCCACGACGAGCCGTGGTGCAGGCTTCGACATGCACTGGGGGCACAGCGTGAGCAAAGATCTCGTGCGGTGGGAAGAATGGCCCGTGGCGATTTTTCCCGATGCGACGGGGCAGTGCTACTCCGGCACGACGGTGATGCAGCAGCACCCGATCGCGGGGCTGAATGAAGGCGTGAAATTACCTGCGCCCGCGATGTTCTTCGCGGCGACCGCGCCGTTTTCCCAGCACCTCGCCACGACGCCGGACGGTGGCCGGACGTGGAAGCGTTTTGCCGGAAACCCAGTCGTGCCAAACAAGGGCGATGGCGACCGCGATCCGAAAGTCATTTGGCACGAGGCGTCGCAGCATTACGTGATGGTGCTCTATGTGGGCGGCCCTGATACTTACAGGATTCTGCGCTCGAAAGATCTGATTCATTGGGACCAAACGAGCGTCCTTCCAAATTGGTTCGAGTGTCCGGAATTTATCCCGATGAAGTCCGCAGTGACCGGCGAAGACCTCATGTTGCTCTATGGCTGCTATCGCTCGCCGAAGGGCGAAAAGGAACCATTTAGCTCCGACTCCTGCTACCAACTCGGACGGTTCGACGGCAAAACTTTCACGCCCGTGACGAAGCTGCGCAACGCCCATCTAGGGCCGAACTTTTATGCGGCACTCATCTTCATGAACGAGCCCAAAGCCCGCCCCATCATGGTTGGCTGGGCACGCGGGACCCGCTTCCCCGGCGAGCACTTTAATCAATGCGCCAGCGTGCCACTGCTCATGCAGATGAAGGCCATCAATGGCGAAGACACGCTTTGCTTTGAGCCCGCCGAGGAAGTCAACGCGCTGCGCGGTGCGCCCGTCATCAAGCTCACCAACGTCACAGCCGCAGAGGCTAACGCGAAGCTGCAAAGTGTCACGAGCGATGCAGCGCTCGACGTCGTCGTGCGGTTCCGTTCCGGCGACTCGATGAAGGTGAGCATCCGCAGTATCGCGATGTCCTACGACTCCGCTACGAAGCAAGTGAAGCGCGGCGAACGGGGTACGGTAATTCATCCTGGAGAATCGGTGGACGCGCGCTTCCTCATCGACCGTGGTATCGTGGAGACCTTCTGGAATGGCGGCGAGTCAGCGCATGCAATCGCATCGCTACACACCGACGAAGGCCCGGCATTCAGCGTAGAAGGCGCGGGAATACTCGAGGAACTCACCGTCTATCCGATGACGGATATTTGGAAGTAGATCGTTTGGTTTCACCCGATTATTCGACGGGCTTTTTCCACGATGCTTAACTGGCAAACTCCGTGGATTGAACGGCAGCGCCAGACTGAGAGTCCCGCTCATCGCCTGCCTGCAAGTGACGCTCCGTCGCGCTGCGCTCGAAATCCACCCAGCGCACCAACGGCGCGAGTGATGGTTGGCCGTCATGGTGCCACGAGGCTTTGGGCGATTGCATCGCGCCGACGCGGCAAATACGGGAAACGCCTAGCTTTGCAGCGAACTCTGCATTTTCCGCCGTGGCGGGCTCGATTCCGCATGTGCTCAAATACGGGCGCACTTCGGCTAGATCTGCGGCGAGGTTTGCGGGTAGCGGTTTTACGAAGATGGTGCGGTTGAGCGGCGTCTTAGGGAAGCCGGGACTGGAGTCGAAGATGACCGTCCAATCATCCCCTGCGAAGACCTCGCAAGAATCGCCGTTTCGCGCGCGAAATGCCGCATTTTCCTTGAGAGCACGAATCCCCGCTGCTTCGGCAATATCCAGCGGAGCACGCGGAAAGTCCGCAGCAAACGCCGCCATTTCTTCCGCCAGTCTGGCGGCATAACGACGCGCATCTCCACGAACAAAAAAGACGTGCGGTGAAAGACAGCCTTGCTGATCAAAGAGCGACGCATCGCGCGCGGCGGCGCTTGCACTGGCGCACGCCAGGTCGTCGAAAATGATGCCGAGGCTGATTTTGTGACCGTAGCCGAGGAACTTTTGCCCGGCGGAAATGAGGCTTCGAAAATGTGCAATCGTCGCATCCTCGCCGAAAACGATCACTGCGTCGGCCTGCTCTAGCCAGTCATCCGGGAGCGTCGTGGAAAGCTCGATCAGCGAGCGGAGCGAAGCAGGCAGACTGGCGACAAACGCATCGACCTCCGGCAGTCCACGCGACGGAAGTTTGCACAGATTTCGCGAGCCAAGAAGCAGCCCGCGAGTGAGCGATTGCAGCGCGGCGGCGGGAGTGTTGCCGCTGAGAATATGCAGGATCGTTCCCGGTGCCACGGCCCTCGCAAGCTCGCCGGCATAAGGAACAAAGCGGTCGAGCGCGTCTTCATGACCCAGCTCCGCGGCGAGCCACTGTCGAAGATCGTCCGAAGTGACAGCGGCAAGCGCCGCGATGCGCTCCGCCGTCGATGATGTCGGTCGCGGCGGCTGAGTAGCCGGCCGCATCATTTCATCCGCCATCCGCGAACAACCGCGCGGCGTCGCCGTCGGAGAACGCCCGATGAGTTCGAAACCGTCCGCCTTCCGCACGGCTAAATCGCCCGTCTGGATGGCGAGCGAACTGCCGAGATTTGCCAGATCAAAAATCCGCAACATGCCAGTCGCGCCCACGGCAACTTCCCTCCCGCTCTCCGGCGACACAACCAACGCCCGCACCCAAGGTCCGCCGCGATGCACGCCCCCAAGTCCCGTCGTGTAAAACTGCGAACTCAACTCGCACATCCCGTATTCGTTGATCACATCGCCCGCTTGCAGCCCGAGGCGCAGCGCAAACATTTCATAAAGGTCCGACTTCGGAATCTCGCGCCCACTGCCTTTGAACCCGCCCGTCTCCAGCGCATAGCTCCCCGGCGGCAGCGCGATACTCCGCGCGCCCATCTGTTCGAAGAAATTCAAGAACGCCAGCGCGGTGCCAAACAGCGCGACCGGCCCCGGATTCTTCAACGCACAGTCCAACCGTTCAAAATCAAGCCGGCCCGCAGCATCGCAAAGAAACTCCCCGCCAAACGCCACCGCCCAACACCCAAACATACTCACGAGCGAAGACTGCGGCGCATCCACCGGAGACTGCGTGAGAAAGAGCGCCCGATGCTCCAGCCTTCCCATCCGCCGCCACCCCGCGAGCGCCGCCGCATGATAAAGCCGCGTATTCAAAAAATGATGCGCCCCGCGAGTCTCGCCAGTCGTCCCGCTGGTCAAAAAAGTCACCGCCGTTTCATCAGGACCAAAACACGAGATGCGAAACTCCTTAAACATCGCCTGCGGAACCGCCGGAATCTCCCGCCACGACTTCGCCTCCGGCCACCCCTCGCACCATCGCGTGAAAGGCCCATTCCACCGCCGCTGAAATTGATGCACCGCAAGCGCCAGTTCCTCAAACAGCTCATCCGGCAGATCATCGCCGAGCGCCGCGAGCAGGCGTGTTTCGAGTTCGGAATATCCAGCGGCAGCAGTCATGATTCCCCCTGCTAATAGTCCACCACCAGCCCGCGCGGAATACAAAACATGGTCCGTGCAAGATTCGCGGGCTTTCGATATACGGTTTCTCATGCGTGGACATTTCTCTCTCCGTGGAATCATTCTTCCGATCGCCTGCTGCCTTAGTGCGGCGTTGCAGACTTCGCTTTGGGCGGAGGATGCAGAGCTGATCGAAAAGGAAAATATCGTCGAAAAAAAGCAGAAGGCGGGCGGTGCTTGGACGGCTGCGGAGAAGTCGGCTGGCGGGCAGCGGGGGACATTTTTTGCGTCGCTGGATAAAGTGCGGACGGGGGAGCTGAGTCGTGCGGTTTTGCGGCTGAGCGACAAGAGCGAGCTGCGCATCGACGAACTCACGGAGGCGGAGGTGGAGCCGGGTAAGAGCGTGGAGGTGAAAACGGGCGGCGGATATTTTTTCAGTCGCGAAAAAGCCGAGCAACTGCAAATTCGCACGCCTGCGGTGAACGGGGCGTTGCGCGGAACACAAGTCATCATTCGTGTGGCGAAGGGTGGTCGCACCACGATGACGCTGCTGGAAGGCGAACTCGCTCTTTCCAACAAAGCGGGCTCGCTCACGCTGAAAGGCGGCGAACAGGCAGAGATCGTCCCCGGCCGTGCGCCGAGAAAGACTGCGGTGATCGAGGCAAAGGATGTGGCGAATCTCGTGCAGTGGGCGCTGTATTACCCGGCTGTCATTCCGGCAAATGAGTTTGGTTTTTCGGCTGCGCAGGAGCGGGCGCTCGGGTCGTCGTTTGCGTCTTACAAGCAGGGCGATTTACTCGCGGCGTTGCGCACGCTGCCGCGCAGTGCTCCGCCGCTGTATCGTGCGGCGGTGCTGCTTTCCGTGGGGCGCGTGGACAAGGCCCGTGCGGCTCTGCGTGGTGTTTCTGCTGCGAATCCAAATCGACGTGCGCTGGAGCAACTCATCGCGACAGTGAAACGGGAGCCGTGGAACGGCTCGACGGAAAAGCGCTCGGCTGCGGAGTGGCTGGCGGAGTCTTATTACCAACAGTCACAGTCGAATCTCGAAGGCGCGCTCGTTGCCGCACAGCGGGCGGCGGAAGGCGGAAGCGGCTTCGCGTTGGCTCGGGTGGCGGAAATGGAGTTTAGCTTCGGTCGCACTGCGAAAGCGAAAGACGCCGTCGAACAGGCTCTCGTGAAAACGCCGCGCAATGCGCAAGCCCACGCCATTCGCGGCTTTTTGCTGAGCGCGGAGAATCACATCGCCGATGCGCGCGCTTCGTTTGAGCAAGCGATCGCGATCGATAGCGCGCTGGGCAATGCGTGGCTCGGTCGCGGGCTCACTTCGCTTCGCAAGGGCGACCGCGAGGCGGGGCGTCGCGACCTGCACACGGCTGCGGTGCTGGAGCCGACTCGCTCGCTTTTTCACAGCTATCTCGGCAAGGCGTTCAGCAACGAAGCGACGAGCTGGCGCAATCTTTTTGGTGGCACGGGCGAGCTGGAATCGCTCGCCAATAAAGACCTCGCACGCGCTGCCGAGCTCGACCCTGATGACCCGACGCCGCCGCTTTACACAGCGATCCAGCGCAAGCAGGAAAATCGCTACAACGAATCCGTCGCGGAGCTGGAGCACTCGCTCGCGCTCAACGACAACCGGCGCATCTATCGCTCGAAGTTTTTGCTGGATCAGGACAAAGGCGTGCGCAGCTCGAACCTTGCGTCGATCTATCAGAACAACGGGATGACCGAGGTCGCAGTTCGCGAAGCGGTGCGCGCGGTGAATGCCGACTACAGCAGCGCCGCAGCCCATCTTTTCCTCGCCAACTCATACGACAATTTGCGCGATCCGCGGCGCGTTTTGCTGCGCTACGAGACGCCGTGGTTTAACGAGCAGCTCCTCGCCAACTTGCTCTCGCCGGTCGGCGGCGGGCCGCTCTCGCAATTCGTTTCTGCGCAGGAATACTCGAAAATGTTTGAGGCCGACGGCTTCGGGCTGAACATCGTTTCCGAGTATCGCTCCGACGGTCAGCTCCGCAGCATTGCTTCGCAGTATGGCACGTTTGGGAATCTCTCCTACGCGCTCGATGCCGACTATCAGTACGACAGCGGCGACAAGCAAAACAGCGACCTCTCGCGGTTCGAGGGATATGCGACTTTCAAACTCCAGCTCGCGCCGACAGACTCAATTTTACTCCAGACAAAATGGCAGGATCTTCGCACGGGCGACACGACCCGGCGGTTCGATAACGATGCTCTGCGCGATACGCAGTCGAACACATCGCGGTTCCGTGAATTGCAAGATCCCGCGTTCCTGCTGGCGGGCTGGCATCACGAGTGGAGCCCCGGCAATCACACACTCCTGCTTGGCTCATGGTTGCGGGACAGCCAGACGTTTAACGCTGACGAGACCGTTCAATTCGAGATCCTGCGTGATATCGGGGGCCTGCTCCCACCAAACGCCGACCTCGGCACTTTCCGCGATGCCGACATTCCCCGTAGAGGGCTCGCAGCTCGAGGGAACGTGCCTGCTACGCTCTCGCGGCTCGTCGGGCGCGGCAAAACGGGGCCGCAAAATATCCCGCTTTTAGGGGGCCAGAAAACGGCCGTCTTGCGCGATAATTTCGACTTCCGCCGACGTTCCGAATTTGAGATATTCTCCGCAGACCTCCAGCAGATCCTGACATTCGATGCGCACACGTTGATCCTCGGTGCACGCCTCCAGTCGGGCGAGTTTGATACCACTCAAATACTCTCGCTGAGCGATCCGGTGTTCGCGAAGAGCGGCTTTTATAACATCCCCGCCGCCGACCAGCACAGCATCGTGGATTTCAGCCGGCTCACACTTTACGCCTACGATCACTGGCGGCTCACGAACTGCCTCACGGTCCATGCGGGCGTGACGTACGACGACATGGAGTATCCGGAAAACTTCCGAAATCCTCCCGTCAGCGATCGGCAGACCAGCCTGGATCGAGTGTCGCCGAAAATCGGATTCACACTCTCGCCAAGCCCCTTGTTTACAATGCGCGGCGTTTATACGGAGTTTGTCAGCGGCGTGAGCTTCGATGAGTCCATCCGGCTCGAACCCACGCAAATGGCGGGATTCACGCAGGCGTTCCGTTCGACGATTTCGGAAGATGTGCTCGGCTCCATCGAAGGCGCAAAATTCAAGGTCATCGGCATCAGTCTCGAGAGCAAGCTGCCGACCCGCACATACCTCGGCGCGGACTGGACGCAAGTGGAGCAGCGGCTCGACCGCAGCATCGGCGTGTTCGATATTCTCAATGATGCCGCGAACCCAGGATTTGTGGGAATCCTTCCCTCGCAGGCTGAGGAGCGCATCACGTATAAAGAGAACGCGATTTCGCTCAGCGTGAATCAGCTCATCGGTGACAATTGGTCCATCGGTGCGCGTTATCGTTACGTCCGCTCGGAGCTTGATTCGCATCTTCCCGAGATCTCGGCGGCGAATTTCCCCGGCGGCGTGCGCGCGCTCGAAGCCACGCTCCACGAAGCGGCCATTTTCGCAAACTACAATCACCGCAGCGGATTTTTCGCGCGTGCCGATGCGACCTACTACGACCAGGTCAACAAAGGTTACGCGCCGGGTTCGCTGTCGGCGGACGGCGCGACGGGCGACAAGTTTTGGATGGTCAACGCATTTGCCGGATATCGCTTCATGCAGAACCGCGCAGAGGTGAGTGTTGGCGTTCTCAATATAACCGACACGGATTACCAGCTCAACAACCTGAACCCGATCCTCGACCTGCCGCGGGATCGAACGCTGGCGGTGCGATGCCGGTTTAGCTTTTAGGAAATGGGCCTCGACGGGGTGGAGTTGATTCTTGCGGTGGAGGATCATTTTGGAATCACCATAAGCGAAGCCGACGGTGAGAAAGTGGCGACCGTGGGCGGGCTGCACGATTTCGTTTTTCGCGAGGTGTGCAAGCGCGAGGGTTCCGAAAATGTTGTGGAGGCTGACCTTTGGTGCCAGTTGCTCAAATTGATCGTGGAGCAACTGGGCGTGAAGGAAAGCGAGCTCCACCGAGACGCGAGATTTGTCGAAGATCTCCGCATTGATTGATTTTTCCCTCGTCCGATCCGGTGTGCCGCGCGTATCAGCGGGGAACTATGTCCACACTCGAACCATCCGAACTCCTTGCCCAACTTCAATGGCGCTACGCCACCAAATCCTTCGACGCATCCCGCAAGATCCCTGCGGATGTTTGGGCGGCACTAGAGGAGTCGCTGGTGCTGACGCCGTCTTCGTTTGGATTGCAACCGTGGAAATTTGTCGTGGTGACGGACCCGGCGGTGTGCGCGCAGCTTTCGGCGGTTTCGTGGAATCAGCCGCAGCCGGTGCAGTGTTCGCATCATGTAGTTTTCGCGGCGCGAAAGGCGATGGATGAGGCGGAGGTGGACCGATTTTTGGCGAGCACTGTGGCCGCTCGTGGAGGGAAAGTGGAGGATCTTGCGCCCTATCGCGGGATGATGACGGGCTTCATCGCGAATGCTGCGAAGCAAGGCTGGCTGGGCGAATGGGCGGTGCGGCAGGCGTATATCGCGATTGGTCAGTTCATGACGAGTTGTGCGGTGCTCGGCGTGGATGCGTGCCCGATGGAGGGAATATCGACGACGGATTATGATCGGATTTTGGGGCTGACGGATTCGGATTATCGCACCGTGGTGGCGTGCGCTGCGGGCTATCGCGCGGCGGATGATAAATACGCGTCGCTGCCGAAGGTGCGCTATGCGGCGGCGGACGTGATTTCGCGTGTGTGAGTCGAGGGGCGGCGTTGTTGGGCGTGATTAAAAGTGGAAATGCTCAAGTGAGCACGCTTGCGTCGTGGCGCACGCGGCCCTCCGCGTGCTTCCCCTCAAGCGAAGCGCATTAGTCTCGGTGGAACGCGCATTAGATCGTAAGCGTAACGCGTAGCGCCGTCTGAGTTCGGTCGCCGTAAATTGCGTAATCCATACATTACGCAATCTATGAATTCGAAAACGGAACAGGTTC
>JAYTMG010000106.1:0-10912 GCA_043728745.1 Verrucomicrobiaceae bacterium
CGTCCGCTGTGAACTCCAAATCCGTCACATCCCCGCGCTGAAAAAAGCGCCCCGATTCCACCAATCGCGGCCCCGTGAAGCGCGACCATTTTCCACCCGCAGTACAGCGATACGCCTTCCCATCCACGGTCATACTCAGTGCGAGATCCGCAGGCGGCAGCTTGTGAAAATCATCATCCAGCGAAGTCACCGCGCCGAAATGCTCCACGCGCAGCGACTCCGTATTCAGCGCCAGCGCAAAGCGCCCCGTTTGGATCACACGCAACCAAGGAGCCTTCGGCGTGCGCGAAGGAAAACCCTCCGCCCACCACATCTGAGTGCTATCCGCAACCAGCGGCATCAACGCTACAGGCTCGGCTGCAAATGCCGGAACGACCGCGATGATGAGTGCGAGAAAGTGTTTCATGATTATTTGAAGCGCAAAACTTTTCCCTCCTCCTGCCGGGCGTCTCGGGCATCACAAAAACAAACGTCAGTCCTCTCCTCGGATGCGGGTTCGGTGTTCGTCCATAATCCAGAGGCGTCGTTCGATGGGTTCTGTTTTCAGCAAGGCGAGGAGTCGAGGGATGATGGCGAAAACGCGATCGCGGTCCTGCCTCACGAGCCGTAGGACGATGATTCCGTGGTGTTCTCGGGGCGGGAAATTTTGGATTTGGGCGAAGTCCAGATCGAGCGTGATGAGGATGCGCTGTTCGTCTTGGCAGACTTTGGAGATTGTTTGGTCGGTTGCTCCGCTGAGACTTTCGTCGTGGACGGAGTGCGCGTCGTGGCCGTCCTTACGAAGGATTGCGCCCAAGTCGGTGGGGAGGTTTTCGTCAAACTTGAACTTCATGCCGCAGCGCCGAGCGGGGTAATGACGATGCGCTCCCGAGCAAGTTCTGCGGCGTAGGAAATCGCCGCCGAGATGTCGTCCGATTTGAGCGAGGGGTAGCTGCGCACGATGTCCGCCGGAGAGATGCCCGCCGCGAGATTGTCGAGGACGACGGATACCATGATGCGTGTGCCGGAGATGCACGCTTGACCGTGGCAGATGTTTGGATCGACCGAGATGTGTTGAGGCCAGTTCATACGCGGAAGGTTGGATGGATTGGAGGGCTCAGTCAAGGCGTGGGCTTGTTTGGTGAGGGATCGAAAGCAACTTTGAGCCTGTTGAATTATCGCGCTGGAACACCATACCGCGCTGCGCCAGTCGATCCATGTTCGGGCTTTTGATGACCGTATTGCCGTAACATCCGAGTTCCGGACGGAGGTCGTCCGAGACGAGAAAGAGGACGTTCATCGGCTCGGCGGCGTGGGTTGACAGCATCGAGAGAGCGAGAAAAAGGAGCGTGGATTTCATAATGGTGTGACTTATTGGAAGTGCGCGGATCTTCGTAGCGAGAAATCGAATCCTTGGAGAGAGAACATTGTAGCGCTCGGTAAAAAACCGTAAGTCGGATTCCATAGTCACCTCCACCGCCGCGACGGTGAGGCTAAAACTCCCAACGCCGCGTTTTACCGGCGGTGGTGAGTTCGATCCAGTCGATAGCGGCGGCCTCGCTCGGGAGGAAAAGGCGGAGGATTCCGGGCTTGTCGGGGAGTGCGGGGATGGGCGAGGTGAGCTCGCTCCAGTCGCCTGCTTTTATCGTGAAGTCGATGGGCTTTGGAGCTTCGCCGGATGATGGGAGCCATGCGAGTTTGCCGCTGGTGCCGGTGGTTTTGATGCGCACTTTTAGCGTGGCTTCGGCGGAGAGCGGGCCGGGGGCAAAGCCGAGAAATGGTGCGTCGCCGGTGGGGCCGATGGTGACGATCCCATCCTTCACCGTGGCGGTGCAAGCCCGTGCTTTCCAGCCTTGCAGGGCGGCGTCCACTTTTTCAGGCGCGGTGCGATCGGGTTTTGCCTTGTCGCGTGTTTTGCTTTTGCCTTCGTCTTCGGGGCGATATTTCGCGGGGTCAAATGCGGGGTTTGGGACGGGCAGGACGGCGCTGGTTTCGGTGAGGAAATCCGCGATGCGTGCGTCCATTGCTTTGACACGGTCGGGCTGTTTTTCGGCGAGGTCGTTTTTCTCGCCGAGGTCTTCGCGGAGGTTGAAGAGTTTCCAGCGGTGCGCGCCGTTTTCGCCTTGGTGAAAAAGGCGGATGAGTTTCCAGTCGCCTTCGTGGACGACGACGGATGGCGGCTGCCAGTCGGGCACGGGCGGGTTGTGCGGGAAGTAGGTGAAAATCGCGCCGCGCTCGAAGGGCTGTCCGCGCAAGGCGGGGACGATGCTTTTTCCATCGAACGGAATGTCGGCGGGGCGCGGCATGGCGAGGAGTTCGAGCAGCGTAGGGAAAAAGTCGGTGCTCTGGATCATCGCGTCGCTGCGTGTGCCGGGCGCGGTGATGCCCGGCGCGCTGACGACGCACGGGACGCGAATGCCACCTTCAAACGTGGTCGCTTTTCCGCCGCGCAGCGGGGCGTTGCTAGTGGGCACGACGCCGTCCACGTCGCTATACATATTGCCGCCGTTGTCGGAGGTGAAGACTACGATGGTTTTGTCGGCGAGCTTCAGGCGGTCGAGCGTGTCGAGCAGCGTGCCAATGGCGTCGTCCATACTCTCGACCATCGCAGCATACGTGGGGCAATGCTGCGGGTCGGCGGGGTCGGCGGTCTTCGCGTATTTTTCGATGAGCGCTTTTTTCGCGTCGAACGGCGCGTGGACGCTGAACATCCAGTAGTTGAGGAAAAACGGCCCGTCTTTGTGTTTCTCCAAAAAGGCGACGGCTTCCTTGGCCATGCGATCTTCGATGTGTTGGTCGAGCACGGCAGGGTCGGCGTCGAAGTCCTTGAACTTCCACGGTGCCACGTAACTGCCCGCAGGTCCGGGCCCGGCGTGGTGCGGAATATCGACATCGAAGCCCTGCTGAAGCGGCGAGTACGGCTCGGGGCCGAGGTGCCATTTTCCAAAATGTCCGGTGGCGTAGCCTGCGGCTTTGAGCGTCTCGGCGAGCGTGGTGTAAGTGGTGTTGAGGCGTGTGACGGGATTGGGGTCCACGGCTTTACTGCCTGCCGCTGCTTTCACGCCGGGCGTGGCTTTCAGCACGACTTGCGCGACGTGGCAGTTTGGCGTGGTGATGCCCGTGCGCGCTGGATGCAGGCCGGTGAGAATGCTCGACCGCGTAGGCGAACACAGCGGGCTGGCGGAGTATGCTCGGGTGAAGAGCATCCCGCGTTTTGCGAGGCGTTCGAGGTTCGGGGTCTTGTGAAATTTCGTCCCGCCGTAAAGCGTGGTGTCGGCCCAGCCGAGGTCGTCGGCGAGGATGAAGAGGACGTTCTTCTTTTGCTCTGCGGCGTGGACGACGATGGTGAGCAAAACTGCGCAAAGCGCGCGCAGGAGCGTGTGATGATCGGTGGAGTTTTTCAAAGTGATTACGGGAAGAGAGTGCGCACAGCGCTCCGACGAATCGAGAGCAATGAAGCGCACTGTCACTTTGTCGCAGCGCGGCGGAATCTAACGGGGACGCAGCTACTTCGCGATCCGCAGTCGTACGAAGAACTTCATGGCACCGCCCGGAGGGAGCACTCGGTAGGTTTGGCTGATGACTCCGGTTGCGACGTTGGTCGTGCTGATCAGCGCGGCATTTGCCGAGCCCCACGGGAGCGTGAGGTCGGTGCTTGCTTGCAGCGCGTAGGTGATGTCGTCCACGGCGACGGGGCGCTGATACGTGAAATCAAATCCGCCGACGACCGGCGTGAGAGTGTAGGCGGCGCGACCTTGCGAGGCGTCGGCGTCACTCGTGGCGAGTGCGTATTCGAGCAGGGCGTTGAGTCCGTCGCCGTCGGTATCGGCGGTCGCGGTGCCGGTAAATGTCGTGGCATCGCTCGTGCCTGGAGTGCCGCCGGTGGCGAGGCTTGCGCGCCAGTTTGTGGGCACGGTGTGGTCCGGCAATGTCGCGGGTGCGATGAGCACGAGCGTCGGTCCGTTGCCTGCTGGCGCGGTGGGCCACGGGGCGATTGATTGGTAGATGAATGAACGGATCGTGGTGCCCGCGCCGTAGCTGAGTTTGAGTTCCTCGCCTTCGTTTCGGAGGTTGTCGCCGCCGTAGCTTCCGGCGATGAGCGCGTTGAGCCCGGTGCCGTAGCGCGATTGGAAAGCGGCGAGGTTTTTTACCACGAGCGCGTATCCGCCTGCGGGGATGGTCCATCCGGCGGGGAAGTCGAAATCGACGCCCTTGGTGAAGCGCACGTCGGTCATCGATACCGCGAGCGCGCTGACGTTGCGCACTTCGATCCACTCGAACGAATCGCTGCTGAATCCCGCAGCAATCTCGGCGGTCGTTGCGGGCGATGGGTTGTAGTTCACTTCGCTGATCACGAGCGACTGCTGATACACTGAGACGTCGGGCACACCGACGGTGAATTGCACCGGCGCGGACCAGTGCGACCAGCGGCCGTTTGCGTCCTTGTGCCGGACGCGGGCGCGGTAGGTCGAGCCGGGTTTTGCGGACGCGACGGGCACGCGCACGGTGGCATTAAACGGCGCGATTTCCGCGGAGGTCCACACGTCTTCGACTTCGTATTTGCGCGGCTGTCCGGCGGTGTAGCCGGGAATTCCGGGCGCGGCGATTTCGCCGATGCGCCATTGGATCGCCGCAAACGTGGTGCCGCCGCTCGCCGATGCGCTGAAGCCGGTGGACGTGAAATCGAGTGCGTTAGCGGGGAAATTCACCGGCCCGGAATACGTGATCGTCGGCGTGTTCGGGAAGCTGAGGTCGGGCGTTGTGGGGTTCACGCCGAGGCCGCCGTAGAGCGATTCCCATTCGAGGTATTTGTAGCCGTAGCCGTTTTGATTGCCATTGCTGCGGGTCCATGTTCCGCCCGGCCAGGTGTTCGTGGCGTAGTTGCGGAACCACGTCATGAGTCCGTTGAAATCGCTGTATCCATCAGCATCGGGGTCGCTGAGCGTGCGTGTATAATTTGTCTGCGCGACGTTCGCTCCGCGGAAGTCGTTGTAGGGCGTGCGGAAGAAATTATTTTTGTGACTCGTGTAGCCGCTCGCCGTCACGCCGTCGCCTTGAGTGCGCGGATGGAGATTCCACATCGCGGAATCGAGCGCCGCCCAAGTCGCGGTCGCGCCAGTCGGGCTGACCAATTGCGCGTATTCGTCGATGAGCTGACCCACCTGCCCGCCGTTCGCGGTTGAGTCGCTCGCGAGAAGATCAACGAGTTCGCGTGCGCGGTTGCGGAATTCGAGCCCGAGCGCCGGGTGGCGCGTGATAGCGCGGAACTGGTCCGTGACGCCGGAATACACCACGCCATCGATGGTCGCAGCCCAGTGGTGACCGCAGACAAACATCATATCGAGGTCGTATGGCGCGACGACCCAGTGGCCGTTTGTGCCGCCGTTGATGTTCGTCGGGTTGTGATAAAAACGGAGGTTGTCGCCAGCGCGAATGTCCACATTTCCGTTCAGGCGATTCAGCGCAAAAAACGTGTAGAGCGCGCGGAGATCCATGTTTTGCCGATACCACGTTTCCGTTTGCCCGGCAGCGTTTGCGCCGTCGCGGAACGCGTTCCAATCCGAGGCGTCGGTCGGGTGCGTCGCGCCTTGGCGGGTCTTGTCGCCTTGCGTTCCTTCGATGTTGTACACGTTGCCGTCGGGCAGATTTCGCTCGTCGAGATAGTTGCCCTCCATCGGCTCCAGCGCGAGATAGAGGCCCCACATATCGCCGTCAAATTGCGTCGCACCGGTCTCCGCCGCGTTGTCGATGACGCGCCAATGCACGTAGTTCGTCCTCAGCGCGGGCAGTCCGCCAATTTCAAACATCCGGTAGGACAGCGCCTCCTCCACGCCCGTCGCGCCACGATGCACGGCGCACCACGGACTCGCGTTTGCGTCGAGCGCCACGGAGTTCCACGGCTCGTAATACGCGCCCCAATTGTCCTTCACCCGGATATCGCGGGCGCGGTTGAAAATCAGCGCCCACTTGTTTTTCCCGCTCACATAAATGGAGCCCTTGCCGCGATTTTTGAACTGGATGTGATCATACACTTTGCCGTCGTACACGAGCGTCGCAGAGAACCTCACATCGTTGAATGAACCGTTGAATTGCGAATTATCCACGTCCGTGTTGTTCGCGATGAGATGCCACGGCTCGAACTGCGCGACTGTCGCCGCCGGGAAGGTCTGCACCGTCCCGCGAGCCCCGCCCGCGCCCGGCTGCAACGCGCCGCTCCACGCAGGAACGCCGTTGTAAACAAAGTATGCGAAGTTTGGCTGCTCATCGTCCGCGTAAGGCACAGTCGCGCCGCTGCCGAGCGCGTCGCTGGCGGAAATACGATAGCGCACGAGCCTGCGATGCGTCTGCGTCGCAGCAGAGATTGTCGCAGAAAAAATGCCGTCGCCCGCGAGCACATCGCCGTTTGTGCCAGCGTCGTTCATCGCAGTGTTCGTCCAGCCTGTCGCGTATGCCGCGTCGGTTTTGCGGATGTAATTTCCGGGCTCCACGGTCTGCGTTTGCAGCGTCACCGAAGCCACGCCGTTTGCATCAGTGACGCGCGCCGTAATCACCACCGGCTGTCCCGCGAGCGGAAGATTCGGCGTGTGAATGACATCGCGAATGGCCGGCGGTGCGATGCCCACAAATGCCGAATTCGCCGCGCCCGGAGTCTGCGGCAGCGGCACATTTGTGGAACTGCGCCACGCACCGCCGAGATCGTTTTCGAGCGCCGGATGAATCAGCTCAATGCTCGGTCCCGCACCCGCTGAGGAAGTCGGCCACGGAAAACCTTCCGAAAAATCCACATCGTCCACTTTCACATTCGCAGCGTCGCGCAGCTCGATCGTCTCGCCCGATTTTTTCAACTCACCAATCCACTGCCCGAGCGGTGCAAAACCATACGTCGCCTGAAACACCGCGCTATTCGCCGCGATGACCACGTATCCGCCCGCCGGAATCGTCGTCGTGGCGGGGAACAGAAAATCCACCGCATTCACAAAACGCCAGCCAGCCACGCTGACCGCAGACGCCGACGGATTCCACAGCTCGATAAACTGCGTGTCCTTCGTCCGGTCGCTCGGCTTGTAGAAGATTTCATTGATGACCACAGGCGGTTTCGTCGCCGTCGTAAAACTCAGCGCAGGCGTCCACGTCGTGCCCGCAGCATTGGCCGCAGCCGCGCGGAAAAAGTAGGTCGTCGACGGCGCGAGATTGTTCGCCAGTCCGCCAAACGAAGACGATTGCAGCCCGAGCGACGCCGAGTTCGCCCAAGCGCCAGCGCTCGTTCCGCCGTCCGTCGTGCCCCAATAAAGCGTCACCGTCGGCTGGTCGTTGCCGATGGAATTCACACGACCATTCAGCCCCGCCGTGTAGCCCGTGATTCCCGTAGCCGGGCCCGTCTCCAGCGTCGCCGCAATCGCCGCCGCCGTGGTGAAAGTCGCCGACGAATCCGCCCAATCCGAGCCCGCGCTATTCTGCGCAAACGCGCGGAAAAAATACGCCGTATTTTGCGAAAGCCCAGTCACCGCCGCGCTCGCCGCACCAGCCTGCGCGCCGAGGTCCACGACCGACGCCCAATTGCCCGGAGTCGTCCCGCCATCCACAGCGCCGTAATAGATCTTCACGTTCGGATTTTGAAATCCCGTGCTCGTCACATTCGCCGCCAGCGTCGCCGTGCTCGCGCCGATTCCCGACGCCGCACCATTCACCACGACAGGCGGACTCACCACCAGCGGCGAGCCAAACGCCTGCACTTCCGCCAGCGCGAGAAACTCCGCATTCAGCGTCTCGATCCGCACCTTCCGACCACCAGTATTTGGCGTGAGCAAAAACCCAAAATTATGCGGCGACGCTGCGCCCACCGAGAGATTCACATTTTGCGTCCACACCGTCGCGCCGCCCGCGTCCAGCAGCGACACCTTCGCCGTCGTCGTCGTGATTCCGTCGCAACGATTGAAGAGGAGCAGCGACTTCACGAGATAGTCCGTCGGCAGCGTCATCTCCCAAAACTGCCCCACCGCCGAAGTCAGGCTGTGATAAATCGGAAAGCCCGGCGAGTTGTAGTTTCCGTTGATATCGCCGTCGTTCGCATCCCCCGCGACCGTGCTAAATCCGCCCGGCGAAGCGCTGATGCTGGCAGGAGTCAGGAGCGGGTCCGGCGCAGTCGTCGTCCCCCAAACCTCAAACTCCGCGAACGTCAGGAAATTCACCCCAGGCACCGATTGCGCCACACGCTCGATGCGCACCAAATCCGCCTGCAAACCGCGCAACGCCGAAGTTCCCCAAGCCCGCGAATTGTTATTGTCTGTCGCATTCGACGGCAAAAAGACCTGATTAAAAACCGTCGTCCCGCCGTTCTTCGCGATGATCCGAAAATTGCCCACCGAGCCCTGAATCGCATCCGTCCGATTAAAAATGCGGATGTGGTCGAGAAACCGCACGCCCGGCAACTGCACCTGCCAGAACGACTGAACCGCCTCATTGCTCGTGTGGAAAACGGACCCATTTCCGAAAGCACCATCGCGGTTCCCATCATTCGCATCCGCCGCAATCGAGCCATAGTCCGCCGACGAAGCAGTCGCATTCCCAGAGGGCGCGAGATTCACAAGCTGCCCGCGCACCGTCGCAGCGAGCAGAAGAAACATGAAGAACGGAGCGAGTAAAAAGCGGAGTCGGTTCATAGGCGTCGAAGTTATGGCAAGGCGGCACAATTGCACGACGGCGGAAAGCCGCAAGGCAGCAAGTGTCGAGATGGGGCGATTGAGCGTTGCGTGCGGAAGCCCTGCCGTTATCGGATGCCCAATGGTTCGGCACTCACTGAGTCGCCTCTCATTTCTCTCACTCGTATTCCTTTCCGCCATCGGAGCACACGCCGACGCACCGGAGAAGCCCGCGGCCGTTGTCACAGCGCTTGCGGAGAAGAAGCAGGGGTGTGACCGCTGCGTGATGTAGCACAGTCCGTCCCGGTTGTGGGGCCAGTAGCCGTCCCGGCTGCTGTCGGCCTGCAACGGGCGGGACGGACTGTGCTACGGACGACACCGCGTCGCGGTCTCACGCCTTGACAATTTTGCTGGTTCCTTACGCTTACTATAGTTTCCATACCAACATAGCACGAGTGACTCGCCGTGAAAACAGAACCGGAAACTCGGTCGCAAATAATACAAAGAGAATGCTTTAAAACGAAAGCTGCGGCAAATAAGTGGCTGTTTTGATTGCTGGAATTCTTTGCAATTTGGTGTCTTTCGTGGCCTCCAATCACGCTTCCAACATCACTCATAACAATAGGGATATGATTACGAAAACAGCAGTTTTGTTCGCAGAAAATCGGGGTTTTCACCGAAATTTGTATATTCGCTGTGCAGAATGCTTCGTTGAATGACTTCATTCGTCGTACGGCGCGGCCACATCAACGAAACATTCGGCGACCATCGTTTTGCGGCTGACAGAGCAGTAGGCGTAGATAAAGGCTGGGGGCTGTTTCCAGCGAAGATCTCCGCTCCTCAAATGAGCTTCCCAGATATGGCAATCCACGGCGTAAAAACGATGGTTACGTATGCTTTGCGGTTGATGCCCGGCGGGGCTTGAGATTCGGAACATTAGGAACATCAGTTTTGGTGCTGCGGAAAACGCTTACAACAAGCGGCTTGGACAGATTTGCAGGGAGCCAACATAACTTTTTCAGTCTGCTGGCCTGAAGGTTGCTATGTCTGTGCTCGAAATCCAACAACCGACAACCGATACAGCCCAGTGAATCCCATTAAAAATCCAATTTGCGCCCCTTTTTTGAGGAATCGCATTTCGACTGAAACCACGAAGCTTCCGCGCCTTTCGACGCGCGCAAACTGGCTTGCTGCCTCGCTTTCTGTGGTGTCGGGTTGCTCGCTGCTGCTCGGGTCGGCTCGTGCTGATGAGCCGATGTTCGTGATGCAGGAAAGCTCCAATGCGAATGTGGTCGTCGGGCTGGAAGTCACGGCGGTGGAGGATGAGCAGACGGTGGCGGTGGACCTCGGGAAGGTGTTCCGGCTGAACGACCGCACCATTCTTTTGGCCTCGATGTCGGCGACGAAAGGAGAGTCTGATTTCGGAATGCTGAGTGCGGGCATTGCGGTGCGTCATGTTCTCGGTGATTCGCAGACGTTTATCGGTGCGAACGTTTTTTATGATGCGCTGCAAAATGCGGACGGCTTTTCGTATTCGCAGATTGGCTTTGGCGCGGAGGTTTCACGCGGTCGATACACGTTGCGCGGAAACTATTATATGCCGGTGGGCGACCATTCGGATTCGTTCACGCACCGCGAGTCTTCGCACGAAGAGGTGAATACGAGCGGCAAGGATTCTACGGGGCGCACGTTCACGGCGCACAGTCACCGGACGTTCACGAATATCTTCACGCAGCGCTTCGATGCGGCGCAGGGATGGGATGCGGAGTTGGAAGTGGCGCTGTATGAGCAGCCGCAGTTTATCGACCCGGTTGTGGCGGTGGGATATTACCGGGTTTGGGATGATGATACGAGTTACGAAGGGCTGAAGGCGCGCGGCGAGGTCCGCATCGGCGAGCACCTCACGATTGGGGCCGAGTGGCGGCAGAACGGTGGCGACATCGGCCAGGAATGGCGCGCAGGAGCGCGGTTTCAGTTTGAGTTCGGCGGTTCGCGCAAGCTGGCGCTTCCCGTGGTCGCGATGGGCGATGGAAAGACGATGCACGCGCTGGAGGAATCCGACGGCAAATCGATTCGTCCGCTGGATGGCAAATCGATTCGTCCTTTGGAACCGGAGACGCGTCCTGCCTCGCAATCGCCCCGGCATTTTCTTGAGCCTGTGCAGCGCACGCCGTGGCCCAACGTGTTCGGGCGCACCACGGTTCGCTCGCTCGACCCGCGGCTGTCCGCGCCGTTCATCATCATGGGCCCAGCGCTTCCACTCACGCTCGATTGCGGCTGCAAGAACGGCCCGC
>JAYTMG010000107.1:0-3007 GCA_043728745.1 Verrucomicrobiaceae bacterium
GGACGGCTTCCGCGACGCCTCGCCGATGATGCAGAATGTCCGCGCCACAGGCAGCGTGCTCGGCAACAACCCGCTCAAATCCGCCAGCGCAGTCGGAGGCACCATCGCATCCGACGCCCGCGCCGTGGGTTCCGCCGCAAAGAATCTCGCACCTGTCAAAGGCTTCCTCCGCGCCCGCGCCAAAGGCGTAGGCATCGGCGGTGCATTGAAGCGCGGGCTTGGCGTAGGCATCAAAGCAGCGACCGGCGGGCGCTTTGGCTGGCAGTCGCTCCAAAGTCAGGTCATTGCGCTGGCGGCGGAGTTGGAGACTGTCGAGTTTGATTCATTGGCGAATAAAAGCGACCAGCCGGGAGGATTCAAACGCGATGCTTTTGGAGTCCTGGCGGCCAAAAAAGGCAAAAAGTGGGATGCTTTCAAGGAGGTTGCTGGCGACAGCATTGCGCACACCGCAAAAATTGCCGCAATCGGAGTTCCTACCGCGGCGCTCATTGCAGCACATCCCCACTTCAAGAATAAAGGCAGCCTCAAAAAACGTCTGCTCACCGGAGCCGCAGTAGGCGGAATCGGTTCGTCGGCTATTGGGGCACTTTCCGGGCCTCGTGTTAGCGACCGCAAATACGACCGCCATTTCAAGTAATGCGCCGTTCTCTCGCCCATCGCATCATCGCCTTTGCCGCCCGGCTGGATAGCCGTGCGCTGGAGTTTCGCGAGCGCAATGCCGATGGCGAGTTTGCGCCGCAGACGGAAGGCGGGCCGGACCCCGTGGCGATGGCCCGCGCTTACGGGCCGCAGACGATTTCTGGAGGAGGAAAGGCGGCGGTGGCGGGGCTCGGACTCGCAGGGGTCGGACTCGCTGCCGCCGCTCTCTCCAGGCGCAAATTCCGCCGGACCACTCCGGCATAGTGGATTGCCTGCCAGTCAACCGCTGCACCTTGTTGTTGGGGAAGCTGCGGAGGCTGGCGGGCAGTCCAATTTTTTCATAGAGAAAGCAGCCCGCCGGGTGGGTTTCCACGCCCTCGGCAGGTCGAACGCTCGGGCGTTTTTTTCCCGGCGGGTTGCGCTCTCTTTTTCCCTCTGTAAATTTTCCTATGTCTCCAAAAGCATCATTGCAAACCACCATCGCAGACGCGCACAGCGTCGTCCTTTTCCACGACGATGCGGACGGCTTCGCTTCGGCCCTCTCCGCCTACTTCGCCCTGCCTGCGCACGGCGTGGCATTCGTCGCGGTGAACTACCACTACCCTTCCACGAAGGAACTCTACGAAGGCGACATGCTGGCGGGGAAGAATGTATTCATCCTCGATTTCTCCGCACCCGGCGACAAGGACACGGCGCTCGTGCTGCTCGCCGCGCTGCGCGAGAAAACGAAGACGCTGCTCGTCATCGACCACCACCCGGTCTGCGAGCCGCTCGCGCATCTGCCCTACGTGCGATACACGCGGGGCGTGGCGGGGTGCATCCTCTCGTGGGATTTCTTCGCGGCATACGCCAGTCCGGAGAATGAGAGCCGCGACTACCGCGCATTCGATGCCGGGCTGCACCCGCTCATCTCCCGCATCGGCGCATACGATGTATGGGCGCACCGCGCGCAGGGCGTTGACCCGCAATTTGCCGCCGAGTGCGAGGCGGTGAATCTCGCGCTCGACTCGGACGGACTGCTCGAAGAAGACCAGTGGGACCGATGGGCCGCGCTCATCCACAACAAGCACGGCGAATACAACGAACTCCTCGAAACCGGTGCCGCGCTCGTGGGCTTCCGCGACAAGCTGGTGCGGGATATTTGCCGGAAGAAGTTTGTGCAGATGCGCGAGCTTCGGCCCGGCGTCAAAGTCCCCGTCGTCTTCTCCAATGTCTTTCCAAACGAAGTCGCCTCGCAGCTTCTCGCAGACGACCCGACCGCGCTATTTGTAGGAGTCGCCTACCATTTCCAGCAAGACGGCGTGCCGATGATTAAATGCAGCCTGCGCAGCGAGCCGCACCGGATTGATGTGGGGAAAATCGCCGAGGCGCTGGGCGGCGGCGGCAGGCACGAGACGGCGAGCTTCACCGTCAAAGCAGACCAATTCCCAACGTAATGAGCGACGAATATATTCCAGTCACAACCGGCATCGCGGCAGCATTCGGCGCATTGGTCCGCGCGATTCGCAAGCCCGAGGAAGGTTGGAGGCGCGGTATCGCCCGTTGGATTACCGGCATCGCCACAGCGGTCTATCTCGGCCCGCCGATTTGTGAATGGGCAAAGCATATTTTCGGCAGCGGACCCAAGACGGAAAACGCCGTCGTCTTTATCGTCGGCTATCTTTCCACGGAGGTATTGGCGTTCGCGGAGGCTTGGTGGATTAAGTGGAGCAAAAAGAACGAGGAACAAAAATGATGCAGCTCACGTTCAATTTCATCACCTGCCTCGCCGCCGTGCTGCTTGCTTTTCATTGGCTCACCGTCGAGCGCATTATTCCCATCGTCGGGCGACTCGGATGCGTGATGGTCATCGTCGGACTCATCCTCTCGCTCCCGTCCGACAACCCTGGCATCATCTGCATTCGTGTGGGGCTCTGCTTGTGGCTGGCGGCAAGACTCTGGCAAGTCAAGGCGCACTAACCCTCCTTACGTAAGGATGCACTTCGTTGACATCGCCGGCTCCCGGCATGAGTCAACACTTCACATTTCACGTCCCGTTTTCCTCCGGTAAAGTCGATAGGCAGAACGGCATCATCCGCGGCGTATCCTTGATGACGGGCGGCATCACCGCCATCGGACACGACCTCGAAGTGGACGACACCACCCTCAAACAAGTCGTCACATGCGCCATGAAAGCTACAGGCGGACAAATCCCCGTGAAGCTCAACCACGGCAGCGGCATCGAGAATCTGTGCGGCTATATCGACGCCTCCAGCGTGGTCCTCGAAGGCAGCAAAGTCCGGGGCGACTGGCACCTTCTGAAATCGCACGAGGAATACAACAAGCTGATGGAGCGAGCCGAGACGATGCCGAGCTGCTTCGGACTCAG
>JAYTMG010000108.1:0-6142 GCA_043728745.1 Verrucomicrobiaceae bacterium
AAGTACCGACGAAGGGACTCGAACCCTTACACCCGTGAGGATACCAGATTTTGAGTCTAGCGCGTCTGCCATTCCGCCACGTCGGCTTTTTTGAAGTCGGGGTGAAAGTATGGAACCATTCGCAAGATGGCAAGCGCTCTGTTCGCAACGGTCGCCCGAAAGTATGCTTTCTTCGATGGTGTATTTGGTTCCCCCAAGGAAGGTGGCCGTCTCGGCCCCCTCAGGCGCGAAGCGTCTCCCATAACATCCCAGCTTATTGAGAACGCCAACACGCTTGCGACCAGTCATCACTCACGAGTTACAAGTCACCGCCCGATTGCTCAAGCGGCTACCACCATCTCACGACTGACAGAGCACTAGTTGGTCGGACTCACTGCGTCACACGCACTCGGTAGAACTTCGTTGTCGCGGCGGGCGTGTCGGTGAATGTCAGCACTCCGCCTGTCCCGACGCGCAAGGGGCCGACATCGGTCCACGCTGCGGGTGCGAGCGAGGGAGAGCTTTGCAGTTGGTAATTGTGGCCGATGTAAGTTTGCAGCGTGGTGCTGAAAATTCCGGCTGCGAGTTGCGGCGCTGCGAGGCGGTAGTCGGGCATATTTACGAGCACGCCGACGCTGCCGCCGATGACCGTAACGTCGCTCGCGGTGAAGGAAAATTTCGCCGCGCCTGTGAAGCCGTTCGTCGGGGTAAAGCGTGCGGTGTAGCCGTTGGCGAGCAGTGCGACGGTGCCGTGCGTCGCTGCGCTCACCGTGTAGGTGATGGCTCCGCTGAGGCCGGTGGCAAGGGCGCGGAGGTCCACATCGGAAACAGCGTTCAGCGCGGTGGCGGTGTGCGGCGCGGCGAGGTAGGCGAGGTGATCTTCGAGGTTGTTGTAGCCGTCGCCGTCGGGGTCGGCGTTGGCGTCGGTGATGCCGTGGGCTCGTTCCCACGCGTCGGCGAGGCCATCGTGGTCGGCATCGAAATCCGCACCGCGAACTTCGGTGCCGTAGTTCTCCCAACCGCCGACATCCGCCTGCGAATCCGGCAAACCCGGGAAGCCCGAGACACTGCCGACGTAAGTCGTCGTGCCGTTTTTCGTCTCGTTGATGACGCGTGAATCGTGCGTATCGAGTGGCTGATTTGCGCCGACATCGGAGAGCACGTTTTTGAACGCATCGCCCGCCGTGTGGGTGGTGACGTTACTGGCGAAAAATGGCGCAGCGACGAAGGTTGCGTAAGTTGGTGTGGGCACGCCGCCGGAAACGATACTGCGGCGGCCGGCAGTCTGGTTGCTTTCGTTGAAGTGGCCGACCATCACATTGCCCTCGAAGTAGCATCGTTGCGAACCGGCGAAGTTGTCCTCGTGGTTCACGGTGACTGCCCACGGAACAAGCGTGGTGGCCGCTCCGGGCCGGTAATAGTTGTTGACGAAATTAACCTCCATCGCGCCACCATCGGTCGTGCGACCACGCCAATTATAGACGACATTATTCCGAATATCGAGACGACCGGCGAAGTTGTTCGCCGCATCCAACCCGCCCGCCATCGACCAGTTCCGGCCTTCGCAATGAGCGAGCAAATTGTGGTGAAAAGAACCGCGATCTCCGCCGATGCTCGCCGCGTATCCGTGCGCGGTGCCGGGCGGATAATTCTGATGGCCCGCCACATTCAGCGCTTCAGAAATGAGCGTGCGTTGCAGCGTGATATTCTTCGCCGAGCGCGAGCTGAACGCTTCGTCGATGCTCCACGAAATCGAGCAATGGTCGATGATCGCGTGGTCGCAGCCCGCCAGCCCGCCGCCGTCAATCGTAGCGCCACTCACGTTTCCAGGGCGATTGCGGATAAAGCGCACGATGGCATCTTTCGCACCACTGAGCCCGAGCGGCCATTGCTTGAGGCAGATTCCTTTGCCCGGCGCAGTCTGCCCCGCGACCGTGACATAGGGCGCGGCGAGCGTGAGCCGCTGCCTCACATCAATGATTCCCGCGACGTTAAAAACAATCGTGCGCGGCCCCGTCGCGACCTCGATGGCGTAGCGCAGCGTGCCGGGAATCGGCGTCTCGCCCGTGACGTAATCCGCCAGCGAATTCACCTCCACCACACTCCCGCCGCGACCGCCGCGAGCAAAGCGTCCCCAGCCCTCCGCGCCCGCAAACGCGAGGTGACGCGGACGAAAATACCATGTCGTCCCGCGCGTCGCGTTGCCGAGCGAATCAATCGCATCCACGCGCCAATAATACGTGAGATGACTCAGCAGCCCCGACTCCGTGCGCGAGAGCCCTGCTTGATTCCCTCGAAACTCCGGCGAAGTGCGCGTCGCATTTTTCACCCCGAGTTGCGTCGTGCCAAAATACACATCGTAGCTCACCGCATTGCCCGCCGTCGGCGCGGCCCACGTCAGCAAAGTCGAGCCCGCATCCGCATCCACATGCTCATCGCCGTCCGCTGGCGATGGAGAAATCGCGATGCGTGTCGAGTTTGGCGTATCGATCTCGAAGCCGTTGATCATCACATTTTTGATCGCCTGCGCCCCGCTCGTCTCGGCGGAAAAAAGCACCGTCGTCACCGTCGAAGTGCCCGCCACGTCGAACTCCAAATACGCAACCGGAGCCAGCGCATTCGTCGCCGCGCGAATCGTCGGCTGGAGATTATCCACAGCGAGCGCGCCGTTCAGAAAAACATCCATCGGCCCGAGCGATCCCGCCGCCAAAGCATCCCACGCATTATGATAGGTCAGCAGCGTATGATGCCCCGCTGCCAGCCCCGTAATGGTCATCTGCAACTGCCCGCCCGTGCCGAGATTTGCAGGCGCGACGGTCAGCCCATCGGAAACCACCTTCGCCGTCCCCTGCGCCCCGATTTGATACCAATTGCTCAGCAACCCCGTCCCGCCCCGCGTCTGCGAAAGCGCCGTCTGCGCGAAACTCACCGTCACCGTTTCGCCCGTCAGCGAAGTGAAAGACTTGGTCACCGCCGTCAGCCCCGAACTCGCCCCGCCCGTCGAATCCTGACTCCACTTTACATAGCCGACCTCCGTCTCCGTCGCCGTGTTTTTCGAGTCGCGATTAAAATCCACCTTCACCTCACCCGCCCGCACAACGACAGACGCAAGCAGCGCAATGGAAAAATGAGAGAGTGAATTCATTGCGCTGAGAGAACTCCCGAAACGCAATAAGCGCAACAGCGGAGACGGCGCGTCCGCACGCTGAGGCGTGGTAGCCGATGGCAAATCGCAAATTGCTGATACTGGGCGAAATGGGCTATTGTGACAAAAAGAGCAACCCGCATTCAACGACCGGAAATAAAGGGCGACGCGATCGCAAATCGCGTTGCTTTTACAACGCTAAATGTGACGACCATCACGAACTCGGGAAATGGGGGTGTGCTAAGAGCGTTCGAGTTCAATTAGTTTTGCGCTCCCCTCCCGCCGCCAGAAACGCACGTCGTCAATTCTCAGCCGCGTTCTTTACTAATCGTGGAGCCCGGGCACACTCTCGGCAGTCATTTCTTTTATGAAACTTCGCACCATCCGAGCAGGCCGCGCACAATCCCTTCGCTCCGGGAAAAACCACCGCGTCTCTATCGAGACGCTAGAAACCCGTATCGCCCCGGCGTCTGGACTGGATGCCATTTTCTCCACAGGGGCTCTGACGATCGTTGATTCCTCCGGTGCTGCCTCCGATGCGAACCTGACCATCTCGCTGAATGGAGCCAATATTCGTATCACCGACCCCTCGCAGAGTTTGACCGCTGTTGGAGGCGGCACGCAGATCGATATTAACACGGTTGAGTTCCCTTTCAGCAGCATCACCAGTATTTTCGAAGTGGACGCGGGCTCTGGCGATGATTCCCTCCTGATCGATTACTCCGGTGGGAATCCGATTCCTTCTACCGGCTTCAACTTCGACGGCGGTATCGGTGCAGACACGCTTGTAGCCAACGGCGGCACCGCTGGAATCATCAACCATGCTCCGATAACGTTCGATAGCGGCGGGTTTATCGTCGATGGGACGCCGGTGATTTACGATGGGCTCGAAGACTTCACCGAATCCCTCGATTCGGCGCTTCGCATTTTCGGCTTCGACGCTACGGCAGACGTGGTGACCATTACCACCGGGCCGGGTCTGTTGATGACGTTGAGCTCGACCAACGGTCTCGCAACTAAATTCGCCAGCCCGTCGGCTACGCTTTTCCTCAATACCGGCGACGGTGACGACACCATCAATATCACCTCAATCAATCCGAATTTCACCGGCGCTTTGTTCATCGATGCGGATACGGGAATCGACACTCTCAATATCGGTGCCGCGGTCACGGGCAGCAGCATCGACGCGACGGCGGAGACGATCAACATCGAGTCAAAGTTAAAGCCGGGGGCGGGAGGTGCGATCTTTCGCGGCAGCACTGTGGAGTTTCAATCCCCGGCTGGGTTGACGTTCAACATCGCGGGAAGTGGCGCGAATCCTTCGTTTGGGGGCGTGCAAGTCTTCGGAACCCTCGACCTGACGGGGGCCGAACTAAACATCGAGTCCTCTCTCACGAGCCTGCCTACTGCTCCGCTCATCCTCGTTTCAAATGATGGAAGCGATCCCATTTCTGACACGTTTAGCGGGCTGCCAGAAGGCACAACTCTTACGATCAATGGCGCGAGTTTCCTGCTCACTTACTTCGGAGGTGATGGGAACGACGTCGCCATCACTCCCGTCGCTCCGGTGCTGCCAGGCGTCATCAATCTCGGAGCGCTGAACGGCTCCGACGGCTTGATCCTATTTGGCCAAAACAATGGCGACCACCTCGGGCGAAGTGTCAGCAGCGCCGGTGATGTGAACAAGGACGGCGTGGACGACTTCTTCGTCAGCGCGGTGGGCTTCGATCAATCCGGAGCCCCGGATGCAGGGGCGGCCTACGTTGTCTTCGGGACGAATGGCGGAATCCCCAGTCCGCTGAACCTCGCGACACTCAACGGCAGCAACGGATTCAAGATCGAGGGAGTCTCCAGCACACAGGAAGTCGGACTCTCTGTCAGCAAAGCGGGCGACGTGAATGGCGACGGCATCGACGACATATTGGTGAGTTCCACTGAGAGCTCACAGAGCGGTGCCACTTATGTCATTTTTGGCAAAACGGGAAACTTCCCAGCGACCGTCGGCGTGACATCACTGAACGGCACGAACGGGTTTAAAATGACGGGGCTTTCGAGCAACGATCAGTCATCTCACGTATCCAGCGCCGCTGGCGACATCAATGGCGACGGCGCCACGGACATCCTCATCGGCATCGCCGCCGGAATCAATGACGGCGCAGCAGCGAGCGGCACGGCTTACGTCGTCTTCGGGCGCAAGAGCACCCCGTTTTCCTCGACCGTGAATATCTCGGCGCTGAATGGAACCGATGGTTTCAAAATCAACAGCGAACTCAACGGCAACAAATTTGGCAGCAGTGTAAGCAGCGCAGGCGATATCAACGGGGATGGCATCGACGACATCATCATCGGCGCACCCAATGCCCAAAATGCGGGCTCCACAGTTGGCTGCGCTTACGTCATTTTCGGAAAGAAGACACCGTTTCCGGTCGCGCTCGACGCAGGAACTCTCGATGGGAAAAAAGGGTTTAGAATGTTCGGCCAGAATGGCGCGGACTATCTCGGCACCAGCGTCAGCTCGGCGGGAGACGTAAATGGCGACGGCTTCGACGACATCATCATCGGCGCACCTCAATCGAATCCTGACCAAGCGGGGCCGGGAATCGGCTATGTCGTCTTTGGCAAGCGCTCTGCATTTCCCGCCACGTTCGATCTCTCCACGCTCAACGGTGCGAACGGCTTCGCGCTCCAAGGCGAAATCAGCGGCGATTTTGCCGCGAAGAGCGTCGGCAGCGCGGGCGATTTCAACGACGACGGCTACGGCGATTTCATCATCGGCGCGGAGCGTTCCGGCGTGGGAGGCACGGGCTATCTCGTATTTGGACGGCCTGCGGGATTTCCTCCCAGCCTTGCGCTCTCCACGTTGAACGGAACCACGGGCTACAAATTCGTCGGCTCAGTTCCCGGCGGCGGCGCGGGTGCCAGCGTCAACGGCGCGGGCGATGTGAACGGCGACGGCAAGGACGACATCATCATCGGCGCGCCGTTCGGCGGCGGCCAGTTTCCCGGTGCCGGCAATGC
>JAYTMG010000109.1:0-12355 GCA_043728745.1 Verrucomicrobiaceae bacterium
GTGAACGCCTCCACGCCCACTAGGTCGGAGTTTTCATCCAGCCGCGCCCACTTGATAAATGGCCGCTCCCAATCCCAAAACAAAAGGCACCTAGAAAAGTCCTGCGGAAATCCATCCCCCTTCGCCACGTCCTCGCCGCTGTAATATACAGGCCCCGCGCAAGCCGTGCGTCCGCCCTCCCCGAATTCCGATACGCCATAAGGCCAGAAAAGAAACGCTGATGTTGCCGGGGGTAAATCACGCAGCCCCGTGTTATTTGGCCCTTCGTTGATCGGATGTGCCGGATCAAAAAGTGCGCCCGCCTTCTTTGTCGAAAAATCGTAGTCGGAATAAGCAAAATTCTTCCCGATAAAATACGGCCATCCGAAGTTCCCCGCTTTTTTCGCCTGATTGATTTCATCATATCCCCGTGGCCCGCGCTTCCCGTCGCCGCCAGCATCCGGGCCGACTTCACCCCAGTAAACGAACCCCGTCTTTTGATCCACGGACATCCGCCATGGATTCCGGCAACCCATCGCGAAAATCTCGGGCCTCGTTTTCGCAGTTCCCACGGGGAATAAATTTCCCGCCGGGATCTCAAAGCCGCCGTTTGCAGTCGGGCGAACGCGGTTGATTTTCCCCGCGAGACTCATCGTATTTGCTGCCGATTTTTGCGCGTCCCACGGCGCTTTTCCCTCGCGTTCGTCGATGGGCGCGTAGCCCTCGCTGTCGCCATGCGGATGGGTGTTGTCGCCCGAGCTCCAGTAAAGATTTCCATCCGGGCCGAACTCCACACTTCCTGCGTGATGACAGCATTCCTTGCGCTGCTCCTCGTATCGGAGGAGCACTTTTTCCGAAGCGACATCAAGCACATCGCCCTTCATCGTGAACCGCGAAAGCGACTGTCCGTCGTATCCCACCGGAGAATACAGACAATAGATCCACCCGTTCTCCGCAAATTTCGGATCGAGCGCGAAGCCGAGAAAGCCGTTCTCCTGCGCCCCGAATACCTTCAACTCACCTGCCACGATAAACTCCTTTTTGTCCGGGTGAAGGATCTTCAATTTCCCCCCATATTCATTCACGAAAATACGGCCATCTCCCGCAATCTCGAGTTCCATCGGCTGCGCGAAACCGCCACCGATGCGATCTACTTTAAATCGAAAATCTTCGGGCAATTGCGCGATCGCGGCGGTGGTGAGAAAAGCGAGGAAAGAGATATTCTTCATGCGCGGAAAGAACCACGACTCCTCGCTCGAATTAGAAACTGCTTCGCGACCGTGCAAAGAGCATGGCGTTGGAAAGACGAAGTATGATATTGCTGCGTGCGAAATGACTCATCCAATCCTTCGAACATTCATCGTCCTCTTCGCCATGATCTGCGCAACGCCTGCATTTGCGGAACGGGAGATCCCGAAACGCTCATTGCCAGAGGCTCACACGATTAAGGAAATCGAAGGCTGGCGCGTTCGCGTGGATGATCGACTGCTCAACGGCGATGGCGCGGCTTTGGGAGCCCGCGCGCTCAAAGTGGTGGAGGCGAAGCTTGTGATGATCACGCTCGTGGTGCCCGAGAAACCGCTGGCTGATTTGCGCAAGGTGCTTATTCAACTCGACCTCAATTACGGCGGGTTGAAAAATATGCAGTATCATCCGGGCGTCGAGTGGCTGAAATCGAACGGCTACAACGAGAATGTCGTGCGCTGTGTGCATATTCCCGAGGCGGAGGATTTGCTCTCGCCCTTCGAAAGCCACCGCCAGCCGTGGGTGATGCTCCATGAGCTTTCGCACGCGTATCACGATCAAGTGCTCGGGTTTGAAGAGCCGCGGATCAAGGCGGCGTGGAAGAAGTTTTGCGATAGCGGGAAGTATCAATCGGTGCTCACTTCGCCCGGCTACGACCGCGAGCATTATGGCCTTACGAATCAAAAAGAATTCTTCGCCGAGATGACCGAATGCTATTTCGGCTCCAACGATTTTTATCCATTCGTCGCGGGCGAATTAAAGCGCGCGGAACCTGAGATTTTTGCCCTGTTCGAAACGATATGGGGACCGCTTGCCCGCCGAGGGAAGTGATGCGCGCAACCATCGTCGGCCTGCTGTGCGCGACTGCATTTGCGGATGAACCGCAGATGCGTTTTCTCGAAAACGATCGAGTAAAGGTCGGCGTGGACCTGCGATTGGGAGGCGCAATCACATGGCTGTCGCGCGGCGGCGGCGGCGAGAATCGGGTGAACAACTTCGATCATGGCCGCCAAGTGCAGCTTTCTTTTTACTCGGGACCGGTTCCATTTGAGGCCGATGGACAGAAGCCTTCCGAGCATTGGCGGCACCTCGGATGGAACCCGATTCAGGCGGGCGACGATTTCGGACACGGCTCGCGGATCGTCGAGGAGCGCTGCGATGCGCGGTCGATCTACGTGAAGTGCGTCCCGCTGCAATGGCCGCTGAATAACGTTCCGGGCGAATGCACATTTGAGTCGTGGCTGGAACTGGATGGTGCCGTGGTAAAAGGCCGTGCTCGGCTGAACAATGCGCGCAGCGACAGAACCCAATATGCCGCACGAGAGCAGGAGTTGCCGGCTGTCTATGCGAATGCGTCGTTTAACCGCGTGGTCAGCTACACGGGAGCACGACCATTTTCCGGGGATGCTGTGGCGGTGATTCCGAAATCTACGGGCAAGCATCCGTGGGCATTTTGGAGCGGGACGGAGCAATGGTCCGCGTTGCTCGATGAGACGGATCAAGGCATCGGGCTCATCACACCGGGACGCATTCGATTTACCGGCGGATTCGCCGGGAAGCCGGGGCCGAACGATACGCGCGGCAGCAGCACGGGATACGTCGCGAGTCCGGCGATGGAGATTTTGGATCACAACATCACCTTCGAGTATCGCTACGAATTGCTGCCGGGTTCGTTGAATGAAATCCGTGCGCGTGCGGCCACTATGGCATTGAAAGCGGTCCCGTCGTGGAAGTTTGAAAACGATCGGCAGGGATGGCGCTACGTAAACGCGCACGATTCGGGTTGGCCGATTCGTGGAATGCTGGATGTGAGCCTTGCGGCAAATGACCCGCAACTTATCAGCCCGTCAGTATTCTGGATGGCGGAGGATGCGCCATTTCTCGTGATCGAGGCGGCATTCCAAACGCATCATTCGTCTGCAACGGTCTTCTGGACACGCCATGCTGAAAGCGGCCCGCAGACTGGGGACGCCGTCAATTTCCCGATCCAAGGCGACGGCATTTCCCGTCGCTACGTCGTTCGACTTGCAGGCACGAAATCGTATGTCGGAGCGATGACTGGGCTACGCTTCGATCCTGTGCCTGAGGGCAGGGAAGGGGAGTGGATGCGAGTGAAATCCATCGCGCTGAGCCGCACGGAGTAACGGCATTTCGTGCAGCCGGGCAAAGGAGGTCAGGCGAGAAAAACGAAAAAACTGTAAGATCGAAATGCCCGGAAAGTTCCCTTTTATATCGCCTGCCCATTTCCACGGTCGGACACCGCTCACCGCGTTGACACCCACGAAGGGCTTCCGTATCAAAGCGAACCGATGAACTACTTCCTGACCACCGAACACGGCGAGCTCGGCCCTTTCCCCATGGTAAAGATCAACCGGATGTTTCGAGCAGGTGAAATTCGCGGCGACCATCTTTGCCGACCGGAAAACTCTCAGGACAAGCAGCGGCTCGACGCAATGTTCAAGCACTTCGCGCCCTCTCAAGACGTAGTCGCATCCGCGCGGAAAAACGTCGCCGCGTACAACACCAGCGCGGGGAACTCCAGCATGTTGCTTGGATTGGCCCTCATAGCGGTCCCCTCAATTCGAGCCTTTCTGCGAGGGAGCAACCTGCTCGGTTTGATTCCGTGGCTGGTTGTGGGAATCGGCCTGCTTATCCGCGGATACTCGCAACATATACGCGGCTTGAAGGAGATGGAGAAATTATCCCCTCCACCGACTCCACAGAAGAGCGATCAACAATCCGACAAGAGCGGTCGCGTGGATTACTAGCCGCCAACCTACGGGTAATCATGCGAGCTACTTTGCTTCGCTGCGCTCGTCAATTCACTCCACGCGCTTCGCTTTCGCCTGCGCTTGCAGCGCGAGCTCGGCGGCTAGGAATGCGTGGTGTTGGGTCATGGCGGTTTCGGTGAGTGCCTACTGCTTCGGGGCGATTCCTCGGGCAACGAGAAATTGCGAGATGGCTTCGCGGGAGATGTTGAGTGGGACGCCGATGAGTAGCGGTTTTTTATCACCGTTGAGATGTAGGACGAGAGTGGTGAACTCGCGATTCTCCCGCCATTCGAACGACGCCACTGTCGAATACGGGCACCTCACCCACTGATTTCCGAAAATGTGGAGACGGTCGTCGCCGTCATCTAGTAAAACTTTGAACGATTGAAAGGAGCCTGCAAATCGGTGAAGGCCGAAGGAAATGACTCCAGCGCCGATCGCGGGAATCAAAAGATCCAGACCGGAAAACGCTTCCCCGGTCAGCTTGGCTTTTATCCACCATCCAATCCACGCCCCTGCTCCAATGCACCCAATCACGGCAGGGAGTCTCCACCATTTTGAGTTCGCCGCTTCGATGACCGACTGCGTTCGAAGGAACTCCGGCGGCATGTTCCATTCAAAACGTGGTTTTTTGAAGATGCGCATTTCTTTCTACTCCACGCGCTTCGCCATCGCCTGCGCTTGCAGCGCTAGCTCGGCGGCTAGGAAGGCGTGGTGTTGGGTCATGGCGGTTTCGGTGCGGTTGAGGCTGTCGAGGATGAGCTGGCCGAAGTAGGGGAAGCCGACTTCGCCGTGGCAGCGCATGTGGTGCTCGCCGGTGTCATCGACGAGGAAGAGGTGGTCGCCTTCGGCTTCGGCGCCGAGGTTGAGGTATTTGCGGACTTCGATGTAGCCGCGTGTGCCGAGGATGAAGGTGCGGCCGTCGCCCCAGGTGCGCAGGCCTTGCGGGTTTAGCCAATCGACGCGGACGTAGTTGGTGGCTCCGTTGTCGGCGAGGAGGTTGCATTCGCCCCAATCTTCGAATTCGGGGAATTGTTTGTGGTGGTAGTTGGCGACGGCGGCGTGGGTGATGGTGGCGCTTTTGGCTCCGGTGTAGGTGAGGAATTGCTCGAACTGGTGGCTACCGATGTCGGTGAGAATGCCGCCGCATTTTTCGCGGCTCCAGAACCACGCGGGGCGGGTGCCGGGGTTGCTGCGGTGGGGGCCCATGCCCATGACTTGGACGACGCGGCCGATGGCTCCCTGGTCGATGAGTTGTCCGGCGCGGACGCTGGCTTCGACGTGGAGTCGCTCGGAGTAATAGACCATGTATTTGCGCCCGGTCTCGGCGACGACGCGGCGGGCTTCGGCGAGTTGGTCGAGGGTGGTGAATGGCGTCTTGTCGGTGAAGTAGTCTTTGCCGGCGGCCATGACGCGGCAGCCGAGCGGCCCGCGGTCGGACGGGATGGCGGCGGCGGTGACGAGGTGGACGTCTTTTTTGTCGAGCAGTTCGTCGAGCGTGGCGACGGGCTGTGCGCCGGGGTGTTTCTCGATGAACTTCGCGACGCGGGCGGGGTCGGTGTCCCACACGTAGCGGCATTCGCCACCGGCTTCGACGAGGCCCTGAGTTTGTCCGTAGATGTGCCCGTGGTCGAGCGCGGCGGCGGCGAAGACAAATTCGCCGGGCGCGACGACTGGTGCAGGTTTGCCCACGGGGGCGTAGTTCATTCCGTCTGATTTTTGATGTGCCATGAGGGAGGCGTTAGCGGGCGGAGGGGGGAAATGGAATGACGAATGACGAATGACGAATGACGAAACGCACGGCGAGTTGAGTTCAGTGCGCGCTTGCGCCTCGTCATTCGTCATTCGTCATTTCTCCACTCTCCGCAATCACGCCATCAAACTTCAATCAACTCCGGCTCGGCTTGCTGGGCGGCGGGGACTTGGCGCTGGATGGTGAGCGTTTTGTCGGCGAGGCGGTCGGAGTAAATTTCGCTCCAGACTTTTTCGTTCATGGAGCACATCGGCACGGCGACCCATTCGCCGTCGCGCTTCACGGCTCCTTTGAAAACACAGGAATCTAGGCGCGCTTTAATGACCGGATCGTTCGGCGCAGCGGCGACTTTTCCGGCGTCCATGAAGTTGTGGATGCCGATGCCGAGTGTGTGGGCGCGGCCTTGCAGCGCGGCTTGCAGGACTTCGCGCGGCATTTTCCCGGAGCCCATGTGCTGTCCGGCGCGGAGCAGAATTCGCAGGGCGAGCAATGGATTGCGCGCGAGGATTCCCATGATTCGGTAGCGCGGCGTTCCGGCATCGTCGTTCACGAGTGAGAGCGCGCCGATTTGGCCGAGCGTGTCGCCGAAGAGCTTCTGGAAATCGTCGTCGTCGGGGAGGAGCGTGCAGTATTTCCCGCTCGGACGCGCAACGAGGATCGACGTCCAACTATTGCAATCGGCGTGGCCGAAAAGCGTGGCGTCGCGGCGGAGTTTGAGGCTCGTGCCTTCTTGCAATTTCTCCCAAACGTCGGCGGGCGTGATTGGCTTTTTCGAGAACACCGTGCGGCCCGTATCGGCCTCCGGCTGGAAGCTGAGCATCCGCCAGATATGCGTGCGCTCCGGGTCGGCGAGGAACCAGCGGATAATCTCCGGGACGTGGTCGATGTTCCGCTCCGTCACCGTGCAGTTGTGGGCAAATTCCAGCAGCTTTCCGGTGTTGCGCCGCACGCGAATCGCGAGCTGCGTGAACGCCTCGCGCACGGGATGCAGATCGGCTTCGGATTTCACGCGGCCAATCGGATAGCCGTGGCGGCCTGCCTGCGTCATATCGACATGCACTGCGACCTGCCGCAGCCCGCCTTCCGCCACGAGCCTTTCCAAAAACTCTGGCTGCTCGATCAGCGTTTGCCCGTGCGTGAAGAGCATCGGCACAAGGCCGACGCGGTATGCGTATTGGATGATCTCGATGAGTTCCTCCACGCGCCCCGCACGCCAGTAGGCATCGGCGACATCGCCGCCGGTGATTTGGATTCCCGCGCCTGGACCTTGCAGCCTGCGGTTCGCATCGATCTGCTCTTTCATCTGCGCGAGCGAGGGAATGGGCACTTCGTTCGCATTCTTGGGCAAATAGCAGTGCGTGCAGCGGAACGAGCAATAGCTCGCGCCCAATGTAAACGAGCAGTGCGTGAGATGCTTTCCAGAGACTTGATTCGGCACCTTCAGTTCCTCGGGCAATGAGGCCCATCGCTCATCGAGATACCGCTTTTTCTCGGCATCGAGCGGGTTCCAAAACGCACGCCAGCGTGCGCTCCAACGTTCACGCGTGGAGAGACGCGGTGCGGGCGGCGCGTCGGAAATTATCTGTCCTGCGACGGGTGCGTGTGCGGCCATACAATGTTCCTCGTTATTTGGCGTCGTTGAGCGACCAGTCGTATTCTTGAAACTTGATCTTCGCGCCCGCTGGCAGCGGCTCGGCGCGAAGACTGTTGATATACGCAGCAGCGCCGCCCGCTGCTTTGAAGTCATCCGCATACCAATCGAAAATCATGGAGACCTTTACCTCCTTGCCCGCGATCTGCACGGCAAGCGGATTCGAGTTCACAAATTTCTTCGCGCTTAAATCGAGCGCTCCATTGAGGCGGGCAGCGGAATACGGAGTGCTCAGCAGCGGCGGGCAGCTTGCGCTCGCGCAGTTGATGGCAAAATGCACGCGAGGGTCGCGGAACTCTTTGATAAGAATCTGCTTTTCCAGCGCGTTGAGACTCATTTTTTTCCCGCCGACGGTGATGCGCTCCTGCGTGAAAAATCCGAACAACGGCGCAATATCGCGCACGCTTGCGATGGGATATTTCTCGAGCACGCCGCGCAGCACCCATGCGTTGTAGGCGTTGATGTAATAAGCCATTCGCCCATCTTTAGAACCATCCGTCGGTCCAGCCGCTGCGATGGCATCTGTCACTTTCGTGAGCGCCGCCATGTCTTCCGCGCTCGCTTTCCACGCGGAGTATTTCACGCGTCCGGCCGGTGTGACGTGCTTGGCGAGGAGTTTACCGAAGTCCGCCTCCCAAGGCTCTGCTGCGGGAGCGAGGAATGCGAAGAACGTGAGGATTAACGTGAGTATGCGGCTAGTCTTCATGTTGCTCGTTGTCATCGAAATGCAGCCTATTGGAAAGCTTCATTATTCCCGACTGCGAATCGCTCATGCTTTCACAGCACCGAAGTCTTGCCTATCGTGGCATGGATGATGCACATAGGTGCCCAAGCCCATGACAGCAACATCCTGCGAGACCGAATGCCGCAATTGCGGGGCCGTGTTTTCTCCGGCACCTGGTGAAAGCGACTGCCAGGTTTGCGCCCAGACTCTCAATGTCAAGGACAGCGCGAGCCCCGTCCCCACATCCACGGCAGTGGTCGATTCATTGCCAGGGCATCATGTGGCGGACCTGCTCGGACGCGGCGGAATGGGCTTTGTCTATCGCGCGCGGCAGTCGAATCTCATGCGCGATGTCGCGGCAAAAGTGACCCTCACCGCGGAGTCGGACGCGGAGGGAATTGAGCGTTTCATTCGTGAGGCCCATGTGCTCGCGCAGCTCGACCACCCGAACATCGTCCCGATCTACGACTACGGTCGCAACGACGAGGGGTTTCTTTTTTACACGATGAAGCTCGTACGAGGGCGGACGCTCACGGCGATTTTAAAAGATCTGGGCGATGGGACCGGAAGCTGTTCGCAGGAGCGGTTGCTCGAAGTGTTTCGCAAGATTTGCGATGCCGTGGCGTTTGCACATTCACGCGGGGTCATGCACCGGGACTTGAAGCCGGACAACATCATGGTCGGCGAATTTGGTGAGGTCCTCGTGATGGACTGGGGGCTCGCCGGATCGACTCTGGGGAAGGATCAAGCCAACACCCCAAAACTGAACCCTGTCACAATTGATTCCGGCGAGGCTCTGACCATCGCCGGCGTAGTCATCGGCACTCCGCAGTATATGTCGCCGGAACAGGCCGACGGTCGAACGGACATCGACGCACGTTGCGACATTTATTCGCTCGGCGGGCTGCTTTACGCGATGCTCACGCTGCAACCGCCGATCCCAAAAGCATCGGTGAACACCATGCTCCAAAGCGTCCGCGCCGGAAATATCACGCGGGTGGACCAAGTCAAATTGCCTGCGGGTTCAAAGCGTCTTCCACATTCGCTCGTTGCCGTCGCGATGAAAGCGCTGGCGCTGCGTCGCGAAGACCGCTTTCAGACCGTGGAGGCTCTGGCGACGGACATCGACGCATACCTCGGCGGGTTTGCCACGAGCGCCGAGCACGTCACTCCGCTCGGCCTCCTCTGGCTCCTCATCAAGCGCAATCGCGTGTTCTCCTTCGCATTGCTCACGCTCCTCGCACTCAGCGCCGCGTTCGTGGTGAGCCTCATCGCCAGCGAACGGCGCGCGACCCAGAGCGCCGAAGAAGCCACGCGACAAGCCCGTGCCGCAACCAGTGCGGAACGAATCGCCACCGAGAAAACGGAGGCCAGCCGCATCGCACTTGCAAGAGCCCGGATTTCCGTCGCCGATGCCGCTTACCGCGACACCGACACTGCAGCAACCAAGGCGGAACTGGCCAGCGTCCCCGAAGACCTTCGGGACAACACATGGCACTATCTCGCGGAGCGTGCGAATGACTCGGTCTCACAACCTCGGTGGCAGGAAACCAGCTTCTTCATCGGCTGCACGGCACACCCAAAACAACCGGGAGTGTTCGCCGCAGCCACGGATTCACCTCACGGACGCATCGTCATTTTCGACGGCAGGACCGGGCGAATCCTGCGTGATTTCCCCATGCAATCAAATGATGGATGGACGCGAGCGCTCTCGTTTTCGCCCGATGGAAAGTATCTCGCCGTCGGCTGGCTGCAAAGCAAGGGCATCACGATCTACGATGCGGAGACTGGTGCGAGAATTCGGCATTGGGATGCCACCAAGGGCTCGCTTCGCATCGCTTTCAGTCCGGACGGAACCAAGCTATTGCAAACACTCATCAGCCAGGAACTCTGTCTGTACGATGCCTCCACGGGCGATGAAATCTGGCGCGCGCAGTCTGGCCTCCGTCACTTCTATCTTCCGGACGGCACAGGCATCGTCGCAATCAGTCGTTCGCATGTGCGCATTCACTCCGCCGACGACGGGAAGGAGCTCCAGTCTTTCTCATTCCGAGCCATCCGTCCTGACTCCGTCTCCGTGAGCCCGGATGGGAAGACGCTCGTTTTCACTAGCGAGAAAGACAAACTGATCGGCATCAATATCGCTGACGGCGCAACTCGTTTTGAGCTGAAGCAGGAGGAGGAAGGCAGCACTTTTTCCTCCGCATTCACGCCCGATAGCATTCGGTTCATCACGGTTGTCGGCCAAAAAGAGGACAGCATCCAATCCATCCGGATTCGGGACGCCGCCACCGGGAGCACGATTCGCCGACTCCGCGGCGGCACCGGCAATATCGAGACGATCTCCGTTCACCCGCTTTCCGGCGAACTTCTCATTGCCGGCGGCTCCACACGGGTGTGGCGGACGGAAATGAAATCGCCGGACTGGGCGTTCAAAGGCGCAGGCGTCGGCCACAGCGGCGGATTCTTCGGCGGCGAAACCACCATCCTCACCCAAAGCGAGTCCTTTCATGCTGTGGCGGGACGACTCACTGCGACCTCACCACTCAAGCGTCTCACTCAAATCTTCGACAGGCGCGGCGTGCTCGATCCTCGAATCGGCACGGCGACGCAGACCTGGAAATCAATGATCGAAGAGTGCTGGTCTGTATCCACCAGCGGCGATGGGCGCGTCGCAGCGATTCATGACAATCTCGCGCCGAAGCAGGCTGGCGTGACGATCCTGCGTGCAAACGGCACCGATTTCACCGAGTCCTGCAAAGTCAGCGTCTGGAATGAGCCGTACCGCATGGTCCTCAATCGTGACGGCTCCCGCATCGTCACAATGACCGGATGGGCCCAGGACAAGGTTCATCTCACCACAGACGGAAAGCTGTTGCCGAAACTGGAGTTCATTGATGCGGTCGTCGCCACGGATACCGCCTGGCATGGCTCGGACGGGAAAATCCTCTTCACCGCATTTACGCTCCACGACCGGCGCGGCGGCCCAAAAGCAGAGGAATGGCTGATCGCCTGGGACACCGATACCGGCAAGAGAATCGGCGGCGCAAAGCACTCGTCCTTTTTAAACTGCCTCGCCGCTGAGCCCGGCGGTAACCTCATCGCGGATGCGGGCATGGACAAAAACATCCGCATCCGCGACGCCGCGACGCTCGCCGTGATCCGCGAATTCCGCGCGCACGACAGCTCGATCACATCGCTCGCGTGGAGTTCACGCGACAACCTCATCGCGAGTTCATCTGCGGACAACACCGTACGCGTTTGGGATTCTAAAACAGGACGGATGATCGAAGAGCTTTATTCCGGCCCCACGGCTCCGGGCGCTCTCTTTTTCAGCCCCGGCGGCACCCGGCTCGCCTGCGCCCTCCACCGCGGCGACACGCTTGTGTGGAGTCTTAAGGCGGGCGCGGAGAAGTAGCCGCTCAGCGCTCGATCGCCACCGCAGCGTCTTTCGCGGAATCCACATTCGCCGCGCTCCAGCGCTCGCGAGCGTTTTTGAGCCATCGGTCAAATCGCTCCGTTTGCTCCGCGCGAAGAACTTGGCGGAGGCGCATCTCGGCACGGTCGAGAATCTGCGCGATTTGCGGCTGCACGGGCTTCGTCGCCGCGTCCAACTCTCCGCCGGTCTCGGTGAGGATTTGCCAGAAAAGATGCTCCTGATCTTCGTCTAGACGGAGCCCGTCTTTCGCGTGCTGCACCAGCAATTTGCGGATGGGCGCGGGGCCGGAGCCGAATGCCTTCCCTGTCACATCCCGGAGCGTCGCCGACGACGACAGCGCGCCGCCCACGATCACGCCGCTGAAGAAAATCAGCCCGACCACAAAGACGCTCTTCATCTTTCGCCCGACCGTGCGCAAAAAGCCCATCATTCTCCGGTCAGGTAATAGCTGACGATGGGCGTTCCCGCGAGGCGCACGGCGTCGTAGAAACTCTCGGCATCCGGCGCAGAATCGCGATGCGTGTAGAACCACGAACCACCGGCTACCGCGAGCGCGGTGAAGAACGGGCAGAGCCTCCACGCCCAGCCCTGCCAGGAGCTTCGGCGCTCCGTGCGAATACGGGCCATCACGCGAGTCTCGAAGCCGAACTCCGCGCGCGAGGTATCCGGCGCATCCTCCCGGACCGCGCGGAAAAGTGAGTCGAGTGGATCAGGATTCATGGCTCTCCTCGATGATGAGTTTCAGTTTCGCGCGGGCGCGAAATGCGCGGACTTTCACCTTGCTCTCGCCCCA
>JAYTMG010000110.1:0-3494 GCA_043728745.1 Verrucomicrobiaceae bacterium
GATGGGAAACAACGGATTTGCTATGCCCAATGGTCCGATTGCGGTCCCTTCAGCACCGACCACTGGGAGTATGTCTTCGGCCCCGAGTCGCCGCGCGCAAACCTGAATCAAGGTGCCGGTCTGGACGTCTCGCCCGCAGTTCGCGATTACCTCGGCATTTCCACGACAGATATCGTGGACTGGTGCTTCGTGGAATGGACCGACGTGCCCAAGGGCCCGTGGGGCGAAATCGGCAGCAACAACGATGTCGCGCTCGCAAAACTCAAGAACCCGAACCGGATGCTCGTCCAGAACGAAAAGCCGCCGGTGAAAAAAGCCCCCGTTTCCGACGAGGGACCAGTCGTGGACGCGAAGTAGTGGGAGGTCAGCCGTCAGGTTAGGGTAAACCGCCGTGTTTGTCGGCTGTGAATGGTGATTTGTGATTTGTGATTTGTCGCAAGCGGTTGGGCGTGATTTTCACGCTTGCGACAAATCACCAATCACTTCTCACAAATCACCGCCAATAAAACTTCATCCTTCGGCAGACAGACCAGCAGCCTTACTTCGCCCCACGCTTTTCCCGACCGCGGAAGCGGAAGAAAATCGGGAGCCCGGTGAACGGCGCGACCTCGCGGATCTTCGCCTCTAGGAATCGGCGGTAGGACTCGTCCAGCAACGCGGAGTTGTTCACGAAGAAGACAAATTCCGGCACCGGGATGGCGTTGGAGTACGGCTTTTCCGGCATCGTTGCGTAGATGACTTTGAAGCGTTTGCCTTTCCGAATCGCCGCTGGTTGCTGCGCAAACGCGGCTTCGATGATGCGGTTGAGCGGGCCGGTCGCGACGCGCTGGCGCGAGGCTTCCTGCACTTTGTCAAACATCGTGAAGAGCCGCCGGATGTCCTCGCCAGTCTTGGCGCTCAGAAGCACAGTGGGCGCGTATGGGAGAAAGAAAAGCTCGCTCGTGATCGTCTGGATATATTGCTCCAGCTTGTCTTTGCCGTCGGTCCGGTTCTTGATCAAATCGGACTTATTGATTGCGATGACGCACGGTTTTCCAGCTTCTTGGATGAGGCTCGCAATCTTCTTATCCTGCGAGGTCACGCCCATTTCGGCGTCGATGACGAGGCAGCAAAGATCCGCGCGTTTCACGCTCGTCTCGCTCCGCATGACGCTGAAGACTTCCACGGAACTATTCACTTTTCCGCGCGCGCGGATGCCAGCGGTATCGATGAGAATGTAACGCTTCCCTTTCCGCGTGTACTCCACATCCACCGCATCGCGCGTCGTTCCGCTGATGGGCGAGACCATCGTGCGGTCGGAGCCGAGGATGGCGTTTGTGAGCGAGGATTTACCGACGTTTGGACGTCCGATGATCGTAATTTTGAGCGGCGGCTCTTCCTTCGGGCCTTCGACAAATTCCGGGAGGCGGCTCTCCAGTTCCTCGATGAGTTGCCCGATTCCGTGATTGTGCTCGGCGCTGATACTCAGGATGCACTCGAAGCCCAGTTCCTCAAACTCTCCAGCAAGCGAGCCATGCTTGGCGTGGTCGATTTTATTGACGGCAATGACGATCGGCTTGCGAGCTTTGCGGAGCTGACGCGCGAGCATTTCATCGACCGCGGTGAGCCCGTCCTGGCCGTCCACCACAAGGAGGAGCACGTCGCTCGTCGCGATTGCGATGTCGGCCTCGGTCTGCACCTGCTCTTTGAAAGAAGCATCCACATCAGCCCCGATTCCGCCCGTGTCGAAGATGGCAAAAGGCGCGCTGCCGAGCCGGCATTCTGCGCGGATACGGTCGCGGGTGACGCCGGGTTGGTCGTGGACGATGGCGATTTTGCGCCCGGCAAGACGATTAAAAAGAGCGGACTTCCCTACATTCGGGCGTCCAACGATGGCGACAGTGCGTGACATTCCGCGCAGTGTCAGGCCACGGAGAGAGGGTGTCGAGAGATTCCCTCACTTACGCCGCCTGCGCTTCCGTTCGGCGTCGGCGGAAATCTCCACCAGCGTCCCGACCGGCACGGTTTCGTAGAGGTCGATAATGTCCGCATTTCCCATGCGCACGCAGCCGTGGCTCGCGGGCGTGCCGAGTCGGCTCTCGGCGTTTGTGCCGTGGATGTAGATGTAGCGGGATTTGGTGTTCGCGTTGTCGTCATCGAGCCCATCAAGCCAAAGGATGCGGGTCTGGACGTGATCCGCATCGTCGTCCTCACAGCCAAAAATCCCGGTAGGCACGCGGCTCTTAAACGTCATCCCCGGATGTGAAGAATCGCCGTGCTTCTCCGCCACGCGAAAACGACCGGTCGGCGTCTTGTTCGAGCCGGGCTCAAAGCCGAGGCCGAACTTCGAAGTCGAGCACGCGTAACGCCGGACGAGCGCACCGCGGGCATCGATCAAATCGAGAGTCTGGCTCGGCACATGGACGAAAATTCGCACGCCGGGGCTCTAGCGTTTTTGCGGGCGTGGCGGCAAAGGTATTTTCAAGTTAGAAACGTGATTGGGAACCGCGAAAAGCGCGAAAGACGCGAAAGGAGAGCGGTTTGCGAAGGAGAAAACACTCACGCGCCGGGTGCAGGCATCATTTTTTGCAAATGCCCTATTTCGCGTTTTTAGCGATTTCCGAGGTCAATCCATCATCCATTTTTTCTGCCCAACATCTTTCTGCCAAATGAGCGGCTCCATTTTGGCAGAAAAATGTTGGGCAGAAAAAATGCGGCGAATTATTCGCGCAGTTCGGTGGAAGGCAACGTATCCGCCCGGAACCAGCTTACATCCCGGCAGCCTTCAGCCGCTCGAGCAAATCCGCGTGAATGAGTGCGTCGCTCATGTGCTGGATGTCGCCTTCCATATACCGGTCGAGCGAATAAAGCGTGAGCTCGATTCGGTGGTCGGTGATTCGGTTTTGCGGATAATTGTAGGTGCGGATTTTCTCCGAGCGATCGCCGCTGCCGACCTGGCTTTTGCGCACTGCGGCATACTTTTCCGCTTCTTCGCGCTGCTTCACTTCGAGCAATCGTGAACGCAAAATCGTGAGCGCCTTTTCCTTGTTCTTTTGCTGCGAACGCCCGTCCTGACACCGCACAATCGTGCCCGTCGGGATATGCATCACCTGAACTGCGGAGTCGGTCGTATTGACCCCCTGCCCGCCCGGCCCGCCTGCACGGCAGACTTCGATGCGGATTTCGTCGGGGTTCAGCACGAGATCGACTTCCTCAGCCTCCGGCAACACTGCGACCGTCGCCGTGCTCGTATGAATGCGGCCTTGCGCCTCAGTCGCCGGCACGCGCTGCACACGGTGGACTCCGCTCTCAAATTTCAGCTTCCGGAACACGGCTGGTCCGCTGACTTTGAAAATCACTTCCTTAAAGCCGCCCATCGATCCGTTGCTGCTTTCGAGGCCCTCAATTTTCAATCCCGCCGTCTCCGCGTAGCGAATGTACATCCGGTAAAGATCCGCCGCAAAAAGCGCCGCTTCATCTCCGCCGGTGCCCGCGCGGATTTCCACGATCGCGTC
>JAYTMG010000111.1:0-20806 GCA_043728745.1 Verrucomicrobiaceae bacterium
CCGAGCGCAAGCCCGAGGCAGACCCATCCTGCGGAAAGGGACTGCTCATCGAGATTGTAGCGCAGCCGGAGCCACGACCACTTGAGCAGCGTCTTCCACGTCGGCGCGAGCGCGCCTTCGAGGTCCTGCGCGTCGTCGGGAATGAGCAACCACCGCAGCGGCAGCCACTCGGAACTACCCGTCTGCTGCACGAAGTCATCATACGCCAACACCCCGTCCGCCACGAGTTCGCGGAGTTGCGGTATTTCAAAAGGACCGAGGATTTCCCCGCGTCGAAGGACGTAATGCGGATTGTCAGACGGATCTTCCGGAGGTGTGGTGGCGGGCTCTGTTTCGGATGAATCAGGGGTCATTTGTTTGCGATTTAATTTCGCAAACTATGGTCCCGCAACATCGCCCTGTCGAGGAACTATCCGCAAGCCCTTCGAAGGAGGGTGTGATTGAAAGTGGAATTGTAATATTCATCCGGCTGATTGCTGATTGATGAACTCCGATTGTTGATTGTTGAAGTTTTCCGCCTCTCGCGAGCCGCGTCATCATCCGACACTTCAACAATCAACAATCGACATTCATCAATCGATATTTCCACTCGAGACCATCGCCCTGACTCGATTCCACCTTTAATCACACCCTTCGAAGGAAACAGGGCGGGACCTTTGAGCGAGCCGCGTCTATTTCAGCCGGACGAGTTGGAAACTGTCTGACTGAAACCATGCCTCGCCCTTCTTCGAGCGGAGCTCCGCAACGAGGATGACGTCTGCACCGGTGGACTCGAAATCGTAGGCGAGCCTTTGCCACGCCGTGGTGCCCTTCACTCCGGCTGAACGCTGAATGCCGCTGATTCGCAGGCCGGCACCGCGTCCGCTTTCATCCCCCGAATCATCCACATTTGCGACCTTCGCCATCACTTCGAAGCGATACTTTCCGGGCTCCAGTGCCACGCTTCGACGCCACGATCCGGCGGCGTTGCCATCGACCTTGATGTGTAGGGTTTTTTGATTGTCGAGAATGGGTTCATCCAAGGTACCGCCGCCTTCTGCACGCCACTGCTTTGCCCCTAAAATGGCGACGTTGTTCTTCCAGTCGAAGGGCTTCGGCATGTCGCCGAACTGCTTCCCGATTGCTGCGATTCGCGCCATCACGCGTTGCTGTGCGCCGGCGATCTGGCCTTGGTAATCCTTGCCCCATTGCGGGTTTTGCTTATTGAGCGCTTCAACAACTTTCTTCCCCTGCTCGGCGATGCGGGCCTCCCAATCGCGGCCTTTCAGCACCTTGGTGTAAATCTCTTCTGCGATCTCGCGGTAGCGCTTTTTCCACTCGGGATTGCTAAAAACTGCCTGCCCTACGAGAGAGCCGGGATCTCGGACCACCGGCCAGCTTGCGTCGCTAAAAAGCTGATCCATTCCGTGGCAGAAAAAATTCGCCTTGCCGGTCTTCGGGTCGAAATAGACGCGGTAATTGTTGCGGTTGAAATTGTAGCCGTCCCAATGGCACGTGAACGTCTCCATCGCCAATGAGCGCAAGAATTCCTCCACATCGAGCACCTTCGCCATGGCCTCCCATTTCGCCTTGGGATCGCCGATTTTGCAGGCAGCGGCGAGCGCCTTGAGGTCGGACTTGTCCTTAGGATCGCCCTGCTGTTTCTCCAGTTCGCCATCGACTTCCGCGATGAAGTGGCCGTCGTAGAAACTCCCGTCCGTCTTCTCGTAAAAATAGGACAGGAAATCCTGAGTGAAACTCTCCTTGAAAACATACAGCCCGAGCTCGCGTCCGTTCCATTTCACCAAGACATGCGTGCAGCGCGATGCCGGGACTTCGCTCGCGCGGCACCACTCGCCGCCGACCATTTCATTCAGGAAGCTGCCGTCCTGCGCGCCGTTGTTCAGGTGAAATTTCTCCATCCCGTTGAACCGCTCCGCGCCCTTGTATTTGTCCATGCTCACGGTCATGCCGCACTTATCGTCAGGACCGCGAAAGCTGCCTGCGGCGCCCTTGAGTTTCACCGCAGCGTGCTTGTGCATTTTGGTGGTTCCATCCGGCAGCGTCTCGATGATGTCGCACTCGGCATATCGACGGTTGCTCTGCTTGAGATACTCCCATTCGTCGGCCTCCCAAACGAATTCCAGCTTCCGAACGGGACCATTAAAAAAGTCATCCGAGGCTTTCCGGTTTTTGTCCTTTTTCGGGACTTTCACCACAGGAATCGCAGGCTGCACCACAGGCGCAGGGGGTGGCGCTTCAACGGGCACCGGAGCTGGCGGCGGCGCGACGGGCGAAGTCGGCGGAACGGCAGCCGGTGCTGTGTTTTGCGCCAGAAGAATCGGCTTCTGCTTTTCCACCGCAGGAAGAGTCGGAACCTCTGCCCCGACTTTCGGCTGCGCCGCGATTCGCGTCGGCTGCCCCGACACCAGCGGCGCGACCAGGAATACCCCCAGCCCAATTATCAGCGTCGCAATCATGTACGAGAGTGTTCTCATCGGTCGGATTTCACGTTTCATCAGCAGTCGGGAAGTTGGGCCATTTCCCGCCAAATTGGCGACGAAATTATCTACGCCTCCTCAACTTCTTTTCCTAAGTAGGCCGCGATGACTTTTGGGTTTGCCCGGATCTCAGACGGTGTTCCTTCGGCAATCTTCTGGCCGTAATCGAGCACCGCAATCCGTTCGCAAATGCCCATCACCACTTTCATATCGTGCTCCACCAGCAGCACCGCCAGCGCGAACTTCTCCTGCACGAATCGGATGAGTTTCATCAATTCGGTCTTCTCCGTCGGGTTCATGCCAGCGGCCGGTTCATCGAGCAAAAGCAGCCGGGGCTTCGTTGCGAGAGCGCGGACGATTTCCAAGCGACGCTGCGCCCCGTAAGGCAGGCTCTTGCAATTGGCGTCGCGCGCTCCGGCGAGGTCGAAGATCTCGAGCAGCTCCATCACTTCTTTCTCAATCCGCGCTTCCTCGGCGGCGACCTTCGAGCCACGCCAGAGGGCGTGCGAGATGCCGTGACTGAGGTGCATATTGCAGGCGCAGCGGACGTTGTCGAAAACGCTCATTGAGGCGAAAAGGCGGATGTTTTGAAACGTCCGCGCGATTCCGCGTGCGGTGATTTGATACGGGCGCTTTCCTGCAACTGCTTTACCGTCGAAGGTGATTCTCCCGACGGTGGGCGCATAGACTCCGGTGATCAAATTGAAGACGGTCGTCTTCCCGGCACCGTTCGGCCCGATGAGCCCGACAAGCTCGCCGTCGCGGATTTCAAACGATACCTCAGAAACAGCCTTCAGTCCGCCGAATTGCACGGTGACGTTTTCGAGATGGAGCAGACTCACGCGTCCCCTTTCTTTTTTCCCCACCGGCCAAAAAGCCCCTGCGGTCTTGCAAGCATGAGGATGATGAGCAAGAGCGAGTAAATGATCATGCGGTTCTCCGCGATATGGCGGAACCATTCGGGCAACCATTCGACCTTTGCCAAATCGCGTAAAATCTCCGGCAGAATCGTCAACAAAGCCGCCGCGATGCAGACGCCGACTGTATTGCCCATTCCGCCAAGAATCACCATCACGACGATATCCACCGAGCGGATAAAATTGAAGCTCTCGGGGTTGATGTATTGCTTTTGGTGTGCGTAGAGCGTGCCTGCAACTCCGGCAAACGCAGCGCCCACGACGAACGCCAGCACTTTGTATTTCGTCGTATTGATGCCCATCGACTCGGCGGCAATCTCGTCATCGCGGACCGCAAGGAACCCCCGCCCATACGTGGAGTGGACGAGATTGTGGACGACGTAAATCGTCAGCACCGTGAAGCTGAACACCCAAAAGAAATTCGTGTTCGACGGCACGCCCGTGAGGCCGCGTTGCGCTCCGAGCGGCTCGGCGTTTTGGATGACCACGCGGATGATTTCGTTGAACCCGAGCGTGACGATCGCAAGATAGTCGCCCTTTAAGCGCAGCGAGGGAACTCCAACGAGCAAGCCCGAGAGCGCCGCAGTCGCACCGCCATAGATAAGGGCCATGAGAAACTTCCCCCATCCCGGCAGCCCCGCCGACAGCGCGATGAGCCCATTGTGAACCCAAAAGAACAAGTTCACGATCCACGCGAAGCCCTGCTGGAGCACCTTGAAAATCACCGTCCAATCCACGCCAGCCCAAGTCGGACCATCCAAATACGGAAACACAATCCCGAGCGACATCGCGCTCCCGAGGAACGCGCCGACGGCCATAAATCCAGCGTGCCCGAGAGAAAACTGGCCCGTGTAACCGTTCACAAGATTCAGCCCTTCCGCTAGGATGATGCTGATACCGATGCCGAGCAAAATGTCGTAAAACCGGGTCTGGTTATACGGATCAACGACTGGCGAAAGCAGCGCGAGCAAAGCGATGGATAGGACAAGAATGACCTTCGTCTTCTCGAATTTACCGAATGCGCCCATCAGACTTTTTCCCTCACATTTTTTCCCAACAACCCGGCTGGCCGCAAAAGGAGGATGACGATCAGCACGGCAAACGCGACCGCATCGCGATAGGTCGGCGAACCGTACGCGACGACCATCGTCTCAATGACGCCGAGCAAGACCGCACCAAGCACGGCACCCGCGAGATTCCCAATGCCGCCGAGCACCGCCGCGACGAACGCCTTGAGCCCGAACAACACACCCATCAAAGGATCGATACTCGGAAACTGGACGCTTGTGAGGATGCCCGCCGCACCGCCTAGAGCCGAGCCAAGGCCAAATGTGAATGAGACGATCAGACTGACATTTACGCCCATCAGCACGCACGCCGTCGGATTAAATGCCAGCGCCCGCATCGCCATGCCGACCTTCGTGCGCTTCACCAGTAGCGTGAGCGCGAGCAGGAGCACGCCAGTCACGACGAACGTCAGCACCTGACTGCGCATCAAAGTCAGCGCCGACCACTGCTCGCCTTGAGAACTAAAGTCGATTGCCTGATCCGGGATCAGCTCCGGAAACGGCCTCGGTGCGGCCCCAAAAAGATATTGCCCCATGCTCTCGATAAAAAGCGAAACGCCAATCGCAGTGATGAGCACCGTGATGCGCGGACGATTTCGCAGCGGGCGATAGCACAAAAACTCCACCAACATTCCAAACGCCGCACACGCCGCCATCACCACCACGAGAACCAAGCCCAGTCCCAAAAGCGACTCCCATGGCCCGAACCATGCCTGATAGCCGGTCAGTTCCCGCGCGGTGTCCGGTTTCCCAGCGATTTTCCATGCAAATTTGGTCAGCCACGGGCCGCAGTAATACCCTGCGAATGAACCGAGCATGAAGATGTCGCCGTGGGCAAAGTTGATGAAGCGCAGCACGCCGAAGACCATCGTGTAGCCAAGCGCAATGAGCGCGTATATCGCGCCGAGCGACAGCCCGTTGATGAGCTGTTGGATGAATTCGATAGTGCTGCTGTCCACGTTACGAGCGCGGAGAAAATACGACCTTCCCCGACTGGGCAAGCCCGTTCGTTATTTCCTTTCGTCCTCTGCTTAAAACAAATGGCCGCAGCCCCATTTGCACTACCTCATCCCGCCGCCGCAAAAATTCGGATCGTTTTGAGCTGTTCGCTTTCGCCGCCGGAGATTCTGCGCTATCGGTCGCTGGTGATATTCTTTCTGATATTTGGGACAGTGATACTTGGCGATGCGCTTTGGCTCTTGATGGCCCTTCGCAGATTGCCGCGGGTGTGGATGCGAATCGCCGCTTTCGTTTGGGGCATCGCGCAGCTCTCGGCGCTTGCCGCGATTTCACTCGGTCGCGGAAGCGGCCCGACTTTTTACGATGGGCTCCCTCGATGGATTCACTCGACCGTGCTGATTTGGCATCTGCTCATCGTGATGCCGTGGCTCCTGCTCCAAGCAGCCCGCGGGATCGTAGCTCTCGCACGAAAACTGACACATCCACCCGCGTCCGCAGCGGAAGTACCGTCAATTACCCGGCGGGATTTCATCGCCGCCGCAGCCACATTTGCTCCTCCGATGCTGTCCTTTGGCGCATCCGCGCTGGGCGAGACGCAGCTCGATGATTTTCGCGTGCGCCGACTTATTATCCCGCTCGCGCAACTGCCGCCGGCGCTCGATGGGCTCACCATTGCGCAACTCACGGACTTGCACGCCGGGCGGCTCACGCGGGGAAAAGTGATGGAGCGAATCGTCGAGGAAACCAACCGACTCGACGCCGACATCATCGCGCTGACGGGCGATCTCATCAACGACTCGCTCCGCGCAATGCCCGCCGCGCTGGAACTCGTCCGCGGTCTGCGGGCGCGACATGTGATCGCTTCGTGCGAGGGCAATCACGACCTCATCGACAATCCGCGCGAGTTCTACCGGCAGTCGGAAATCGGCGGACTTCCCCTACTCCGCGATGAATCGGCGACGATCACAATTCGCGGCCACCGCGTCCAGATTCTCGGCCTACCGTGGACACGCAGCAGCGCGAAAATGTCCGATGCAACCCGCGCGCTCCTCGCAAAGCGCGACCCTGCCGCCTGGCCCCTGCTACTCGCGCATCATCCACACGCTTGGGACCTCGTGGACGACATCCCGCTCACTCTTTCCGGGCATACGCACGGCGGGCAACTCATGATCAATGAAGCTCTCGGAGCCGGGCCAATGGTCTTCCGATATTGGTCCGGCGTTTACACAAAGCCCGACCGCGCCCTCGTGGTCTCGAACGGCGTCGGCAACTGGTTCCCCGTCCGCATTTCCGCCCCTGCGGAAATCCTCCACATCACGCTACGGCGCGCCTGAGCCAGCCTGAGAAGAAAATCGACAGCCGCACGTCCTGGATTGCCTCGCGAAAAATGTCCGCTAAGTTCCCCAAGCATGAGCGTCACCGAAACACCGAACCCGCAACGCCCCGCACTTCGCGGACTGCCGCAACAACTGGATGCTGCGGGGCGTCAGATGCAGCGGGAAAATGGCGCGAGGCTTGCGCTCAATGCGTGGCCGTGGCTCGGCGGGATGGCTGTAATCTTGGTCGCAGCCGACGTAATTTTTCACCCGGCGGGAGGACTTCGATTCGCGATGGGCATCGCATTCCTCGGCGTGGCTGCGGGATTTCTTTTGGCAGCGCTCATCGTCGCGATGCGACGCCGCACGCATGAGTACGTCGCCAGTGTTCTCCAGGATCGTGCGCCGCATCTCGGCACGAAGCTCCTCAACGCGCTCCAACTCGGCGCCCAGACGCGCGATCAAAAAGTCTCCCCGCTCACCCGCGAACTCGCCGCAGCCGCAGTCGATGGCTACGCGGCGGATTTGGAAAAATCGAACCTCCGCCAGTATGCAAGCAACGGCGGGGCTCGGCAGGCGCTGAAGCGTGCGGCGCTGGGCGTGGCGTGCTTCGCCGCGCTCTTTGGGATTTGCTGGGAAATTACGCGCACCGTCTGGCCGCGCTTTCTCGATCCTTATGGAGATCATCCTCCGTTTTCCTTCACGCGCGTGGAAATCACCGAGCCCTCGATCGATGGTGCGACGGTGCTCTACGGACAGAGCATCACGATTTCCGCACTCACACGAGGACATCAGCCGGGCGAACTTTTCATTACGTTCCATCCGCCCGAGCGCCCCGATGAAACACGCACGTTGCCGATGTTCGCGAAGGAAGACGGGCGCTTCACGCAACAGATCGAAAACGTAAAAACGGAACTGGTCATCACCGCACACACAAAGAACCTCCGCAGCGTGAGCGTTAAACACCACATCGCCGTGCAGCGAGTGCCGCAGTTGGAGCGCGCTTTTGTGAAGACCGCGCCGCCCGCTTACACCGGCATCAAGCCCGTGGAATCCGCGTTCGCGTTCAAGGCACTGCGCGCCCTCATCGGCTCGGAACTGGCATTTCGCATCCAAAGCAATCGCCCGCTGGCGGAAGGAAACATCGAGTTCACCGCGCCAGATAAAGAGCCCGTGTCATTCCCCATGAAGCCCGTCGCGGAAAACGAAATCGCGGGCACTTTCACCGCGAGTGAATCGGGCAAACTGCGGTTTTCATTCACCGACATCGACGGCATCGCCGCGCAAGGTGAATGGGAATCGTCGCTCACGATTTTGAAGGATCTCGCGCCGGAAATCCGCATCGTCGAACCGGGTCAGGATGGCTTTGTCACCGCCGAGTATGCGCTCCGAATCGCCATCGAAAGCTCGGACGATTACGGCCTGAAAACAGTCCGCTTTCACCGCGCGCTCAACGGGGCTTACGTGGAGCCCGCGATCGAGACGATCAGCGATGTGCAAACCAGCATCCGTCGAAACTTCGCGTTCGACCTCTCGCCCGGTTTCCCAGCCCTTGCGATTCCCGGCTTCCCCAGCACTTCCCCGAGGCCCGTATCCACGGACGGTTCGCGTGGACTTCCGCTGGCGGTAAATCCTGGCGACAAGCTGTCGTTTTTTGCGGAAGTGATCGATACCGCACCCGAGCCGCACCTCGCGCGGAGCGCCGTGGTGAACCTCACCGTCATTAGCACCGAGGAGTATAATGACTTCCTCCGCGAGAAGCTCGACATGGCCGACATCGCCCAAAAATACACCGATCTTTTTAACGAGCTGCACGAACTCGTGGAGCAGCAGCGCGCCCTCGCGGATGCCGCCGCCAAAGCCCGCGAAGCACTTGCGGACGCGAAGGACAAAACGGCTGCGGAAAAGAAACTCACCGAACTCCTCGCCCGCCAAAACGAGGTAAATCAGAAGCTCGAAAAGCTTGCGGAAAACATGGAGAATTTTGTCCGCGACGAACCCGTCTATGACATCGAAACCGAGCTTGCGGAAACGCTGAAAGAAAAAGCCACGGAGATCCGCGAATCCACAAAAGAGAACGCCGAAGCCAACAAATCGCCCGGCCAGGAAGCGCTCGCCAATTTTGAAAAAGCAGCCCGCGAGCAGGCGGAAAAACTCGGCGGCAAAGAAGCGCAGGAGGAGGAAGAGCAAGTCGCCAAGACGATGGAAGACCTCTCGAAGCTCCACGAAATCATGAAGGACATGAACCGCTTCAAAGAACTCGCCGAGGCGCAGCGCCAGCTCGCGGAGCAGATGAAGCCCTACAAAAAACAGGATACGCTGAACCGCGAAGAGCAACTGGCGATGAAAGAAATGGCCGCAACTCAGGAGCAGATTCGCAAGCAAATCGAAGAGGTTGAACAGAAGCTCAGCGATGACGCCAAAGCCGCCGAGGAGAACTTCCCAAAAGCCGCACAAAGCGCCCGCGACCTCGCACAAGGAATCGCCGACATCGACGTCCGCAAGATGGCCGAGAAGACCTCCGCGGCGATGCTGGAGGGCAAGGGCCAGCAAGGCTCCGAGCTTTCCGAACGCCTCGCCAGTGAGATGGAAAAACTATTCGCCGAGAACTGCGAGAATCCCGGCGAGGGCATGGCCGGAGAAGCGGACCAATACCTGCAACTCAAACGAGGAATGAAGCCCGGCTCCACCTTTCAGCAGATGATGCAAAGCCGGAAATTCGGCAACAGCGTCGGCTTCGGAAAACGGGGCGGCAAAGGTGAAGGCGAGGGCGGCGCGGGAGGCTTTGCGATCACCGAAGGCACACAGGCTCCCGTGCTCGGAAACGAAAGCTCGATTTCGCGCGACTCCAAATCTTCGAGCACCGGAATCAGCCGCAGCGGACAGCCCAATCCCGCAGGTTCTCAGGCGCTGGAAAAATCCGACTCTCCGACCGGCACGATTCCGCTGAACCGTGAATCCGACAGCGTCACCGGCGAATCCGATGCGGGCCAATACCGCGCACTCGTCGAACAGTATTTCAAAGCCATCACCGCACCGAAGAAATGAAATTCACCATCCTCTCACTGCTCGCCACCGCAGCCGTCGCATTCGCTGCGGTCTCCCCCGAAGAGAAACAAAAGCAAATGGAAGCAGCTCTCGTAAAGGCGGCAGACGCGGGCAATTCCGACCTAACACGCATCCAATGCGGCAACCTCGTCTATGCGACAAACCGAAGCTCTGTGTGCTTTGCCGACGCATTTCTCGGCGATGTCGCAAAGCAAACGAGTCTGGATGTCGGCAAAGTCTTCGTCCCCGTGAAGGCCGAAAGCGATGCGCTCTTTAACTTCCCGTTTCTCGTCTGGTCCGGGCAGAGTTCTTTCAGTCTCACTCCAAAAGAGCGCGACAACCTGCGCAAATATCTCACAAACGGCGGCTTCATCATCAGCAGTCCCGGATGCTCGGACGCGAGCTGGGACAAGTCCCTGCGGCTCGAAATGCAGCTCATGTTCCCCACCACGAAGCTCGAAAAAATCCCCATGACGCATCCGCTTTTCTCCACCGTCGCACACGTCCCTCGACTCACGGACAAAGGCGGGAAATCGCAACAGGTCGAGGGGCTGGAACTCAATGGCCGCCTCGTCATGGTCTATTCCCGCGAAGGGCTCAACGACGTGAAAAACGCTAAAGGCTGCTGCTGCTGCGGCGGCAACGAAATCATGCAGGCCGCGCAGGTCAACATGAACGCGCTCATCTATGCCCTTCTTTACTAATCGGTGAAACGCATCGGCATCATCGCGGCAATCGCGGCAATCTGCGCGTTCATTTTTTGGCGCAGCCCTTCGACTGTTCCGCATCCGCTCACCGTATGGCTCACCGCCGACATCCGCGGACGTCTCGTTCCGTGCGGATGCTTCTCCGGGCAGCTCGGCGGGCTCACACGAATCGCAACGCTGATCGGCCCGCCGGACGCGCAGGGCACCTTGCGCCTCGACGCCGGCGACGCCCTCGAAGGGCCGGAGGACTTCCATCGCATCGAGCTCGGATACATTTACAAAGCGTTTGCCAAAATGGGCTACGACGCAGCAAATCTCGGCCACCGCGAAGCACGCCTGTCTGCCTCCGAACTCCGCAGCCTTGCTGCGCAATCCAGCGTGCCGCTTCTTTCGGCCAACTTGCTCGACGCTGCGACCGGCGCGGCACTTTTGAAAACCCACATCATCACCAAGCGCGGAGCATGGCGCATCGCTATCATCGGCGTGATGGATGAATCCGCCGAACCCGTCGGCAGCGGACTTCGCGTGGAGAAAATAAGCACAGCAATCGGGCAACTTCTTCCCTCGCTGAAGCGGGATGCCGACTTCCTCGTCCTGCTCGCATTCACCCACAAAGACCGCCTGCACGCGCTCGCGAAAGAGTTCCCGGAATTTAGCCTCGTCCTCGGCGGCAAAGTCGCGGAACCATCGCAACAGCTCGCCCACGAAGGTAAAACTGCGGTCTTCCAAATAACGAACGAATCCAAAGCTCTGGGCCGACTGGCGCTCACTCTCGACCAACCCGGCGAAGCAAACGTGACCACCGGCGACGTGCAACTAGTCACGCCGAACATTCCCGAAAGCGCCGAAGTCGCGCAACTCGCCGTCGAATACCGCGATGAGATTCGCGCAACCAAACTCGCGATCGACGATCCTGCATCCGACTCTCCTGACCGGATACCCGGAGTCCGCGCTGCATCGACTTACGCAGGGAGCGAGTCGTGCGCTGCGTGCCACGCAAAAGCCAACGACACATGGAAGAAATCCGGCCACTCGCACGCCTTCCTCACACTCATCTCCCGCAAAGCCGACGCCGACCCGAATTGCATCGGCTGCCACACCGTTGGCTTTGAAAAACCGGGCGGCTACCGCCGTGAATTCGCCGCGACGAAGCTCACCGATGTCGGCTGCGAAAGCTGCCACGGCCCTGCCGCAAAGCACATCACACGAATCAAAGCCGGAGACCTCGAAGGCGCACGAATGCGAAAACTCGCAGCGGGCGACTGCATCAAATGCCACCACGGAGAATTCAGCCGCCCATTCGATTGGGCCGCATTTTGGCCCGCTATTGCGCATTGAAGTCTTCCCGTCAATCTTCGCCGATCCTATGCACCTTCGCCTCGCACTTCTCACACTCACGTTTTTCACCACACTTTCGAGCGCGGATGACTGGCCGCAATGGCTCGGGCCGCAACGCGATGCCGTGTGGCGGGAGACGGGCATTCTTGAGGCGTTCCCCGCAGACGGCCCGAAGGTGCGCTGGCGCGTGCCGATTGGCGGCGGGTACTCGGGCCCCGCGGTGGCGGATGGACGTGTCTTTTTTATGGACCGGCAGCTCGCGAAGGATGCGACGAGCCCGCGCAATGCGTTTGCGCGTGGACACATTCCCGGCACGGAGCGCGTCGTGTGTCTCAATGAGGCGGACGGCAAGCAACTGTGGGCTCATGAACACGATTGCCCCTACACGGTGAGCTACGCTGCGGGGCCGCGAACGACGCCAGTGGTGAGCGGCGGAAAAGTGTATGCGCTCGGCGCGGAGGGCAATCTCGTGTGTCTCGATGCGGCGACGGGGAAGGAAATTTGGGCGCACGATTTCAAGAAAGATTTTGGAGTCGCGACGCCGACGTGGGGATTTTCCGGGCACCCGCTCATCGACGGACAAAAGCTGATCTGTCTCGCAGGCGGCGAGGGAAGCGTGGCCGTGGCGTATGACAAGGACACGGGCAAGGAGCTGTGGCGCGCGCTGAGTGCCACGGAACCGGGCTATGCGCCGCCGGTCATCTTCGAGGCGGGCGGCAAGCGGCAGCTCATCATCTGGCACCCGCAATCGCTCAACTCGCTCGATCCCGAGACGGGCGCGGTCTATTGGTCCGAGCCCGGAAAAGCGAACGCAGGAATGACCATCGCGACTCCGCGAAAGCTCGGCGATTTGCTGTATGTGACTTCGTTTTACAACGGCTCAGTGATGATGCGCCTAGATAAGGACAAGCCCGCCGCGACGAAAATCTGGCAGAGCAAAAAGGCGAGCGAGAAAGAGACCGACGCGCTCCACACCGTGATGTCCACGCCATTTCTCGAAGACGGCCACATCTACGGCGTGTGCAGCTACGGCCAACTCCGGTGCATCAAAGCCGAGACCGGCGAGCGCGTGTGGGAGACGTTTGCCGCGACGACGACAGACAAGCCGGTGCGCTGGGCCAATGTATTTCTCGTGAAGAACGAAGGGCGCTATTTTTTGTTCAACGAAAAGGGCGACCTGATCATCGCGAAACTATCGCCCGCCGGATATGAGGAACTCAGTCGCACCCATTTGATCGACCCGTCGAACAGCGATCCCGGGCGCCCCGTCGTGTGGTCGCATCCGGCCTTTGCGAACCGCAGCGTGTATGCACGGAACGACAAGGAAATCGTGTGCGTCTCACTGGCGAAGTAGTAATCATCGGAGTTGCCGATTGCGGGAACGCCGCTGATTTCGTTTAATGTGGGATGGAAAATAACGAACCACTTCAGCATGAGTATCCACTTGGCGTCCTTGTAGCCTTCGGGCCAGACGCCGAGCGGGCCACCAAATACATGGCCACGCTGATCCCCTCCCCTGATGCCGCGCCGACCGAAGTGGAACGATGGTATATCGCGAACGGCGACATTCGCGACGACGCGAAGATCGCGGAAGAAGTGGAGGAATTTTTCACAGCAGTCAAAGCGGCGGGCCGCTCCGTGCCCGAGGGAATCAAAGGCTGCCCGCACGATGAGGGTATCGACTACCCGCTCGGAGGGATCTGCCGGGAATGCAAATACTGGGCAACGATCGAGCGCACACGCAGGACTTCCGAAAGTTCGCCCGCCCCGAAAACTCCGCAGGAACACATCTCCGCACAGGCCATCGTTGCGGCGCTTTCGGAGTTCCGCGGCTTTCCGCCTAAGGCCGCGCTTGCGTCTGCCGATGCGCGGCGCGAGGAACTGACGCCCATTCTCATCGCCGCGCTGGAGACCGGGCTCTCCGCACCGCTGGACGCCACTCCGGAGGAAGCACGGCTCTTTTCAAACGCGCTGTATCTCTTCGCGAAATGGCGCGAGCCGCTGGCGCTACCGTACGTCATACGATGGCTGTCGCTTCCGGAAACTGGCGCCGACGACATCGGCGGTGACATCGTCACTCACGACGGGCCGCGCATCCTCGCCGCTGTGGCCGGACGGGACCTGCCGGAGATTCGAGCGCTGGTGGAAAACACCGAAGCAGATGATTTCTGTCGAGGGGTCGCTCTGCAAAGTCTTGCGGTGCTCATGACATGGGATGAGATGCCGAGAGAAGCTCTCATCGCGTATCTCCGCGAGCTGATTTCCGACAAGCTCATCCGTGGATATGACCACGTCTGGACAGCGCTCGCACTCCTCGTAATGGAGCTCGAAGCAAAGGAACTCCTACCGCTACTTCGCGCACCATTCGATGCAGATTGGATCGATCAATCGTTCGTCGAATGGGACGAACTCGAGAACCCGTTTTTTGAAGACGATGCTTCGCCTTTGGAATTATTCCGGAAGCAAAATCAGCCGATCAAAAACGTCGCCCACGCAACGGAATGGTGGTCCGAATACTACCTCGAAGATGCTGACGACAAGCCGCTCGTAACAGCCCCCCGCTACGAACCTCCACAGAGGGTTTTCACGAACCCCGAGCCTGTGGTCCGCGCGCCCGCTGTGCCGCATGTCGCGCCTGCAAAAATCGGCCGCAACGACCAGTGCCCGTGCGGCAGCGGGAAGAAATACAAAAAGTGCTGCGGGAAAGACGCGTAACTGCTCGAGCAGGGTGTGATTAAAAGTGGAAATGCTCAATTGAGCACTCTTGCGTCGTGGCGCACGCGGCCCTCCGCGTGCATCCCCTCACGTGAAGCGCATGATTCTCGGTGGGCCGCTCATTGGATCAGCGCTTCGCGGGTAGCAGTATCACGCAGAGGGCTGCGTGAGCCACGACTGGTTTGCCACGAGCTTTATTCCACTTTTTAATCACACCCCTGCGGACCCTGCGGTGAAGATTTTCCTTTGTTCCCAGCGTTGGTTGATGTTCCTGACTTCATGCTCAACATCATCTGGCTCGTCATGATTCTTGTCGCCGTCATCATCGGTGGCTTCAGCGGGAATCTCGCTGCGATGACCGACGGTGCATTCAAAACGGCGAAAGACGCGGTGATGGAAATCGCGCTGCCACTCGTGGGCCTCATGGCCATCTGGCTGGGCATGATGCGCCTCGCCGAGCGCGCCGGGCTTGTCGCGCTGCTTGCGCGGGCGCTGCGTCCGCTCATGCGCAGGTTGTTTCCCGAAGTGCCCGTCGATCACCCCGCGATGGGCGCGATGGTGCTGAATATGTCGGCAAATATGCTCGGCCTCGGCAACGCCGCAACGCCGCTCGGGCTGCGGGCGATGAGCCTGCTGCAAAAGCTGAATCCCGTCCCGAGTGTCGCGAGTAATTCGATGGTCACGTTTCTCGCGATCAACACTGCGAGCATCCAGCTCGTGCCCACGACGGCGATCAGCATTCTCGCGATTCAAGGATCGAAGACGGCTTCGTCGATCATGATTCCTGCGTTGGTTTCTAGCGCCGTGGCGATGACTTGCGGTGTGCTCGTCGCTCGTCTGCTCGCGCCGTTTTTCGCGGTGAAAGCGGACGCCGCCGATGCGGGTGAGACCGCCGCTTTAGCAACGCCCGAGCCGGAGATTGAAGTCGCCCAAGCGCCCGCGCTGACGGCCAGTGGTCGCGTGATGCTCGGAGTTTTCTTCACGTTGTTTGCGGCGATGCTTTTCATGCTCATCGCGCCGGAAACTGCAAATCGCTTCCCCGAGAAAATGGGCTGGGCCTGGCGCTACGGCGATTTCTGGCCGGGGCTTCCCGATGCGCAGCGCGTTCTTCGCGCGATCTCATTGCTCGCCGTTCCATTCCTTCTGTCGTTTTTCCCGCTCTACGCGCATCTGCGAAAGGTGAAAGTGTATGAGCAATTTTGCGAGGGCGCGAAGGATGCGTTCAGCACGGCGCTGCGCATCATCCCGTATCTCGTCGCGATGCTTGTTTCAATCCGGTTGCTGCGCGAAGCCGGCGTCATTCAGGCCATCACGGGTTTCCTCCGCAAGCCGCTTGAAGCCGTTGGTTTTCCGCCGGACCTGCTGCCGCTTGCGCTCATGCGACCGCTCAGCGGCAGCGCGTCAAACGGCATCTTCGTGGACATCGTGAAAACGCACGGTGCCGACTCAATGCTCGCGAAAATGGCGGCGACAATTTACGGCAGTACGGAGACGACGTTCTACGTCCTCGCCGTGTATTTTGGCAGTGTCGCGGTGCGCAAAACGCGCCACGCGATTATCGCCGGCCTCACCGCCGACATCGTCGCGATGCTTGTAGCAGTCGCGGTGTGCAGGCTCCTGCTTTCGTAGCGCTTACTTTGCCGCAACGGCTGCCGGGGCGGGCGCGGCGCTGGCGGATTTGCGGGCATTTTTTACGGCGTCGTATTGGGCGCGGAGCTTCTCCATTTCGGCTTTTGCGGCTTGTAGTTCCTTCGCGAGGGCACCTGCGGATTGCTCGGCTTGCGCTTTGATTTTTACGCCTTCGGCTTCGAATTTCGGGATGCGCGCTTTGAGTTCGGGGATTTGCTTCTGCGAATCTTCGATGGCTTTTTTCGCGTCGGCCACGAGCTTTTCGACCGGTGCAATTTTATCGGTGGCGAGCTTCACATCGAGCTGGCCTTTTTTGACGGCTTCCACCATTTCGGGCGGGATGGGCTGGTCGGCTGGCTTGGCCGCCATTTTTGCGTTCGCGGCGGCGAGAGCGGCGGTGAGCGCGGCTTCTTTCGGGCGTAACGCTTCGCGAGCTGCCGTCGCGGCGGCGAGTTCGGGCGAGCCCGCTTTCGCGGAATCGCGGGCTGCGCGCACCTTGGTGACCTCCTCGGTCAGCGCGGCTTGCTGTTTGGTGAATTCGGCGATTTCCGCTTGAACGACTTTGGGGTCCGCGATTGCGGCTTTCTTGTCGGCGATTGCTTTTTCCGCAGCGGCGAGCTGGGCCTTGGCTGCGTCAGCAGTTTTACGAACTTCGCCGAGTGCGGCTTCTTTTTCGGCGACTACTTTGGGTCCGTCTGCGATGGCTTTCTCGGCTTCAGCGAGTCCCACCTTGGCGAGCTCGGCCTGCCGGAAAGCGTCTTTTGCCGTGGCTACGAGGTCGTCGTATTTGGCCTGTTTGTCGTGCAAGGTTTGGCGGGCGTTGAAGACACCTTGGTAAAGTTGCGCGCGTTTCCAACGCTCGATTCCGGACTGCGCGGAAAGAGCACGGTTTTGTGCTTCTGAGAGATCGTTTCTCGCTTTGGCGAATGCCTTCTCGGCGTCGGTTCCGACGAGCGGCGCAGGGGCCGAAGGTGCGGCGCTGGGCGTCGTTTTGGCGGTTTCCAGCGCAGTCGTGGCGGCGGCGATTTTCTCGCCGATCGCGACGCGCTTGGCCTGCGCTGCGATGTAGCCCGGTGTGTCCGGCTCGAATTTCGCGCGCTCCGCGCGGATGGCTTCGAGGTCGGTGTTCAAAGCATCGAGCGCTTTTTCCATCGCGGCGATGTTCGGTCCGGCAGGCGCGGGAGCCGCTACTGGAGCGGGCGCAGGGGCCACGGGAGCCTGCATTTTAGCGAGTTCGGCGTTCGCGGCTGCAATGGCTTTTTCGGCTTCCGCGATAGTTTTCGGCGCAGTGTTTTTTGCGGTGCCAAGTTCCGATTGCGCTTGCTGGAGCTGCTGGCGGAGAGCCTCGACTTTTTTCCCGGCTTCCTCGCGGGCGACCTGGGCGGCATCGACTTCCGCGGCGGCGGGCGCGGCGGGGGCTGCGTCCAGTTTGGCCTTCGCGGCAGCGGCGGCTTCTTCTGCTTTGGCTACCTCGGATTTCTTCGCTTGTACGAGTGCGTCGGCCTTTGCGTAATCGGGCGCTCCTTCGGCAAACTTCGCGCGCGCTTCGCGGGCTTTGGTGACATCCGCAGTGAGGGCTTCGAAGCGTTTCTGTGCGGCGACCACGGCCTGTTCGGCTTTGGCTTTTTCATTCATCCCCGCGGCTTTTCGCTTTTCGGCGAGTGCGGCTTCCGCAGTGGCGACGGCCTGTTTGGCTGCTTCGACTTGCGCAGTCAGATCGGCGACTTTTTTTGCAGCGACTTCGGGCGCGGATTTCCCGGCGGCGATCTTTTCTTGCGCGGCTGTCTTACGGGCTTCGACTGCGGCGAGGTCGGCTTTGCGTTTGGCCTCGGCGGCGTCGCGCTCGGTTTTCACCGCGGCTTCTGCAGCGGCCACGGCTGCCTGAAGGGCGGGGAGCGCGGCACCGGTCTCGGCGAGTGTTTTTTCCGCGATGGCGAGTTGCTCTGCAATGCCGGGCGGGTTCGCGCTGAGCTCGCCGACTTTGTTCACTTTGTCGCCGGCGATTGCATAGACGCGAATGGCACCGGTCCAGTCTGCGGCGATGACGCGATCATTGGCCATTGCGGCGCGGAGGGCGATGTCAGTGAAAGCCTCGGTGGCGGCGAGCGCCTTTCCACTGGCGTCCCAAACCTTTGCGATTTTGTCGCGGCCACATGTGACGATTTTGCCGTCCGGCGTGAATTCCACCCACAAGACGCCGCCCGCGTGGGCCGTCCAGCTCTTGGTTTCCGTGCCTTCTTTGACGCTCCAAAGTTTCACAGTGCCGTCCTCGCCACCGCTCGCGAGCACGCCGGGCATGAATGCGAGCGCGGTCACGGCGGACTTGTGGCCGGTCAGTGAATTATAGGGTTTTGGTTCCGCGCCGGATTCCCAAATTTCGATTCCGCCGTTGCGGTCTGCGGTGCCGAGATATTTTCCGTCCGGACTGTAGGCGACTGCTGTGACCCACTCGGTGTGCTTTTTGATGAGCCCGGTCGCTTTTCCGTCCGTCGTCTGGTAAATGCGAACGCGCTTATCCGAGCCGCCGATCGCCACGAACTGGTGGTCCGCGCTGAGGTCGGCGGTGAGCACGGCGTCCGTTTCATTTCCCACCATTCCGATGCGCTCGCCGGTCGTCACGTCCCACATCACGACCCTGCCCTGCTTGCCGCCAAGCCCGCCGCCGGCGATGAGGACCTTCGCGTTTTTCGAGAATCGCAGGACGTTTGGGAACCCTTCCGGGAACGCGAGGATGCCGAGTTGCTCCAGCGTTTCGGTATTATAGAGGAGAATCTGTTTTTGCCCGCCGATGGCCACGATGGGAGCCCACGGACTGACCGCCAGCGTCGTCATCGCACCGAGCGCACGCGCTTTGACAAACGGCTCCATCGGCAAATCGCCCGGCATCGGCGCGGGGCCTTCGGGGCGCGTGAGCGAAACCACCGCGCTCTCCACTTTATTTGCCGTCGCCACCGCAGGCTTGCTGTTTGCCGTTTCCAGCGCAAAGCCCGTGATCCAGTCGTTGAGCACCTTCAACTCCGCGTCCGAAAGCTTGTCGCCCTTCGGCGGCATCTTCGGCTCATCGGCGTGGGTGGTCAGTTTATAAAGAAGCGAGCCGCCCGCGTTGCCGGGCTTCACAGGAACTCCGGATTCACCACCAGCCATCGTCGCGGCGTAAGTCGTAAGATCGAGCCCCGCCTTTTTCTTATCCGGATTATGGCAATTGTTACAGGCGTTCTTGAAAATTGGCAGAACGTGATCGGTGAAATTTACCTTCGTCTGCGCGACGGCGGAAAAATTCAGCCCGAGCAAAGCGGCGATGGAAAATGAAAGTGGCTTCATAGCGTATGCTCAAAAAAGCGCCAGAAGCCCCGGAAATTAGGCCCGTTCTACTTCCCGAGGCGGGATTAAAAGTGGATGCGCAAAGTAAGACAGGTTTCCAACCTGTCACCCATCGATACAGGTTTCCAGCCTGTCCCAGCGGGCATGTCCCGGATACCTCGCCCGTGCTTGCGAGCCCGACAGGTTGGAAACCTGTCCTACTTTCGCGGCTTCGTTCGTGCGTGTTCCATTTTTCATCACACCGAAGTCCCGGCGACGTAAGCCTCCCACTCCGGCGGCAGCGGAGCGCGCTCCACGCCATCTGCGATACGACCCTCGAAGGCTGGATTAAACTTCGTGCTCGTCCCGTAAACCATGATCGTATCCACCGAACCCTCGGAGCGAAGCGCATGGGCCACGCCCGCCGGAATCACCACGCCCGCATTATTCGGCCCGCGCTGATCGTCGCCCTCAATAATGAAACGCATCACCCGCCGCGGCATCCCCGCGCGCTCGTCCACCAGGAGCATCTCCACATTGCCCGCCACAAAGAACATCGCATCCCACTGCTCCTGATCATAAGGCCGCAGCGCGTAATTTTTCGGCTCCTCTATAAAGAGACGCTTGAACCACGCCTCCGGCGCAATTCCCTCCGGGATGGCCGGCGGATGAATATGAAAGCCTTTCGCCGTCGTCGCGAACATCCGCGCAGTCGCCCATTGCTTCGGCCAAAGCCCGATTGCGCTGAGCATCCCGTCTTCCATCCGCGCAAACTCCCCGAAAAAGCCCCGATGCCGCTGCGGAAAAACGCGCCTCGTGAAAAGTTCCACTCCCGGAATCCAGGCCTCATCCAGCTCTCCACGCTTGGCGATCAGCTCCCCCGCCTCTACGCCGCTCGTCGCAAGTCGTTCAGCGAGCGATTTTTGGGAATAATCACGTTGACCCAGCATTGCGCGGGCATTTGAGTTCAGGCCGTTCCAAAGATCAGACATGCGGCGGACTATAAGAGCCCGCGAGTCGAAGCTCACTTCTTTTTTCGCGAGATTCGCGCATCCGAGTGATGATTTTTTGAAAGAAACCGCAAATCGCGACGTTCTAGGAGTGATATGAATACCATTGCCCGACTTCCGACCGGCCCGCCGGACCTTTATTTTCCAAATTGCGGATTCTCTTTGAGTGTTTCTCCGGGTCAATTTTTCCACCGGACTGGAAATTTCTTTGACGCGTGCAAATCACCGCCCTACAAAACAACCCTTTTCACGATAATGAAACCATTCCGCGCATCTCGACCGACGCCCTGCGGGGTTCGGCGCGCGGTTTTTTAACCCA
>JAYTMG010000112.1:0-1042 GCA_043728745.1 Verrucomicrobiaceae bacterium
TCCAAAAGCATCATCGTCGCGAGCTTGATGATTGGCGCATCGCCCACATCGCCCTCGGCGGACCCCGTGCTCACATCGACTTCGCTGTCGCCGATGAGGATTTTCCCCATCGTCTGCTCCATCCGCTCCACCGCATCCATCGCGGTGCCGTAAAGTTTCACCAGCGCCGTGTCCAACGCAGTCGGTGTCGTGCAGACAAATTCCACCTCGCGTTGCACGACCGCTTGGATCGCATCGAGCGCATTAAAATTGAGTGGGTTGTCCACCGCGACCACGAGTCCGCCAAGATCGTTCACGCCCACCGGCACCACGCGATAACGTCTGGCAATCTCCGCGTCGATATACTGGACGATTTCCTCCGGAATATGGACTTCTTCGAGATTTACGAAGTCCATCGCAGCATTCGAGGCGATGGCCCGATAAACGTCTTCCTGCGTCACCACGCCTTCGCGGATCAGCGCGTCGAGCGCGGATTCACTACCCTGTCGGCTGTGTTTCGCGTCTTCGACCTGCTGGCCGGATACGAGAGAGTTTTCCTGAAGGATTTCGAGAATGTAGTCGTCGTTGGAAGCCACGGTGGGTGTCGGTTTTTAGAGAGTGAAGTTCGGTTGAAAAGCGCCGGGAGGCACCTGAATACATCCAAGTGGCAGCGCGTCACCTTGGCCGCAACACCAATCTTTCAGCAAATGAAAAACGTGTGCAAATAGACTGGCTCGCGACCGAGCGGCTAAAGCGCCCGGTGGATCAACTCGCGGAGCCTTTCTGCGGCTGTCGCATTATGCTCACGGATGTAAGTGATGTGGTCCCCAGGAAGAACATGAAGGTCCAAATCCACGCCCGGAATTTCCTCCCATCCGAGTCGCCCAAAAGCGGCATGAGCGTCGGCATCGACGAGCATCGTGATGCGCCCGGAATACGGCCGCAACGAATGGCGCATCAGCGTAACCGGATACTCGGACTGCCCTCGCGGATGCTGCGCAGGAACCGGGGGCGTGTCCCGCCCGAGCACGCGTTTCGCGAGTCCCGCGAGGCCGCTGCGAAT
>JAYTMG010000113.1:0-8439 GCA_043728745.1 Verrucomicrobiaceae bacterium
CTTCTCCACTCGCCTCCGTTCTAAATCCTTCATAATCAACGAAAACTTTCCACTTTTGATCGCACGCTCTTTTCCACTTTTGTTTGCTACACGACACAATATCGTTACTTCTTGCCCCCCGGACGGCTTGGAAAGCCGTCTTACTCCGTCGCGAAGCGGCCTTCGGGGCAGTCGGCGCGGAGGTTTTCGGGTAACTGTTTGGTGTCGAGTTTTACTACGAGTGTGTGGTTGCCGGCGGTGAGTTCGACTTCGGGTGATGGGTTGCTGGCGATGGCGAGCGGGGCTCCGTCGAGCCAGGCTTTCGTTACGCCTTGGAGGTTGAGGCGCGTTTTTCCGCTGCCGGAAAATTTGGCTACGGCTACGATGGTGTCGCCGGGATCGGGGACCATTTGGAGGGCTTCGGTGAGCGCGGCTTTTGGGAGGCGGCCGTCCACGTAGGTGAGCGTTTTTGCGCCGTAGGCTGGTAGTTTTCCGCTCACGATGGCCTCGACATCTTTGCCGGGGTAGAGCCACCAGACTCGGGCGATGCTGGCTTTTGTGGCGTCAAATGGGCCGGGCTTTCCGAGTTGCGAGAGGAAGGCGAACATGTGCGCTTTTTCGCGGTCGGTGAGTGTGTTGAGAAGTCCGGCGGGCATGATGCTGCCGACGTTTTCGCGGGCGGTGATGTCGGCTTTCGGCACGCTACTTTCGTTGCCGGCGGCGTCGCGGAGGAAGACGGCTTCGGCAGTTTCGCGGAGGAGCACTCCGCTGGCGGCGCGTCCGCCTTTGAGCGTGAGCGCCACGGCGTTGTAGCCTTCTTTCACTTTGGCGTTGGGCACGTAGAGGCTTTCGATGAGGTAATCGAGCGGTGCGCTGGCTCCGATGGTGGTCATGTCGGGGCCGACTTTGCTGCCGGCTCCGCCGATGGCGTGGCACGCGGTGCAGGCGAGGGCGAGGCGGCGGTAGATGGCCTCGCCTTCGACGGGGTTTCCGTTTTTTTGGACGTTGGTGACCATCGCTGCGATGTCCCCGGCGTTTGCAGCGGGAGCGGGTGCGCCGGCGATGGGCGTGAGTGCGGCGACGAGTGCTTCGCCTTTGCGTCCAAGCTCGCGAGCGGCGCGGAGGGCGGCGGCGGCGGCGGGTTTCGGAAGATCGGCAGGGATGGCTTTGACGAATTTTCCTTTGAAGGTCTCGCTTTGGAAAAGCGAGCGGAAGAGCGCGAGCTTCGCGGCGTCGTCGCCATCGGCTGCGACGACGGAGAGGGCAGCGAGTGCGGAGTCGGGCTTGAACGCGGCGAGCGCTTCGAGGGCGCGGCGGCGGAGTCCGGCGTCGCCTTTTGCGAGCAATGCTTCGAGGGTGCTTGCGGCTGCGGGGGTGCGCAGCGTGGCGAGTGCGTCGAACGCGGCGTCGATGACGGGCTGGCTCGCGCCGTTCATGGTGGCGGCGATGTGTTCGACGGCGTCGAGCTTCCACAATCCGGCGAGGCGGAGCGCGTCGGCTTTCACTTCGGCGGGCGCGGATTTGATGACATCGAGCGAAGCGCCGGGTGGCTTCACGCCACGGCGGGCGGCGGCGATGAGCGCGGCGGTCGCGCGAGGTTGGGCGATTAAAGCGAGCAGTTTTTCGCATTCGGCTGCGCCACCGGCCTGACCGATGAGTTCGATCCACGGGCCGTCTGCGGATACACCGTTTTTGGCGACGATTTTGGAAAGAAGCGGGCCGGTTTTGTCGGCGGGCAGTGATTGCAGGGCGAAGGTGATCATCGCGGTGCGCGTGGCCGCGGGTAGGGTGGGCGTCTCGCCCGCCGGGCTGGGCGTCCCGCCTGGCCCTTGTGAATCACGGGCCGCGTTTTTTGCAGGGGATGCCTTTTCGTTGTTCGATGGTTCAGGCGAGACGCCCGAACCGGCGGGCGGGACGCCCACCCTACCCGTCCCATTCGCAATGGTCTCGACGTATTCCATCACCTGCGGCGCGAGGTCGTTCACGCTCAGCCATGCGGCGTAGGCGTAATGCGTGTCGGTGTCTGCTGCGGCGGTGGAGTTCGCGAATTGTCCGGTCGGGCCGGCGGGGAGCGCGGCTGCGGAGCCGCCGTTCACAGCGGCTTCGAGCACGAGCGCGGCGCTTTCGACGGTGGGGATTCGGGCAAGGGCGCGCATGGCTTCGAGGCGGACGCGGGGGTTGGTGTCGCGGATGAGTGTTTTCGCGGGGTCTGGGTAGTTCTTTTGGATCTGTGCAGAAAGCTCCTCGAGTGCTTTGGCGCGCTGGGCTAGCTCTTCCTTTGTTGGATTCGCCGTTGGCGGCGGACTACTCGATTCGATGGAGCCCACCAAATCGTTGAACTCTTCCATGTTTCTCGCCGCAAACGCTCGCGCTTGGGAAATGTCATTCCGATAAAGCGCGGCGTCGCTACCGATACTCGTTTGGTAACCAAACTGCATGTAGAGGGTGTGCGCAGCGGCCTCGTTCGCTTTGCCTTTGGCTCGCTCGGCAAAAAACCAAGTGCGCAGCTTTTCGTCCAAGTCATCGGGTTTATTCTGAAATTGATTAGCGCGGTAGTAGCGATTGAGAATGTCGCGTGCTTTCGAGAGAGCCCACTCCGACTGACTTTGCAGAGACCGAATCAACGTATCACTTTTTGCCCCCACCAAACTCTCCCACTTCACCGGCTCCTTGCCCTTTGGCGCGATGCGCCAGATGCGTCCGTTTACGTGGTCGCGGCGCGGGTCGCGGAAATCTACTTCGCCGTGGTTGATTACGGGGTTTGTCCAGTCGGCGACGTAGAGCGCGCCGTCGGGGCCGAGCTTCACGTCGATGGGGCGGAAGCTTGCATCCGTGGTGCGCACGAGGTCGGCTTCGGCTTTGGTTTCGTAGCCGCTTTTGAGGGACGAAAGGGACTTAAGTGACTCAAGGGACGCGTCCTTTCCGTCCTTTCTGTCCTTTCCGTCCTTTCCGTCCTTTGTCGGCTCACTGAGGTCTTTGATCGAAAACCGCGCAATCCGGTGCGCGCGGAAGTCGCAGGTGATCGCGTCGCCCTGCCAATCCGCCGGGAAAAGCGGCGACTTCACCAGCTCCAAGCCGCAGAATTTCGGGTAGCTGCCGGGCGACACGCTCGGCATGATTTTCTTCGCGTTTTCGTACGTGAAATACATCGCACCGGGCACGACCCACGAGATCCCCTGCCCGCCCGCGCCGTCGGTGGTGAATGATTGCCCCCACTCGTCCCACACATGGCCCCAAGGGTTGCACCAGCCTTTGGCGATGACCTCCGTGCGCTCGGTGCGCGGGTCGTAGGCCATGATTGCGCCGCTGTTCACGCGGACCATCCCGTAAGGCGTCTCCAGGTGGCTGTGGATGTAGATGGATTGGTTAAAATAAAGCCGTCCATCGGGGCCCCACTTCAGCGTGTGGATGGTGTGATGCGTGTCCTCGGTGCCAAAGCCGCTGAGCACCACACGCCGAACGTCGGCCTTGCCGTCGCCGTCGGTGTCGGTGACGTGGACGAGCTCGGTGGAGCTGCCGACGTAGGCGGCGTTGGGGGAAGGGACTAAAGGGACTAAAGGGACGCCGTCCTTTGAGTCCTTTGAGTCCTTTTTGTCCTTTTTGTCCTTTAAGTCCCTCGGACCCGCCACGAAATCCGGCGCGACGCCCGCCGCGATGAGGAGATTCGTGGCGAAAGTGGTCGATTTATCCGCCTTGCCATCGCGGTCCGTGTCTTCGATCACGACGACTTTATCCTCTGGGTGTGCTCCGGGTTTGATTTGGGGGTAAACCGGCGAACAGGCCACCCAAAGACGCCCGGCGGCATCCCAATTCATGCCGACAGGCTTGCCGACAAGGTTTGTATCGGCCCAAAGGGTGATTTCGTAGCCGTCCTCCATTGTGAAATTGGGGATGGGTAGGGTAGGCGTCCCGCCTGGCCCTTGCGAATCACGAGATGCGTTTTTTGCAGCGGGTGCCTTATCGTTGCTCACTAGTTCAGGCGAGACGCCCGAACCGGCGGGCGGGACGCCCACCCTACCCGTTCCCCCGCGCTTCAACGCATCGATCTCCGCATCCACGGCATCGACCAGCGGGTCAAATTGCGGGATTTCGACGGCGTTGCGCCCCTGCTCGGCCTTGCGGAAGCCGAAGATATACGTGCTGTTCGCCGGGCGCGTGCGGTGGAAGAAGAGGTCGTTCTTTTTGAGGATGGCGGCGAGGGATTGCGGATTGGGGATTGGGGATTTTGGAAAGATGACGCTTGCGAGCGCGGCGTTCCCTTTATCCGTGAGATGGATGCCGTCCTGTGTGCCGCTGACCGATTTCAGATCGATGAAAGTCGTCCCGCGCTCCGCCGCCAATTCCTCGGCGCTCTTACTATATTGGACGAGCAACTCATTGTGCTTCGTCGGGTCCATCGTGCCGGGACGAGTCTTGCGCAAGTCCTCGTGCCGGATCGGCGAGAGCAGGACGAACCGCACTTTTTTATCCACGGAAGGCACGGAATTCACGGAAGGCTTTTCCGTGCCTTTCGTGTCTTCCGTGGATGATTGAATATCCGTCATCAGCTCCCCGAGTTCCTTTTTGAAACGCGCCGCCGTCATCGGCTCTTCGCCATAGCGCGCGGTGTCGCGGTTGAGCATGATGTCGTTGCTGCGGTCGGTCATTTCTTGCAGCGACGCGGCCATTCCGTAGCCGAGGAAAACGACCGTCGGCTTTACCAGCGCGATCTGCTCTTTCAGCCGCTCGTAGCCTTTTTGCGGAGCGTCGAACGAAGCACGCGACCAGCCCTTCGGCGTATCGCCAGCCCACGAGAGATTGCGGACCGTAAATTTAGTAGAAGGCCACGCGGCGTGCATCCGGGCTTCGAGAAAGCCGAGCGTATTTTCGCGTTCGAGCAGCGCGTCGCCGAGCAGCAAGACGCGGTCGCCATCGCGGAGTTCAAACTTCGGAGCCTCAGCGTGAGCGAGGATGGAAAGACCGAGCAGGCAGGAAAGATGGATGAGTTTCATAGGAAAGAAATGTCGCAGACTCTGCAAACAAGCCGCGAGCGGGGAAAGCCTTTGTTGCGCTATTCCGTCGTCGCCGTAGCGCCATCGCCCACGGCTTGCTCGAATGCACGCCAAGCCAGCGCGGCGCACTTCACGCGTTGCGGAAATTTGCGGACTCCTTTGAGCAGGATGATGTCGCCGAGTCCGGTCGTATCGACCTCGGTTTCCGTGGTGATCAATTTGTTGAACGCACCAGCGAGTCGCATCGCATCTTCGCGCGATTTGCCTTTGAGCTTCATTGTCATCAGCGATGCGCTGGCCTGACTGATGGCGCAGCCGCTGCCGGTGAATTTGATGTCTTCTACTTCGCCCGTCGGCCCGAATTTCACCGAGAGCAAAATCTCATCGCCGCAAGATGGATTGTCGCCCTGCACCTGGGTCGCGCCAGGGATTTCGCCCCGATTGCGAGGGCGCTTGGAGTGGTCGAGGATGACGGTCTGGTAGAGTTCTTCGAGTTCGTCGGACATGGTTGTGCGTTACCGGGAGGCGTTTTGCACGCGCTGTTCGACGGCGTGGGCGGAGGCGATGATGGCTTTGTAAATGGTCTCGATATTTTCCGGCGGAAGGACGTCGCCAAGGCGCGGGTCGGTCACTTTGGCAAAGACCTGCTTCTCGCGCTGGGCGTCGAAAATCGGCTGGCCGGTTTCTTTTTTCAAAGCGCCCACGTCCACGGCTACGGCAGCGCGTTCGTGGAGGAGGCGGACGATCTGCTCGTCGATTGCGTCGATTTTTGCGCGGAGTTCAGGAAGTGTCACGGTTGCGGTTCGTTGGGTTCTGGTTCGGGCTCGGGTTCGTCCGCAGAAAGTGGCACAGCCGTCTCGGCTGTGGCGTCGGGCATCACAGCCGGGACTGCTGTGTCACTTTCCAGCGGGAGCTCGGGATGCGGCTCTGCGACTGGCTTTGGCTCGGGATACTCCGCTTTCGGCAGCGGCACCCGGCGCAACTCATCGCAATTCGGAAGTTCCGCGACTTGTTTGAGCCCGAAATGTTGCAGGAAGTATTCGGTCGTCTCGTAGAGCAACGGTCGGCCAGGCAAATCGGCGCGGCCCGCGATTTTCACCAGCGAACGATCGAGTAAAACTTGCATGACGCCATCGACCGCAACTCCGCGCACCGCTTCGATGTCGGCGCGGGTGACTGGCTGCCGGTAGGCGATGATGGCGAGCGTCTCCAGCGCGGGGCCGCTGAGCCGCGTCGGGCGACTCTCGGGATAAAGCTGGCGAACCCACTGCGCGCCCTCGGGCCGCGTGACAAATGCCCAGCCCATCGCACCATCATTGAGGCTAAATGCGCGGCCTTCGCGCTCGTATTCCGCGCGGAGAAGATTGAGCTGCGAGGCGACTTCTTCCTCGGACGCTTCGCCCATCGCGATGATGTCGAGCTCCTCGGTATCGGACGCGGCACCGCGCAGAGCTTTGCGGATTTCATCCAGCAGGATGGGCTTGGGCGAGGCGAAGACGATGGCCTCCAGAGCTTGCTTGAGCGTGTACATGGCCTACGTGATGCAGTGGACTTCGATTTCCGCGAACGGCTCGGATTGCACGCAGCGGAGTTTTTTGACGCGGATGAGTTCCAGCAGCGCGAGGAACGTGACGACGATTTCCGGGCGGGAAGCGGCGTCGGTGAATAGCTCGGTGAACTTCAGCATCGTGCCGGAGTTTGTCATTTTCAAAATGAGGTCGATCTTGTCTGCGACGCTGAAGTTTTCCTCGAAAATCTCGGCGAGGTTTTCGGTCTTCGATTCGATCCGTTTGAGGATTTTGTTGAAGGCGTTGATGAGGTCGAAAACGGACACTTCGCCGAGCGGACGCTCGATTTCCTCGGGCTTCTCGATGGCGCGTGGGTAGATGCCTTGCAGCGCTTCCTCGCGGCGGCCGAGGTGGGCTGCGGCCTCCTTGAACTTCTTGTATTCGAGGAGCTGGCGGACGAGTTCCCAGCGCGGGTCCTCTTCCTCCATATCCTCCTCGGGCGGTTGCACTGCGGCGGGAAGAAGGCTGCGGCTTTTGATGTAAACCAGCGTCGCGGCCATGAGGATGAATTCCCCGGCGATTTCGAGGTCCATCATTTTGAACGCATCCATGAACGACAGGTACTGCGTGGTGATGTGCTCGATGGGAATATCGTAAATGTCTATCTCATCGCGTTTGATGAGATAAAGCAGGAGGTCCAGAGGCCCCTCAAAAACTTCGAGTTTCACTTTATATTCCTGCATGTTCGTCGTGTAACGGGCGCGGAGGTTAAAGGCGGCGGCATTTCTGGCAAGCGTGGGTTTTCGCGGAAGCGAAAAAGTGCGGGAGCGCGCCGTGGCACGAGCGCCCCGCTCGTGACTGTGTCCCGGACGCCCCGTCCGGCCCAACAAAACGGCGAAGCCGCACTCTGAACGAGCAGCGTGATGTTAAAATGGGCCTCCGGCCTTTGCAGACAGCACCGGACGAGGCGTCCGGGACACGATCACGAACGAGGGCGTTCGTGCCACGCCGATTCCAACCGGGCGAGAAACTCCTTATTCCCATCGCCCCCGAGGATCGGTGAGTCGATGCAGTCGCGCCACTCCAGACGCCAGCCTTCCGGCGTGGGCGGCATCGTCGCGACAAATGCACGCACTTTTTCCACCGCTGCGGCGTGCAACTCTGGCTCGCGGACCACTCCGCGGCCCACATCCTGGCGGCGGAGTTCAAACTGCGGCTTAATCAACGGAATGATTGTTCCACCGGGCTTCAGCACGCTAAGGGCCGGCGGGAGGATGAGCGAGAGCGAGATGAAGGAGACATCGATGACAATCAGATCGATCGGGTCCGGCACGTCTTCGCGGGTGAGGTATCGGGCGTTCAGTTTTTCGCGGACGACCACGCGTGGATCGGAGCGAATGCGCCAGTCGAGCTGGCTATGCCCCACGTCGATAGCCCACACTTTCGCTGCACCTTGCTGGAGCAGGCAATCCGTGAAACCGCCGGTGCTCGCGCCGATGTCGAGGCACGTCATCCCCGCCGGCGAGATGCCGAATTTCGCGAGCGCGCCCTCCATTTTATACCCTCCCCGTCCCACGTATTTCTCCGGTGCGGCCACGGAAATGTCGGCGTCTTCCTCGAACGTGGAGCTCGCTTTGTCCACGACCCGATCTCCGCAACGCACCTGCCCCGCCATGATGGCACGGCGGGCTTTCTCGCGGCTCTCGAAGAGCCCGCGGGCGACGAGGAGCAAGTCGAGACGGAGTTTTGACACGGAGGCGTGGGTAGGCGGGCAACGGGCAAAACGCAACTTTTCGCGGCGAATGGCTGGAGAAACTTGCGCCCTGCGCCGCGGCTGCTACACGGCGCTGATGTCCGATACCGATTTACGCGATGCAATTAAAGTCATGATGGTCGAGAGCCTCATGCTGAAAATCCCGAAGGAGGAAATCCGCGATGACGCGCCATTGTTCGATCCCGCC
>JAYTMG010000114.1:0-2524 GCA_043728745.1 Verrucomicrobiaceae bacterium
CCTGGTACCGAGCCAACGGCATAGCAACCGTGCGCCCGCTCACGCCCGTCGCACGCGGCGCAAGCGATTCCGTCGGTTACGAAGCAGACGTCACGCTGACCTACACGGTCTCGAAAAACCTCAGCTTTGAAGGCGGCTACTCGCACTTCTTCGCCGGCGATTACCTGTCCGATACCGGAGCCAGCGACGACGCAGACTTCGTCTATCTCCAGACGAGCATCACGTTCTAAGCGAAAGCCTTGTTTGTGGGCGGATGCGGAGCGGTGTGGTTTTCAATTGGTCTTGAGCCACATCCCCGCATCCGCCTCTTCCGCGTAACGGGCTAACTTGTTTTGCGGATGATCAATGCGCGGGGCTCCGTCATTTCCTCCATTGCGTAGCGAATTCCCTCGCGGCCAAAGCCGCTGTCTTTGATTCCGCCATACGGCATGTTTTCCACGCGGAAGGTAGGCACTTGATTGATCAGCACCGCGCCCACTTCCAGTCGCTCGTGAGCGCGCATCGCGAGCTGGAGGTCGCGGGTGAAAATGCCGCACTGCAATCCGAACTCCGACGCGTTCACTTGTGCGAGCACTTCGTCGAATTCGCGATAACGGTGCAGCGTCACCACTGGTGCGAACAGCTCGCAAGCGCACACTTCATGTTCCGGCGGGACGTCCTCCAAAATCGTCGGCGGCACCACATTCGTGCCCTCCCCCGCGAATGCCCCGACTTGCCGCGCGCCTGCCTTCAATGCGCTCGCGATTCGTGCGCGCGTGAGCGCGGCAGCGTCCGCGGAAATCATCGGGCCGACGACCGTGCGCCGGTCGGCGGGATCACCGACGTTCACTTTCTCCGCGACGTATGCGGCGAACTGCTCGCGGAACGCGTCGTATAAGGACTCGTGTACAAAGATCCGCTGCACGCTGATGCACGTCTGGCCCGCATAGCCGAAACTCCCGCTCGCAATCGAGGGAATGGCGGCGGCGATATCCGCGTCGGAATGCACCACGACTGCCGCGTTGCCGCCCAGTTCCAAGCACACCTTTTTCTTTCCCGCATCCGCCTTGAGCTTCCAGCCGATTGACGGGCTTCCGGTAAAGCTCAACATCGCGATCCGCGGGTCGCGCACAAGTAGCGCCACGTCTTCGTTCGCACACGTCACCACATTCACTTGGCCCGGCGGCATCCCAGCGTCTGCCAGCACATCCGCGAGCAGCAGCATCGTGAGCGGGCACTTCGGCGCGGGCTTCACGATGATGCAGTTTCCGCTCGCGATGGCCGGTGCGATTTTGTGCGCGGCGAGATTCAGGGGGAAGTTGAACGGCGTGATGCCTGCAATCACGCCGATTGGAAAACGACGGACGAATCCCAAATGTCCCTCACCCGTGGGGAACGCATCCATGTCCAGCACTTCGCCATTTTGCCGGCGGGCCTCTTCGGCAGCCGCCGTGAAGGTCATCACCGCGCGATTCACTTCGGCTTCTGCAAAAGTGATCGGTTTGCCCGCCTCCGCGACGATCGTATTTACGAACTCCGCCTTCCGCGCCTCGATCCCTCGCGCAATGGCCATCAACTGCGCGGACCGCCGATGCGCGGGAACCGAACGCGCTTCGGGAAACGCGGCACACGCGGAAACGATCGCCGCTTCCACCGTCGCCGCATCGCCCAGCGGCACGCACGCAATTTCCGCACCGGACCACGGATTGCGAACGGCGAGCGTCGAGGCGGTATCGACGCGTTGACCATGAATAAGAAGGCGCGGAGTCATATAGGCACCCTCCACGCAAACTGCGCTGCGAGCAAGCCGCGCCTTGGATGGCTACTCGCGGATTCCGCCGACATCGTAGATCTCGCCCCAGTCTCCGAAGGCGATTCTCACGGCTTCAGTTTTCCAAGGCTGGCGCGATCCTGGATAGTGCTCCCGCTCCATTTCGCCCCAAAAAATGTGCCGCACGCCAAGACTGCGGGCGAGTTCCCGCCAATCAGGATCGCCGTTCATCATGCTCGCGATTTTCTGTTCGCGCTCAGGGTCTCCGAGACCGTGGCTGAAAACGTGACTGGGGTAACCCATCGCCACTTTGCGCCCAACGAGCAGCAGCGGGTGGTTCCACGTAGGATAAGTGCCAAAACGCTCGTTCGTCGGGATCGCCGAAATGGCAGACGTGAGCGTGTCGAGCGTGCGGATGGACGCGATGCCGTGTCCGTGGTTCCTGCCGCTCATTCCGCCGAGCAGCGACACGAAGCCCGAGAAGAAAATGAGGAAGCAAACGACGACGCGAATTGGCAGCGCCCATCGCGATAAAACATGCTGCCACAGCAGCGGCAGCAGCGCGACATACGCGAGCATAATGAGCTTGGAATTATCCCAATCCCACGGCGCAAACCGGAATATGAAACACGCGATGAAAACCACGAGCGCCGGGATGGCGATATGCAGGCTGGCACGGCTCGCCGAATCGCGGCGATTGCGCACGAGCGACACGACAAGCCATGCGATGAGAATCGGAAGAAAGCCGAAATTCTTGAACACATACACGCCGAA
>JAYTMG010000115.1:0-8985 GCA_043728745.1 Verrucomicrobiaceae bacterium
GGGAAAACGGAGATTTATCTGCAAGGAATTGACCGTGCGCTGGAGCTCGGCATGGGCGCGATTTTACTCGTCCCGGAGATCTCCCTCACGCCGCAAACGGTCGAACGATTCAAGAGCCGCTTCGCCGCGACGAATCACGAGGTCGCCGTGCTGCACTCGCATCTCAGCGAAGGTGAGCGGCACGATGAATGGCACCGCATCCGCAGCGGCAAGGCGCGTATCGTCATCGGAGCAAGATCGGCCATTTTTGCGCCGGTGGAAAAGCTCGGGATCATCATCGTCGATGAAGAGCATGAGAATACTTACAAGCAGGAGGAAATGCCTCGCTACCACGGACGCGACCTCGCCGTGTTGCGCGGGCATTTGGAAAAGTGCGTCGTCGTCCTCGGCAGCGCCACGCCTTCGCTGGAGAGCGCTTACAACGCCCACATCGGCAAGTATGAACTGCTGCAACTCACCATGCGGGTGGACGACCAAAAGATGCCGTTTATCCGCATCGTCGATATGCGGCTGGAGGCGAAAAAATCATCGCCCATCATCAGCGACCCGCTCGCCAAGGCCATCACTTCGCGGCTGGAGAAAAAGGAGCAGGTCATCCTGTTTCTCAATCGCCGTGGCTTTTCCACGACACTGCTCTGCAACAAATGCGGCTACGTCGCCGAGTGTCCGAACTGTTCGGTTTCGCTCACATTTCACCGGGCGCAAAATCGAATCGTCTGTCACATGTGCGGGCATCTCGCCGTCGCTCCGACGAAGTGCCCGGACTGCAAAGACCCCGGCATCAAATACAGCGGTACCGGCACCGAAAAGGTCGAGGATACCGTGCAAAAATTCTTCCCGACCGCCGTCGTAAAGCGCATGGACGCCGACGTGATGCAGCGCAAGGAAAGCTACCGCGAAGCCCTCGGAGCATTCCGCGCCGGGAAGATCGACATCCTCGTCGGCACGCAGATGATTGCGAAAGGCCTGCACTTCCCAAACGTCACGCTCGTCGGAATCGTGAACGCCGACATGGGCCTGCACCTCCCTGATTTCCGCGCCAGCGAGCGCACCTTCCAGCTCCTCACGCAGGTCGCCGGACGCGCCGGACGCGGCGATGTCTCCGGCGAAGTCGTCGTGCAAAGTTACACGCCGTTTCACCCCGCGATTCAGTTTGCGCGGCATCACGATTTCGCCGGATTTTACGAGCAGGAAATCGAGTGGCGGGAGAAAATGGTGCAGCCGCCGTTCACGCATTTCGTGCTCATCACCGTCCGCTCACCGCACGAAGAGCGAGCAAAACTCAGCATCGAGACGCTGCACCGCCGCCTGAAAGAAGTGCTGCCGCCCGGAGTCACGCTCGGCGAGCCCAGCGCCGCCCCGCTGGAGAAATCGCACGGCAACTTCCGCTTCCACCTCGCCCTCCGCTCCCGCGCCGTGCTGAAGCTCAGCCGCGCCATCCGCGCCGTGCTCGATAAGAATCCCCTGCCCGAAGACGTCTTCGCCGTCGTCGATGTCGATGCCCACCAGCTCATGTGAGTTCGGATTTCGGGGACTGCGATAGGGGAACGGGGGCAGGTAATGTGACGCAACAGAATCCACCAGCGGTAACATTCTCAATCGCACCGCCGCCGCCGAATCGAGTGCGAGTGACTGCCGCACGGGGCCTGATTGAAAAGAGGGAAGTAGGCGGCGCTTTTAATAAATCCATCGGATTACGAATGGCACGCAGCATGGACTCGCTCCACAGCAGGCTACATCGCTGGCCCCGGCCTCGTTGATTCCCCTCGCCATCGTGCACCGCCTCGGCCCCCACCAAGCCTTCACAAGCGACCGCCACTTCGCGGATGCGGGATTTGATGCACTGTTTTAATTCCGAATCGCATCACATTCCCTCTTCCGCTACCCGATGGACTGCATTCCGCCCGGGCCGAGACATCAAGCAATGATTTGATGACGCTGATACCGTTTCCTGTTTGCCCTAATGGCACTAAAATAAGGGCGGCTAGACAGAGGGAAACCCACTGAAAGCGCCTCCCAGGGGGGAGGGCTTATTTCAGTGCCATTCCCGCCGGACCCCGATTTCCGGACATCTAAAAAGCTGTCTTACTTTGAGGGGCAACACCGTTCACTTTCGCGTTTCCTTCCAAACCGCAGCCTTGTCGCGATTCGAGATACAGCATAGTTTCAAGCCATGAGTGCGACATTGACCATTCCACTGGACCCGGACGATCTGCATTTTGCGGAAGAAGAAGCGCGGGCACACCACACGACCGTGCCCGAAGTCATCGCCCGCCAATTGCGAGTGATGGCGGAGAACTGGAAAGACAGCCGCAACGGCAAAACGCCACTCACCGACGAATTGCGCGGAGCCGTGAAGCTCCCGGCGGACTTCGATGAACGTGCTGCTTTGACTGAGGAATTGGAAAAGCAGCATGGCCTCCGCCCCTAAAGTCTTCCTCGATTCCAACGTGGTCATGGACCACCTCGCCGACCGCCAGCCGTTCGCCGAAAACGCCCACCGACTTTTCGCACTGGCGGAAACGGGCAAGTTGATCGCGTGCGTCGCATCGTTGTCGTTCAGCAACCTCTACTACATCCTGCGCAAGCTCAATGGACATGCAGGCACGCTCGCACTGCTCGAAAAGCTCAAGCGACTTGTCCGAGTATCCACGGTCGGGGACTCGGAGATTGCTGCGGCGCTTGCGTCAGCCTTCAAGGACTTCGAAGACTCCATCCAGCACTTCGCAGCGAAAGCGGAAGGCGGAATAGACGCGATCATCACGCGCAATCCAGACGACTATATCGCCAGCGAAATTCGGGTAATGTCTCCGGAGCAGTTTCTCGCGGAGCAATAGGAAGCACCCCGTTTCCGCCATTCATCCATACACACATGTTCGAAATTTCTGGCGACGATATTGCTGTTCTAAGCGATTCCGATCTACGCTCACTCGTGGCTCGATTGGCTCTTGCCGAATTGAAGGCGAAGGGCCTCCCTCTCTCTTCGGTCACTGCTGGAGGGGACCAGGACGCGACTGATGGGGGAATCGACGTTCGAGTAGAATGCCCGACGGAGATTGACAAGCCCGATTTCGTGCCAAGGCGGATAACTGGCTTCCAGGTGAAAAAGTCCGATATGCCCGCAAGCAAGATCGTGGGAGAGATGCAGCCTAAAGGAGTCTTGCGTGACTCAATCCGGGAGATTGCGAAAGTATCGGGGGCATACGTAATTGTAAGTGCGAAAGCCTCTGTCGATGATGAGCGACTCCAAGTGCGCCGCAAGGCCATGCGTACTGCTTTGAGCGGGATTTCCTTCGCTCACCAGCTTCATACAGATTTCTACGACCGTCGTCGCATAGCAAATTGGGCGAACGAATATCCCGGCATCATTGCTTGGCTCCATAGCCGTGTAGGGCGTCCGCTTGCGGGTTGGAGCGCGATTGGGGAATGGGACGGATGTTCCGAGAGCACGGGACCTTACCTTTCAGATGACAAAGCATGTCTCGTCGATGAGGGTTCGCGCGACCCCAAACATCTCACGATAGCGGAAGGCATTGCGCGTCTTCGAGAAGGATTGCGCAATCCGAAGCAGTGCTTTCGACTTGTCGGATTATCCGGAGTTGGAAAGACGCGGTTTGTTCAGGCATTGTTTGAGCGCGGCGTTGGTGAAGAAGCCCTCGATTCGAGTATTGCTGTCTATACTGACTATTCGGAAGCAACCGTTCCCACTGCTCGTGATATGGCTCGAGAGCTGACAGCACGGGGACAGCGGGCCATTCTCATCGTGGACAATTGCAATCCAGCTACCCACGCAGAACTTGCGCGAATTTGCTCAGGAGATTCCAGTCAGGTCAGTCTAATTTCGGTAGAATACGATGTGCGCGATGATGAGCCTGAACGCACAGAGGTCTTTCGCCTCGAAAAGGCAGCGCCGGATATCGTTTCGGAGTGGCTCTCACAAAAATTTCCTGAAGTGTCCCAAAGTGACCGCCGAAAAATTGCGGAATTCAGCGACGGAAATTTCCGCATCGCCCGTGCTATCGCTGATACGATTGAAAAAGGCGAGACCATCGGCAGCCTCAAAAGCCGGGACCTTTTCGAACGCATATTCATACAGCGAAACGACCCGGCTCCGCAATTACTGAAGGACGCCGAGGATTTATCACTGCTTTATTCAATTGATGGAGAAGACATGTCGGAAGGGGGCGAACTCGCGACGATTGCGAACATCCGGGGAATAGCCACCCTCCAACTTTATGAAGCGCTGGTTCAGCTACAGAAGCGCGGCGTTGCACAGGCCCGCGGCCAGTATCGTGCGATTCTGCCGCAAGCTATCGCCAACCCGCTTGCCGCTCATGCTCTTGAGCGAATTCCGCCTCCACACCTTGACAGATTTTGCGGGCGGCTCACTGCGAGAATGTTGAAATCTTTGTCACGCCGAATTGGATTTCTCCACGACTGCAACGCAGCACAAGCGGTCGTCGCTCGTTGGTTGCCAGCGGATGGTCCGCTCGGTGACCTCTTGGCAAAAGGCGCAGAGGGGTTCGGAATCCTCGAAAATATCGCCCCAGTCGCGCCTGCCGCAGTGCTCGCCAAACTCGAACAGGAACTCGGAAACCATTTTGCGAGGCAAGATGCGTGTCTGAGTCTTGGACCCAGTAGTTTCAATCGCCAAGACTGGTTCGGATTGATCAAGTCCATCGCATATGATCCAACTCTCTTTGATCGCGCAGTTCTGCTGCTTGCTCGCCTATTGGCCGCTGAACAAAAGGACAATGCGGACGATACCGCATTCAACCCAATAACTTCTCTGTTTCACATCTGCCTTTCCGGAACCGAAGCGCCTCCCGAGCAGCGACGCCAAATCATCCGAAAGCTCGCGGCTTCGGGTGATGAGGGAATGATGAGATGTGCTGTCGTCGCCGTGCGGGCGCTGGTAAAAACGGATTCCATTACAGTAATTGGCAATAACGATTTCGGTGCGCGCCCGCGAGATTGGGGGTGGCAACCCAAAATTAACAAGGACACTTGGGATTGGTACAAAGACGCGGTGGCGCTGCTTCTCGAACTCACACCTCAAGAGGTTGCCCGAGAGATTCTCGCTAAAGAATGGAGCGGCCTTTGGCGATGCCTAGGGAGCCGAGATGCTTTGATTTCGACTGCTCGACTTTTTACCCAAACCCGTCCATGGGTCGCAGGCTGGATTGCCAGCCGAAAATGTCTGCGATACGACGGCCACGAGATGCCGACCGACATACGTGCGGAGCTTGAGCGGCTCGCGGCGCTGTTGAAACCTACGGACCTTCTGAATCGAGCGAGGGCTGTCGTGATTGAACCGATGTACGACATTGGAGGATGGGATTACGTAAATGGAGAGAACGATGACGACGCCGAGTCCAACAACTGGGAAAAGGCAAACCTCTTGGCTCAAGAGATCGGTCAGGAACTGGCAAACGATAGCCAAAGCCTCCGGGTGTTTCTCACCGACCTTTTCGGCCAATCAGAGGTCGTCCGGTCGTTTGATTTCGGACGGGGGCTGGCTAAAGGCGCGGACGAACTCAGCGCAATTTGGGGTGAACTTGTGTCCGCCTACGAAACCGCTGATCCCAAAACTCGTAATGCTACCTCGCTGGGCGGATTCATCGCCGAGGCAAATCTCCGCGACCCAAACTTCACCTCAAGGACGCTCAATTCCGCAATAGACAACGCCCACTTGCTTCCGCACCTCCCATACCTCCAAGCACGGGCCGGTATTGATGCGAATGGTATCGCTCGGCTCCGGAAAGCCATTCGGAGCACGGAAATCAAAGCGTGGAGTTTTCAGTACATTGCGAATGGAACCATCTCGGACTCACCAGTCGTTGAACTTGCGGAATTGCTGAGAGAAATCGCGACTCTCGATGGAGGCGTAGAGATGGGAATCCAAATCCTCGCGATGCGTTGGCACCGCTACCGCGAGAATGGAATCGAGCCAGGCAAACTCCTTGTCTCACTTGGCCGGGAACTAATCTCCCGCGCCGCCTTCGGCGAAAACAACACGCTGCATCATTACAGCGGACACACAGTGATTTCAGCGTGCCTCGTTGGCGAAGATGGGCAAAATGCCGCTCGCAAAGTTTGCTCGAATATCCGAGCCGCTCTCGACTCTTGCATCATCCATCCCATCGGCATGATGAACGTTTTGGAGGCGGTCATTCAAATTCAGCCAGAAATCGCACTCGACACGTTTTTCCTCCTAACGCCGATGCGGGACTTTGGTAGGGAAAGCGCGAGAGGCTCTGCAATTGGAAGATTTACTCCAGAGATGCTTGAGAAGTGGGCAGAGCGTGATCCCGTCGTGCGTTATCCGTTGTTGGGAAAATGTCTCACCATGTTTGGCAAAACGAACGGTGAGGATGAAAATGAAATTTGCCCCCTCTTCTTATCGATGTTACACAAAGCGCCGGACAAACACGGTTTCCTCGGTCCATTGTGGGACCGCGTTCATCCAAGAGGCTGGAGTGGTTCGCTCGCGACTATTTTGAATCGCAGGAAGAGCCAGTTACTGAAACTTGCGGAGTCCGAGGGCGAGCAGGTTCGAGCATGGATAAACAATAATCTACCGGACCTCGACGCATGGACCGCAAATGAGACGAAGCGGGACCGGGCGGTTGAAGAGAGCTTTGAGTGAATCTCGCGAAAAACCCGAACCTACTACTGACCCGCAGCGCGGCGGAGTTCGTGAAGAAAGGCCAGCGGCTCACAGATGGTGAAGGGGCAATCTCGCACGACCTCCGCGAAGCCGCTATCGTAAGTCACCAAATGGGTCGCTTCGCCGTTGAGTGCGCAGAGCACGAATGCGGTGTCGTCCGTATCGCTCGGGTAGCGGCGGAGGTGAAACGACTCGATTTCTACCCGCTCGCCAGTGCCGAGAAGCGAACTGATGATCAGCCGGACGGTTGCGCCGTTCACGCCTTTCTCGATCAATTTCTCAATGTATTCGAGGAGGATGTCGTCCGAATAGAGGAGCGTGAATCCACCTGATTTTCATCGTGTGAGGATTTCGCGGTTCGGGCTGGTCGGTGCGCTGCTGCGATGTGCGGCTACGACGATATTGGTATCGAGGACAGCAAGGACGGACGCCATTACTGCCGCTGGTCTGCTACTTTGTCGTATGCCTCAAAGAAGCGCCGAAACATTTCCTCGCGCGGCACTCCTTCCGCCTTCAGCCGCACAGCATCCGCCTTGCTTTCTTCGAGGAGTTGGAGCGCTTGCTCGCTGTAACGCGCCTTGCGCCATTTCTCGTGCTCCACCTGGTTGCGCAGGAACGAAAGGACGCGGTTTTCCAAATCGGGTATTCCTCGCACTTCCTGGTCCAAATCTGGCGGCAACTCTACGGTGATGCTCATGCCTAAAAGGGTGCCGAACAACGGCACGGTTTGCTAGGGAGAATTTTCTTCACGGGAAATAGATTTACGCAGGCCGAACCGAGTCATCTCTGATACGAGCAGAGACCCAGTCTCGCGCTCCTCCGTCGCCTGACCGGGGCGGGTTTGTATTGGACCTTTGGCCCATCGCGCCCACCCCTCGTAAGTCCGTTGCCTTTCGGGACCACAATCTAAAAACGCCCGCCCCGCGTAGTCCGCGAAGTTGAGCCTTGAACCGGACACGTGCTTTCGCGGACGGTGCGCGCATCAATGTCGGGAACGTCTTTTTATAAACGCAGCAACTTCGTCACGCATCTGCCCGTGGACTGTCTTTACAGCCCGTCGCACTTTTGGCTCGCGAATGTCGGCGATGGGAAATGGCGCGTGGGGTTCACGAAATTCGCCACGCGGATGCTTGGCGAGATTGTGGAGGTGCGGTTTGAAAAAGCGCCGGGCGATGCGCTGGCGAGCGGCGATATCGTGGGGAGCATCGAGGGGTTTAAGGCAATCAGCGACCTTTACTGCTGCGGCGCGGGGCAGTTCGCGGGAGGGAATCCGGGGCTGGCGACGAATGTGGATTCCGTCGGCGAAGATCCTTACGGGGCGGGCTGGCTCTATGAGTTCACGGGCACGCCGGACGATAAGTGCATCCCGCTCGCCGAGTATCGCGGGATGCTCGATGCGACGATCGACAAGATTTTGGAAAAACAAGGAGCAGACTACGGAGCATGAGCAAAGCACGATACATTATGATTGGCGGATTCCTCGGCGCGGGGAAAACCACGGCGGTCGCCGCGCTGGCGCAGCGCATGTCGGAGCAAGGTCTGCGAGTCGGGCTCATCACGAATGACCAAGGGAGCGAGCTCGTCGATACGGCGATGCTGCGCGCGAAGGGATTCGAGACGGAGGAGATCGTGGGCGGTTGTTTTTGCTGCCGATTTAATACGCTGACCGATGCCGCGAAACGGCTCACGGAAAGCACGAGGCCGGATGTGTTCATCGCGGAACCGGTGGGCAGTTGCACGGACCTCGTCGCGACGGTGACGTATCCGCTGCGCCGCATTTACGGCGACTCGTTTGCGGTCGCGCCACTGAGCGTGCTCGTTGATCCCGTTCGCGCCGAGCGTGTGCTCGGCATCGCGGGCGGCGGGCAGTTTTCGCCGAAGGTCACATACATTTACCGCAAGCAACTGGAAGAGGCCGACGTGCTCGTCATCACGAAGACCGATCTTCTCGATGCCGACCGGCTGGAGCGGTTGCGGTCCGCGCTTGCGACGGCTTTTCCAAATGCGGAAGTGCTCGCAGTGAGCGTGCGCAACGGCACGGGGCTCGACGAGTGGTTCACGCGCATCACCAGCAGCGAGCAGACTTCCCGCGCGACGATGCAGGTGGACTACGAGCTTTACGCGGAAGGCGAGGCGCTCCTCGGCTGGCTGAACGCGACCATCCAGGTAAAAGGCGCGACGCCGTTCGATGCGGATACGATTTTGAAAGGGCTCGCCAACGAAATGCAGCGCACGCTCACCGGCGAGATCGCGCATTTGAAAATGACGCTCAGCCCCGACTCGGGTCTCGGCGATGTGGCGGCGATCAATTTGGT
>JAYTMG010000116.1:0-1023 GCA_043728745.1 Verrucomicrobiaceae bacterium
TCACGCCGAAGAGCGTCGGCTGCATCGAGCCGGTGGGAATCTTGAACGGCTGCGCGATGAACGTGCGGATGGCCATCGCCACCGCAATCGCCACCAGCAACACCTCCACGTTTTCGCGGATCGCCGCCTGCGGATACGGCCTCAGCCAGGTGTTGGCGACCTTCTCCAATTCCGCCATGCGGGATTCCATCTCCGCCTTGTTCGCCCTGGCGCGCAGCGCGCCACGCACCTTCGCGATGGATTCGTCGATCTTGCCCAAGGCCTCGGCGGAGAGCAGATCGCGCTGTGCGGAAACAAGCTTCCGGACGTGCTTCCACATGTGCGTTGCCTGACGCGCGGTGGCGGAGAGAAACCAGTTCAGGTTCATGAAATGATGAAACGGAATGTGCGGTTCAAGCCTTGAGCACTTCGATGAAAGCTTCCTGCGGAATGTTCACCGTGCCGAAGGACTTCATGCGCTTCTTACCTTCCTTCTGCTTTTCCAGCAGCTTGCGTTTGCGGGAAATATCGCCGCCGTAACACTTCGCCGTCACGTCCTTGCGGAACGCGCTGATGACTTCCGACGCCACGATCTTGCCGCCGATGGCCGCCTGGATCTTCACCTGGAACTGCTGGCGCGGGATCACTTCCTTCAGCTTCTCCGCCAGCGCGCGTCCCCTGCCCTCCGCCTTCGTGCGATGCACGATGCACGAGAACGCATCCATCGCCTCCGTGTTCACGAGCATGTCGAGCTTCACCATGTCGCTCTCCAGATAGTCACCCGGTTCGTAATCCATCGAGCCGTAGCCGCGCGTGATGGATTTCATCTTGTCCACGAAGTCCACGAGGATTTCGTTCAGCGGCAAATCCACGGTGATCATCACGCGGCGCGGATCGAGCGTTTCCGTGTGATCCACGATGCCGCGCTTTTCCATCATGAGTTGCAGCATCGGCGAGATGTATTCGTTCGGGATCATCACGAAGCAACGCACGAGCGGCTCGCGGATTTCCTCGATGACGGAAGGGTCCGGCAGCACCTCGGGG
>JAYTMG010000117.1:0-11093 GCA_043728745.1 Verrucomicrobiaceae bacterium
TGATTGCGCTACCGGCATAGTAGCCGCCGCCCGCGATGGCCGCGCCTTTTGCGACGGTGCCCGCAAGCGAGCCGCCTTCCACCGGCTGTTCATCCTCCATGCGCCGAAAGAGCACGGTGTCGAGTTTCGTTTCCAGTTGTGCGCAGAGCGCGATAGTTCGAGTGGCGTTCATAAATTTTGGCGCGGTTTGTCAACTTGCGCGGCGGCGGGGTTTCTTGTCGTCTGGAGACAAGGCTGCGCCTGTGGCGACGGCTGCTCCAGCGGCAGCGGTGCCTGCGACTTGGCGCGAGTTGCGTCCTGTCACGGCTTTGTAGAGTTGGTTGGGTCCGCGAGGGTCCGCGCTTTTTGGCGTGAGGAATCCGGAGAATGGCCCGGGGTTTGTCTCGATGAGATGCCACTTCCCGCGTTTGTCCTTGGCGACATCTGCCGCGACCATGTTCTTTTTGAGCGACGGGTGGACGTTGCGAAGCGATTTTTCCAGCGCCTTCTCCGCGTCTTTGTTGCCGCCGCCGAGAATGGCCTGCGCTGCGGAGTGGCGCGAGCTGGTGATGCCGATGGCTTTGCCGCCGACTGCGTGGACGCGGTATTCGGAGTCGATGTCGATGGCCTTTTGCCGGACGAATTTGTGCGGCTTGCGAATCGCTGCCTCCGCCATCCCGCGCCGGTAGCCGGCGTGCGTGTTGCGAGCGACCATCATGTCGTCGTCGGTGATTTGCTTGAGCCGGTATTTCTTGCCGGTGTCGGCAAAGACTTTCTTGTAGGCCTTGAGGTCGGGGTGATTCGGGTCGTGCGCGGCGATGTCTTTCGCGGTGATGACGCTCTTTGCCTGGTAGCCTTTGTTGGGCTTGGCGATGTAGTCTTTCCCGAGCTTGCGCGCATCGCCCAGCGGGGCGGTGTGCGGGAGGTCGAGCCCGAGCTTTTTCCCGGTCGCATACTCATCGAGCTTGCTGCGATGGATGGCCTTTGAAGTAGCGTCGTGCGTGGAAATCTGGCTCTCCGCACGGAAGCGGCCCGTGTCATACGGGTCGAAGACGGCATTCACCGTGCTGGCATTCTTCGCGTGCTTTTTCCCGGCGGTGATGTGGACGTGTTTATCCGCCGGGCGCGCGACTTCGGTGAGGAATTTTTTGAAGCGCGATGGCTCTTGGATGTGCTGGTGGACGCGGGTGAATCCTTTGGAGCCGCCGGGAATCACGGCTTTGCCGCGCTTACGAAGGGCGGCGTAGGTGCCAAGGCCCGCCAGTGCTGCGCCTAAAAGCGGGGCGCTGCTCTTTTTTTTTTCTTCCTCGAAGTGGATTGCGGACTGCCGGGCCGATGCGGCGACGGTCGCGAAGTCCGGGCGGATGATTTTTCCAGCCGCGCCGGGTCGTTTCCGCAACGGTGCGGTGCCTCGCGTGGCCCATTTGTATCCGCCATACGCGCCGATACCGGTGCCTAGCACAGCCCCAGCGATAGCGATTTTCCGCATTGCGCCCATTGTCTCGTGCCACTTTTTCTCGCGGCGTTCACGCGGTCGTGCGCCGGGCGCAAAGACGCGGGCGGAGCGGCCTCGCGCATCCCGCACGTCCCAATCGGAAGCGGTGGCGTCGAAGTGGACGGCGGAGAAGAACCGCTGCCAAACTCGCTTGCCTGTAGATTTGATACTTTTCCAGACTTTTCCGGGCGCTGCCTTGGCTGCGCGCCCCAGCTCGCCAGCGGGCGCGGCGTGGGTATCCGGGAAGAAATCCGGGACGACGGAATTAACAACGCTCTTCCCGTATTCGCGCCTGCGCACAAAGGTCTTGCGGTAATCGGGGTCTTTTTTCAACTTGGCGTTGTGGGCCATGATTCCGCCTGCAACGACGGCGGAACCGACGGCGTTTTTGAACCAGCTCTTTTCCCACTCGCGCTTGCGTCCGCCTTCTTTTGGCTTTCCGGTTGCTGCTCCGACGACATCGCCCGCGAGAGCGCCGCCGCGCCGCACGTAACGCTGCGCCACCTTGGCTTTGTTCCAAGTCGCGCGAAGGACTTGGGCGTGAGCGAGCGGAACATCTTCCGGATGGAACTCTTTTCCGCCGTCCGAACTATCGCGGAAATATCCACCCTCCTTCTCTCCAGTAGCTACTTTTGTGGGGTCGATGTTTTGTCCATTGCGGCCCTTGAGTTGGTCGCGCCCGCCGAACTGGACGAGCTTGAATCGAGCGGAGAGCTTCACGGCGCGCTTGTAGCGGACTGCGCGCTTGAACCCGGACATGAGTGCGGGCTCTGCGATGGCGAGCGCGGTGCCGTAGATGCCGCCTTTCACAAGGCCATGTTTTGCCGCGTCGGTGCGCGACATGCCTTTGTCGGGCATGGCTGCGGAGGTGATTCCGTCTGCAATCGCGATGCCGCCGGCCAGCGCGCCGCCGTGAAGTAAGGCCCGACTGCGGGCGGAGAATCCCATCGCCACGCGCGCCATTTGCCCCGGAGATGGCACTGCGCCTTTTACCGCGCGTCCTGCATTTGTCACTGCCGTCTTCACATGCCCTTTTACGGCGCGATATTTCGCGCCGATACGGCGCTTCCCTGCGAAGAGCGCACCCGCGCCGATGCCGATGGGCACGAGTTTATCCACGAGCTTTCCACCGGGCGAGCGGTCGTCAAAGCGGTCCTTTGTCGTGGCGGTCGCGGCACGGGTGACGAGCTGCGCGGACACGCCAACGCCAGCGCCAAGCAATGCGGCGCGGGAGCGCGGCATCGGTGTCTTGCGGAGAGCGAGCCCAAGTCCTGCCCCGGCGATGGCGGATTTCGTGTAGTGCCCGCTGGCCTTTTCGACATCCTGCTCGTGGAGGTTTTTCTTGTAGCGGTCCTGCGACACTCCGCCGACGGCGAACTCCTTACGTAAGGATGATGGCTGGATGCGGCCAAAGAGCACGGGGCGTTTGCCGGCGCTGAATTGGAAGCGGCTTGGGGTGAGGTCGAGCACGTTGAGCGAGCTGGTGATGCCGGATTTCTCGGCTTTGGCGAGGAAGTGGTGCCCGTCCACGATGCGGTCGTTCATAAGAAGGATGTATTTTTCGCCTTTCGCGGTCGCCATCTTGACGGCATCAAACGCCTTTTTTGCGGAGAGTTTCTTCACGTGGGCGCGGGCGGTTTTGAGATTTGCGGGGTCGGCTTTCCCGATGAGTTCCTTCACCACCATGCCGTAGTGGATGAAGCGCGTGCCCGCCTTCGCATCCACAAAGCGCAGCACGTCCGCCTTCACGTCCTTGGGCAGTGCGGAAAATTCGGTGTCTTCGATGAATGCGCTGAAACTGGTCATTTTGGGTATGGGTCGGATGTCAACGGGCTATGCCTCCGTGCAGGCAAAGCACTCGGGCTTTGAAACTCCTGCTTCGATGCGGCGGTTGAGTTCTTCGCGGAATGTGCGCCGATGGATATTCTTCATCGGGATATGACCGGCAGGGTATCCGTGGTGATGTTGGTATTCAGTGCCGGTCCATCGACACTCGATGTCAGCCATCGCGCCGCAGTCGCATTTCCAGTGCTCCATGTTGGATTCGTTTTTGTCTTCCGTGTCCCAAAATATGAGCTTGTCCAACTCCTCGTCGGTCAGTTCGCGCGGGCTGCTTCCTTCGGAATCCATTTCGCGCAGTCCGTAGGTGCGGCACATGTCTTCCATTGCCTCCTGCGCGGTTCCGGCAAGCCACCAATCGCAGTCGTTCATCTCGAAAACCTTCATACCTGCTCCTCCGCCATGAATGGAAAATACACATCCTCGGCTTTCTCCCACAGGCCGCGCATTTGGCGGACCTCGTGGCTCTCTTGTCCCCATCGTTTTGCGACGCAATCGAACCAGCCGTATTGCCGGTCGTGCTGGCGGGTCTTGAGCTTGGGGCGGTGCTGGTCGTCGGTGGCGAATCCGCCGTCTTTTTCTTTGCAGACCTCGAAGTGCCGCAGCTCGTGGTCGAGCAGGGCGTAACGCTGCTGGTCGGGCATGGCTTCGTAGGCGTCGCGGTCGATGCAAATCTCCACGTCGCCCCGGCCCATGCAGCGGTCTTTGGAATTGAGGATGCGGGCCACGGCGAGGGCGCGGACTCCGTTGCAGGTGAGCGCGTGGCCTTCCTCGCTGTCGGTGGCGACAAAGATGCAGTCCACCTTCACCTCCACCGTCTTCAGTTCTTCGTGGTATTCGATGTTGTCGAGCAGCCACGCGATGCGGTCATAGACTTCAGGATTGGCGCGGTCGTAGGATTTCATAGTCGGCAGTGGTCAGGAGTCAGGAGTCAGGAGTCAGCGGGGTTGAATCCGGTTTTGTCTTTGAGGATGAGTTTGCCGTTTCTGTTCTCAGCCTCGCAGAGAAGGAGGGTTCCGGAGGGCGATTTCTTCACGTAGAAGCAGGTGCCTTTCTCGGAATATGCGAGGGTGAATTCCCCTGGCTTCTCTTCCACCCGGTAGCCCGCAATGGCGGTGCCGTTGAGTCCGAAAAGGAACGGGCTGGATTTGACTATGGCCATGGCTACACCTGCACCGGTTGCTTTGGCGGCTGCGGCCTGAAAAGCTGATGCGGCTGCAATGGCTTTGCGGTTCCATCCACAAAGTCCGCGACCTTTTCAAACGCCTGTCCGAGAAGCACGCTGGCGTCGGTGAGGAGCGGGTGAGCGCCTGCTTCTTCCACAAATCTCATAGCGTCTCGGATTGCGACTTCAGCCGTTGAATTTTTTAGGATGTCGTTTCGTCTTGGTATCGTATTCATAGAGTCTGCGACTTTCGCGCTGGAGAGCGCCGGATGACTTGCCTTCGCTGCCGTCACCCACTCGTCAATGTCTGCTGCATCGACCGACGCGGCACAGTGGTTTGATGAGTTTCGAGGGGACCAAAACCATGCTTTTCCACTCATGTCGTATTCAACCGCAATCCGCTTAAAATGAGCGCGTTTTCGCTCGCTCATTGCCGCAAGCACTTCCCTCCATTCTTCGATGCTTCCTTCCGGTTGTCCGCTTCCGGTGTAGTTTGTGATGACGAGCCAATCATCTCCTAGTGAGCCCGTTTCGAGTATTGCATTCATCCCCTAAAATGAGTGTGTCAACTCGCCTCGCCCTTCGGCTCTTTCGGCTGCTTGTCGCCTTGCTCGGGGACGATGGCCTGCGCCTGCTCGGGCATCATCTCATAGACTGTGATGAGCGTGTTGATGGCGCTCTCGCGGTCCATCGTGCCGTTGTGGACGGCGACGAGCATGTCGGTGACATTTTTCGCGGCTTTGTCGCCGAGTGCGCCGAGGGTGCCGGGCGGCGGTGGGGGCGGCGTGGCTTCTTCGGGCGGGGTGTTGATGGCGGCAAGTTGCGCGGTGGCATTTGGGAACATGCCGTTCGCGAAAAGCTCGATGGGGATGACGTTTTGCGCGGCGATGCCTTGGGCGCGGACGGCGGTGGCGGCGTTGCGCTCCATCACGCTGTCGATGTTGTCGCCGTCGTTGTATTTCGTGGCGAGGTCGTCAATCGCCATCGCGCCGTAGGTGGTGAGCGCGATGTCGTTCTGCACCTCGTATCCGGCGTCCACGATGATGTCCTGTCCGAAATGCCATTTGCAATCCGACATGCGAGGGTGCGCAGGGAGCCCGTCGTAGGCGACGCCGTGGGAGAGGACCATACGGCGGACGCGGCGGAGGAGGCGGTCCACGAGATTGCGGCGGATGCTGGCGATGCGGCGGGCGTCGCCTTTCAGCTCTACGCGGGCCGTGGCTCCGCCGAGGGTGCCGAGGTCCCACATGAAGCCGTAGGAAAATTTGAGCGAAATCGCCATTTGCCGGATGCGCAGTTGCTCGAATGCCAGGAAGCTGCCGGTCGGGCGCTGCGAAGGCTGGAAAGGCGTGATGTTCTCGCCTTCATCGAGCCGCAGGATGCTTCCCCATTTCGCGGGCTGCGTGGGCGTTCCGGAGGTCGTCTTGCCTTCCCACTCCGCAGTGCCGTTGTCTTTGAACGGCGACTTGCTGGTGAGGAATGCGGCCCACTGCGATTGCGTCTTGATGGCGAGGCTTTCGGCTTCCTCCGTCTCGAACATATCCCGGGCGGGATTGAGCAGACGGAGCATCCATGTGCGCCCGCGATATTCATCGCCGCGCTCGGGGTCCCATACGTGGAAAAAGTTGGAGGGCGGGATGTCTTGGGAGTTCGTGTATTGCCCCATCCGGCTGCGCTGAAAGACGCGGTAGTAGGCGACTTTGCCGTTGTCTTCGAGGTCGATGCCGATGCCGCCGACGTAGTTCTCGCTCTGGATGGCGTCCATCGGCGAGCCGATGCGGTCGGCGTCGATGCTGAGCAGCGCGGGCGGCTTTGCCTCATCGCCGGGAATCCACTGGAAGCCGTGGTCGCCATCCACGACCATCGCGCCGAGGGCGAGCTGCACGAGCTTGATGAGCCGGTGCCGCCCCGTGGCGTCGCACGGGTAAAAGCCGTCGTCGTCCTGATTATCCCCCGCCCATGCGTGGAAGTAGGCGTCGTAGGCTGCGTCCACTTCCGGGTCGCCCGTGTTCGATTTTGCCGAGAGTTCGCCCACGACGTAGGTGACGATGCGCCCGACGACGCCGCCCACCCAAGTAAAGGTGGCGCAGTCGCGGGCATCGGCCATCATTTTCAGCCGGTCGCGCTGCTTCTCGTAAGTCTCGCCACTGCTGCGCGAGAGCGCGGGCGGGATGCCGCGCCGATGGGCGTGGTCGTTGTAGCCAAACTGAGTGAGGGCCGCGCGCGCCTGCATCCTTACGTAAGCACGCTGCGGGGCGATGAAAGCGATAGCCCGGTCGAGGAAATTCATCCGGGGTTTTGTGTCGGTAGTTGCCATTAGCCTCCGCGGGAGAAGTCAACTTGCATCGGGTTTCCGAGTCCGGTGCTTCCCTGCCCGCGTGCTTTTGCGGCGCGTTCGTTTTTGACGGTCGTGGCTGCGGTGAGCTTATCCTCCAGCACGCGCAGGTCTTTGGCGTAGTTCTTGTCGCCATGCCCCTGAGTTGAATACTCGGAAGCCTCGCTCTTTAATCGGGTGATTTCCGAAGTGAGTTCGTCCGCCTCGTAAGAGCGGTAAATGTTAATCCAGCTTGAGGCGGACATAAAGGTTGTTTGTCCGCAGATTTCGCAGATTTCGCAGATGTTGGGCCGGGCGCTAATTCGGCTGGAACCGGGTTACAAGTCCGGCATCCTCTCTTGAGGCTCCTCCCCACACTCGGGATTAACTCTCCGTTCAAAGGCGCAATTTCCTAAGTTACTTTGGAGTGTCGTTTCTCCTAGTTTCTTGCCCCTCGTGTTACTGCGTGTCTGCTTTCCACGCCGCCAACTAATCTGCGAAAATCCGCGAAATCTGCGGACTAAAATGGTTGCAGGGGCAGGAATTGAACCTGCGTTCTCTTGGTTATGAGCCAAGTGAGTTACCGTTTCTCCGCCCTGACCTTGAAAAATTGACTAGGCGGGCACGGTGCCGCCGGGAACGAGCTTGAGGTTCAGCTTGTTGGTGGCGAGGCCCACGCCGATGAGCGTGACGGCGTGACCGGCGGCGAGGTCGCCCGCCGGGCAGATGCCGCCAGCCGTGGCCGATGCGTAGTAGGACGTGCCTTCCGTGACGGTGAATCCCGGCGTAAAAGTCGGGTCTTCTTTCACGTAGTTGATGGGCTGTCCGACGCCGCCGCCGTTGCAAGCGATTCCTTCGACGATTTTGGCGAGAGCGGAGCCGTTCGCATCCGCGAGGATGAGCGCGCCGTTCGCGTCTTTGGCGATGGGCTGTCCGGCGGTGATTGCCAAGGCTGCGAGGCGGCGGAGAAAGTTCGTGCCTGCCGTCGCGAGGACGCTTGCTGCGGTGATGGATACGTCTGCCATGTTAGTAGAGTGTTTTCATTGTGGTTGTGCGCGAGATGCGGAAAACCGGAGCCGGAATGTCAACTTGCACCGGGCGGGATGACATGGCAGGCTGCGGGCGATGCGTATCGCACTCGTCATTTTCCTGCTCGCCCTGCCGGTGGTCGCCGCCGTCTGCACCGGCAAAGACCCCTGCCCCGCGTGCAAGGACTGCTCGAATTGCCGCTACTGCTCCCCGAAAAATCCCAAGGGCGGCTCGTGCGGCTGCTGCCGGAACCAGACGGCCGAGCAGGCGAGGAAGCGGATGGAGAAACAGCGGTGAGGCGTCCTTACGTAAGGGCCGGCGAGTTTGTCACGCCTCCCGCGGTGAGTAGCTGAACATACCATGCTCATATCAAAACACACCATTCGCAACGCCGCGGCATTCCTCGTCCGCAATCGCCACACCATCGCAGAAACACTCGTCATCGCCGCCGGAATCGTGCAACGTGCGACGAAGCCATGCCGGAAGAAGAAGAAAATGAAAGCCCTGAAGGGACGGGAGATTCGATGAGCGAGGAGAAACGACTTGCGCTCTTTGCGCTGGGGATGGGTCCGCGTCCTGCGCCGCCGACGGGGCCGGGTGCCGTGGTGCCGCCGACCGACCTCCGCGCAATCCCCCGGGCCGGGTGGCCGCGCTACGAAAGCCTGCCGGTGCTCGTGCCGCCCGGCGTGCAGCGGTATATCGACGGGCTCGATGCCGCGCCGACGGCGGATGAACGGGACTCGATGGAAGATGCCGTGTGCGCCTTCCACGGCATCCTGCCATTTTCCGAGCCATCGGAGCCGTGGACGGTGAGCATGACCGGCGTGGAATTTTACCTACAGAAGAAAGTGCCATGATAGAGACGATGCGAATCACCGACTGGAGGAACCGCGTGCAGGCCCAGCTCGCCGGGCGCGGACGGAAAGCCGCGCTGGCCGAATGGCTGGCGGCGGAATACGGACGGACGCCGCGCTCCTGGCAAAAGACCATCCAGAACATCCTCTCCCGGCAGGTGCCCGGCGGCGAGCTGGTGCTGGCAATCGACTATTGGCTGCGGACGGACGGAAAGTAATTCACGGACGGGCGGCACGTATGCTTACTTATACATAAGTATGTTTAATGCGCCTTTATGTTCAAGGTGCGATTGCCTTACGTAAGGGCGTCGAGTTTGTCACACGTCACACGGTCTATTATAGAGCGTGAAAGCGCGACGCGAGAGCGTTAGAGCGCGTGAGTTTGTCACACGTCACACGGTCTATTATAGAGCGTGAGAGCGCGACGCGAGAGCGTTAAAGCGCGTGAGTTTGTCACACGTCACACGGTCTATTATAGAGCGTGAAAGCGTCAAGATTCGCACGATTTCTCTTGCGTTTGTCTGCTTTTTCGCATACTTTTTCAACCTATGGTTACTCAATACACACTTAAAAACGGAAACGAAGCTGGCAAAGGCAACACCTTTATTGAATCTGAAATTTTCGCTAACGCGAAGCGTGAACCGCTTCCGTATGTCGAGCGGTCCTTTTCTGCAATCGCTCTTGATAATCAAAAGAACGCGATTGCAGCAAAAGCGAAAAAGGACAAATCTCAAGCGGATTTCCGCACTGCAAAGGAGAAAAAGCAGGCGGAAAATTTCAATAGAAATCCCTTTTCCCGCATTGCACGCGCCGTCATTTACCGCTTGGAAAACCCAAAGTTGAAAGCGTCTCAACGCGACGCGACTCCCCGCCGGATGCGCGGCTCTAATGGGAAAAAATCAGTCATCGGCGGATATACTCCGGCGGATGGGAAAAAGTCGGTTTCCTTTAACGGATTCGACAAGGCCCGCTTGTCTGAGATAGACCGGGACGAAGTTCTAAACGCTGTTTCCCTGGCGCTTTCTCTGGAAAGCCTAGAGCCGAAACAATTGGCTTTTGCGCTTGGCTTGTCATTCAAAAAGGAGCGCGGGGAAGCGCCAGCCTTGCAAGGGCGGGAAAGCGCGGAACTAAAGCAGCATGGCGAGTGCTTTCCTTGTCGCGTCATGTTGAATCTTGTGAAGCTGAATCTTTCACACTGGAAACAATGCTTTTCCGCCGCTCGTTTGACGCTTGGCATTGATAAGACTCACACACGGGAAAGCCTGATAGAGTCAATCCACGGCTTAGAAGCGGACATAAAGGACGCCTCTAGCGTGAATCTCATTGCGCTGGAAATGGAAAAGGACCGCGAAGCGCGGGAACGTCAAACGGTAGCGGATAAAGCGCGGGAATTGAATCGCGCTCTATGCGCCGCTTTTGCCTTTGAAATTCGCGACGGTGCAAGGCAAGCGCGGGGAAATTTTAAGGCGCATTTGAAGTATGCGCGTCGCGCAATCAAAGCAGCGATTGGCGAGGGTCATGCAAAGGAAACGATGCACCGCACCGCTGCGCACAAGGCAAGTGAGCGTTTCCAGAGTTACCTGGCAATCGGCAAGCGGGAGCTTGCACGGCTGCAATGGATAGCGGAAATGGAAACGGTTTCTTCCGCGCAATAGAGCGAGCGGAAAAAAGGGGCGGACTTGAAAAAGTCCGCCCCTTTTTCATGCCCGGATGCCCCGTCCGTCAATTTCGATGCTTCGTGCGTCCTTACATAAGGATGAACGCGAGCGTCATTCGTCAAAAACACAAAAACACAAACATACTATGGCTAAGCCAAATCCAAACAAAAAAGCACCCCTCACCGCGTCTATCGCGGTCGTCGTATCCGTCCTTTCGATGGAGGAAATCAAAGCCCTGCCCCGTGAGGTGCAATGCGCGAAATTCGCGGAGCGGGACCAAGCGGCCCAGCGTGCCTTTTCCGAAATGGGGAAGCTGCGCCGTGCAATCGAGCCGCAACTGAAAAAGGGGGAGACGCTTTACGGCGTGCTCCGCAAGCTGGGGGTGAAAGACGGCACTATCTCCAACGCCGGATATGGCGCGGAGGCGTTCGCGCTGGTGGAGGCGGGGCACTTGGCGGAAGCCGAGTTCGACCGGCTCACCTTCTCGGAGTGCCTGGCTATCAGCCGTGCATCCGGCACGAAGTCGAAGCGGAAGATGACCGGCGAGGAAATCGCCATTCTCTTCCGTGCGGATGAACACGCCTTCCGGGGTGAACTGGAAAGCATCTTCGAGTCCGGTGTGACCGTCGCGGAGGCGGAGGCGCAGGCGACCAAGGCGGCTGCCGATGCCAAGGCTGCGGAGGAGGCCCGTGCGAAAGCGGAGCAGGACAAGCAGGATGCCGAAGCGAAAGCCAAGCAGGATGCCGCCGTCGCGAAGGCG
>JAYTMG010000118.1:0-2820 GCA_043728745.1 Verrucomicrobiaceae bacterium
GGATGGCTCGGTGGCTTTCGTAGCGACGCTGGCGAATGCGCCCGCGACGACAGGAGCGGTGTTGCCGACAAGTAATGTGGCCATTTTCCTCGATGCGGATGGCGCAGGGCCAAACGCGGCGGTGTTGATCGCTCGCAAGGGCGGTATCGCGACGGGGGCGGCGGTGTGGAGCGCGTTTACGTCGGTATCGCTGGGGGTAAATGCGGTGGCGTTCACGGGGACGCTGGTGAATAGGACGGCGGGGGTCTCGCCGGGGCCGGGCGGGGCGACTTCCGCGAATGATAGTGGGCTTTGGGTGTATAATCGGGGGACTTCGACGATGGCGCTGGGGCTGCGGGAGGGGGATGCGCTGCTGTCTTCGACGATTAAAACGATCACGGCGCTGGTGGCGCGGCCCGGCTCGGCTGGGCAAGGGCGCGGGGTGGAATCCGACGACGACGTCCCATCCACGACGGTTCGGGTGACGCTGGCGGACGGGAGGCAAGCAGTGGGCTTCGTCGGGGTGGATGGCGTCTTCGCATTTCCCTACAACAAAGGCGGCGATGCGCCGGATTATGGCACGGGTGCGCTTTGGCAGAGCTTCGGGCTGCCGACGCTGAATTCGGTGAGAACGGCGGCGGCGTTTGTCGGCACGGTGAAGGCGGGGACGGGGATGGCGACTGCTGCAAACAACGTGGCCATTTTCGCCGAAGATGACGCGGATTTCCTGCCCGCGCGCATCGTGGCGAAGGGGGATGTTTCACCGGGCTGCGCGGGCATTTTCTCCGCATTCAAAGACCCGGTGAACGCGAGCAATCGCGGTGTGGCGTTTGTGGGGACGATGAAGGCGGTGCCGGGGAGTATCACGGCGGCAAACAATGACGGCATCTGGTGGACCGCGCCCACGGGCTTGAGCCTCGTGGCCCGCGAAGGCGAACAGCCAGCGGAGGCGCCGGAGGGTGCAAAATGGAAAGCATTTACCTCGCTTGCGCTGCCGGAGGGTCGCGGGCCGCTGTTTGTGGCGTCGATGCACAGCAAGATCGGCACGACTTCGCCGGGGCCCGGCGGCATCACGACGGCCAACGACGTGGGGCTGTGGGCGAGGGATTCGTTCGGTAACCCGCGGTTGCTTTTGCAAGAGGGCGACGCGATTGGGGCTTCGACGGTGAAGACGTTTGTAGTGCTCTCGTCGGTGCCAGGCAGCCCCGCGCAGACGCGGAGTTTTAACAACGGCGGCAGTGTGCTGGTGAAGGCGACGGATGTTGCGGGTGCGCAGCATCTCCTGCACATCGCGGTGCCGTAAGCGCCTCGCCTGTCGGCATAGCCGTTAGTAAAAGCCCCGCTCGCGTTCAGTGAGCGGGGCTTTTTCGTCTCGCGTGAGACGGCGCTTGCGAAAGTGGTTCCCGGCTTTAGCCGTCGCACCGTGGCGACGATAAAACGGGAACGCTTCGCAGAAAGGCGCTGATTTCTTTGCGCAAGCGACAGCGGGGCACCACCGGCGCAATATGCAGTAGGACAGCCTACTGCATTTTGCGTCTATTTTCCCCGCTACTCCGGCTGCTGTTGCGTGACGCAGTGAATCATGCCGCCGTTCGCGTAGAGATTGCGCGAATCGATCCCAACTACGGCGCGTCCGGGGTAAAGCGCCTGGATTCTTGCGAGAGCGACGCTGTCGTTTGCGTCGGCGTATGTCGGGACGAGCACGACTTTATTGGCGACGTAGTAATTTACGTATGAGCCTTTGAACCCCACGCTGCGGCCATAGGTCGTCACCACGTCGCGTGCGGTGAGCGGGAGTTGCACTGTGCTGTAAGCCGCGCCACTGATGTCGGTGGCGGTGTAGAGCTTGTCGATGTCGGACTGCGAAAGGCCCCAGTAGGCCAAGTCCGGTTTGCTGAGCACGACGAGTTTGCGGCCCGGCGCGAACTTCGCAAAGCCGTCGATGTGCATGTCGGTGATGTCGTCCTGCCCGCCGTCTGCGCCGTCGAGCCAGATGACCTTTTTCGCGCCGAGATACGTGGCGAGAATTTCGTTCATCTCGGCTTCGGAAATGTCGGGATTGCGGTTCGGCTCAAGGATGGAGCTGCGTGTCGCCATCAGCACGCCGTTGCCGTCCAGCTCGACTGCGCCGCCTTCGAGGATGACATCGTTGAGCGCAATCTTCGGCAGCTTGAGCAACAGCGAGACTTGCGCGGGCACTGTGTTGTCCTTCGTGTAAGCCGTGTCAAACCCCCAGCCGTTGAAGCCCCAATCGGTGACCTTCATCGCCCCGGCGCTGTCTTTTACAAACACCGGGCCGTTGTCGCGGACCCACACATCGTTCGTCGCGCGGATGACGAAATTCACATTCGCGAGCGGGACTCTCCCGTTGTTGAGCAGCTTCGTGATACGTGTCTTCTCCGCTGCGTTGTAGGCGATGATGTGGACCTTTTCTCCACTCACCAACGCCCGAGTCATCGCCACCCAAGTGGCATCGAGCCGCGAGCGATAAGTCGCGCCATACGTGTAGTGATGCGGCCATTGGAGCCAAGTGCCCTCGTGCCGCGCCGCTTCGTCGGGCATGGTGGTTTCGACGACCTGCGCTTCCGCGCGGATGGTGGTTGCGAGGATGGTGAATGCAGCGATTGCTGCGGTGATGTGATGTATTTTCATGTTTGTATGTTTTACCTTTCATACGGGGCTAATCAGACCCCTCGCCGGATTATTGTCGGGCGGCGAAAATATTTTTCAGTTCGATAGTGGCGATGAAAGCCGCCGCTGGACACATGCCCCGTGTTCCCGCATACATTGCCGAACATGCGTCAACTTCTCCTCGTCCTTTTATACCTCGTTATTCCGTTT
>JAYTMG010000119.1:0-19091 GCA_043728745.1 Verrucomicrobiaceae bacterium
CAAGGGGTCAGCCTGAACGTCAATGAAGGCGAGACACTCGTCATCCTCGGACGTTCCGGCAGCGGGAAGAGTGTCATTTTGAAGCACCTCATCGGGCTCCTTTTGCCCGACTCCGGAGTCGTGCTGGTGGACGGCGAACCCATCACTGGACTGCCCGAGCGAAAAATGGGAGAGGTGCGCGCGAAAATCGGGATGCTGTTTCAGAGCGCGGCACTTTTCGACTCGATGAGCGTGGAGCAGAACCTCGCCTTTCCACTACTCGAGCAAGGGATTCGCGATATGAAAGCGATCGACGAAAGAGTCGCGCAGGCCCTCGAAATGGTGGACCTTTCCGGCGAGCAACGCAAAATGCCCGCCGACCTCAGCGGTGGAATGCGAAAGCGCGTGGGCCTCGCCCGAACGATCGTCGGTCGCCCGCGCTGCGTGCTTTATGACGAGCCGACCACCGGGCTCGATCCGATCACCTCGGACAGCATCAACTTCCTCATCCGGCGCTTGCAGCGGAAGCTCGGCGTCACTTCCATAGTCGTCACCCACGACATGAAAACGGCTTTTCACTGCGCGGACCGCATTGCTTTTCTCCACGAAGGCCGGGTACACTTTGTGGGCACCGTTGCAGAATTGAAGGCGAATCCCGACGCCATCGTGCAGGACTTCATCGAGGGCCGCAGCGGAGACACCGAATAATTCTATGAACAATCCATCCAAAGGCACCGAGTGGAAAGTCGGCCTTTTTCTTTTCATCAGCCTCATCGCGACCGCCGCGATGGCGGTGTATTTTGGCAAGCTCGGAACCGGGCTTGAGAAGCACTACGAAATAACCGTCGAGTTTGATAACGCAGACCGTCTTTTGAGCGGTGCAGACGTGTATCTCTCGGGCTCGAAAGTGGGCTTTGTCAAAGGCGCGCCGCAACTCATCGAAGGTCGCTACGCCGTGCGCGTGGCGCTGAAAATCAAACAAGCCGTAAAGCTCCCAAAAAAGTGCCAGATCGTCGTCGGCAGTGCCGGCTTCATGGGCGACGTGTTTGTATCCATCAACCCGGAAAAGAACGCGAGCTCAGACGACGCGATCGCGCCCGGCGCATACATCATTGGCTCGCATCAGGAAGGCTTCGGCGATCTGGCGGTGAAGAGCGCGGACGTTGTGGACGAATTAAAGAAGCGCCTCGGCCAGCTCGAAACGACCATCGACAAAGTGAACAAAGAACTGCTGAGCGACAACAACATCAAGAGCCTGCAAACCACATTCGACAACCTGAAATCGACCACAGACAACTTCAAAAAAGCCACAACCGATCTCGATCAACTTGTCTCCAAAGGCAAAGACGCCATGAGCTCGGCAAAAGAAGCAATGGAGACAGCGAAAATAGCCGCCGGGAAACTCGACGGGGTCCTAGCGAAAGCCGACAGCGCATTTGGAAAAGTGGACTCCGCCGTGGACGGAATGAAGACCACATTTGCCTCCATCTCCAAATTCTCCGACACCGCGACCAAAACGATGGAATCCGCGAAAACGCTCATCGGCAAAGCGAACTCCGGCGGCGGCGCTCTCGGAATGCTCCTCGCCGACAAGGAAACCGCCGCAAACCTCAAATCGCTCGTCCGCAATTTGAAGGAACGCGGCGTCCTATTTTACAAAGACAAAGCCAAGGAATAACGGTCGCCACGCAGGCTTGCAAAACAGCGGCTTGCACGCTCTTGGTTGCGCGATGAAATTCATCGCCTCACTCGCTCTCTTCACACTCACCGTCTCCGCAGAACCCATCCGCCTTTGGCCCGCAGCGGCGCCGGGCGAGACTGCTTCCATCGGCGAGGAAAAGGACCAGTCCAAACCCGGACAAGGTCTCGTGGCTGGGAAACCCGTCATCCGCACCGGCAATGTCTCCGACCCGACGCTGACGGTTTACAGCCCGGCGAAGGACAAGGACACGGGGACGGCCATCGTCGTGTGCCCCGGCGGCGGCTACAGCATTCTCGCCTACGATCTGGAAGGCGCGGAAGTCTGCGAATGGCTCAACTCCATCGGAGTCACCGGCATCCTCGTAAAATACCGCGTCCCCGCTCGCAAAGATCGCCCGCGATTTGAAGCCCCGCTGCAAGACGCCCAGCGAGCGATTTCCCTCACCCGCCAGCACGCCGCCGAATGGGGCATCAACCCACAGCGCATCGGCGTCCTCGGCTTCTCCGCCGGCGGACATCTCGCGGCGATCGCTAGTAATTCTCCTGCCCTTTCCTACTCCGCCATCGACGCCGCTGATACCGGCTTCAAGCCCGATTTCGCCGTCCTCATTTACCCCGCGTATCTCACCAGCAAAGAGCAGCCGACCGTCATCGTCCCGGAACTTCCCGTGAGCGAAAAAACACCGCCCACATTCATCGCGATGTCGCAGGATGATCCCGTCGGCGTCGAAGGTGCGCTGCACTATTCGCTCGCGCTGAAAAAATCAAAGGTGCCGTTTGAGATGCACATCTATCCAGTCGGCGGACACGGCTACGGCCTGCGCCGCACAGACAAATTGGTCACCTCATGGCCCGACCGCGTCGCGGATTGGATGCAGAGCAACGGCTGGCTGAAAAAGTAACCGCTTTGGCGTGGTCCGTTTGATCGCGATGGGCGGCGTCGTGTGTTTGTCGGCTGTGCGACGAGATTCACATTGAAACGCGGCGAATGCCGAGGAGCGGGGCTTTTATAGCCCCGTCTGTCCCGATGCATCGGGACAGCCCAAAGCCCCCGCCAAGGTGAAACGCGCGCCCTTCGCGGATGCCACTCGTATCTGGTTATGGGAGACGCTTCGCGCCTCAGGGGGCCGAGACGGCCCCCCTCCTTGGGTGACCTCCGTGGCATACGGGACTACAAAAAGCCCCGCTCCGTCCCGTTCGCCGCGCTTCTCCGTGGAAACAATATGGCGTGTTGGCAGGGCTTCCACGCTTGCGACAAATCACAAATCACAAATCACAAATCACGGACACTACCTCAGCGCGGCCCAGACGCGATGCACGTCATCGTGGTCCTCGAACGCCTGAAGGAATTCGCCGACTTCTTCGAGTTGTGCATCGGTAAGCTCGGGGTAGTTTTTCGCGATGTAGCCGAACTCGCTGGTCACGACCGACCAGCCGTTTGAGGTCAGCCATTTCGACACCGTCGCGAGGTCCGCACGCTCGGCGATGAACCTCGCTCCGTGGGCACCAGCGGGGATGTCCTCGTTTTGATCGTGCGTGAGCGGCTCTACGTTTTGGGCACCGGCTTCGATTGCGGCCTCCTCAATATCTTTCGTCGCATCAGCGTGATGCGCTTCGACGAGACCGACGTGGTCGAACAGAAACTTGTTGCTCCCCGGCGCTCCGAGCTGGCCCTTTTTAAACATCACGCGCAACTCCGGCGCGGTGCGATTATTGTTGTCGGTGAGAACCTCGACGACGATTGGGATTTTGTGCGGCGCGTAGCCTTCGAAGACGATGTGCTCCATCACCATTTTCTCGTCGCCAAGCCCTGCGCCCTTCTTGACTGCACGCTCGATGGCGTCCCGCGTCACCGAGTTTCGCCGCGCTTTTTCGATCGCGGCGAAAAGGCGCGCGTTGGATTCTGGGTCAGCCCCGCCGAGCTTTGCAGCGACGGAGATTTCCTTGGCGAGTTTCCCGACAACCTGACCTTTTTTCAGATTGGCGACTTCACGTTTTGCTTGGAGCCATTGACGTCCCATATATCCGCGCGTTGTAGCAGGAGGCGCGAACTCGGCAAGAGAGCTTTGGAGTAAAAACGCGTTCCGGCGCTCAACTACCTTCGCAGATACAGGAAACGCTCGCGCCCGCTGTGGTCCGTCGCGACTTTCTTTTCAGCGTAACCGGTGAGCTCAGCAGCGAGTTTGGAGGGCTGGTCGAGGTGGAGTTCCAGCGCGATGGTCGCGCCGGGCGAGAGCTTCGGCTGGGCTTCTTCGAGCAGGCGACGCACGAGCGCGAGACCGTCGAAGCCGCCATCGAGCGCAAGCCGCGGCTCATTAAGAACCTCGCGCTGAAGACCGGGAATCTCATCGCTTGGAATGTATGGAAGGTTGGCCACGAGCAAGTCGATCGGGCCGCCCACGCTTGCAAGAAGGTCGCTCTGGATCAACGCGACGCGATCTTGCATGGCGAGTGCGCCCGCATTTTCACGCGCCAGCGCAAGCGCGTCTGCGGAGACGTCGGCGGCGGTCACTCGCGCGTCGGGAAATGCGGCGGCTAGTGCGAGCGCGATGCAGCCGGTGCCGGTGCCAATATCGACGATGTGTCCGCTCTTCCAAGGGCAGCCGTCGGCTTTCCCTTCGAGGACGAGATGCTCCACGAGCTCCTCGGTTTCCGGACGTGGAATCAGCGCGCGGGCGTCGCATTTCAAAGTATGCGAAAGAAACTCCGCCGTGCCGAGCAAGTATTGGAGCGGCTCGGCTGCCGCGCGGCGCTTTACGAGGGCTCGGAGCGGGGCCAGCTCAGCCTCGGTGAGCTGCCGGTCGAACTGCAAATAAAGCCCCATGCGTTTCATCCCGAGGACATGCGCGAGAAGATGCTCGATGTTCAGACGAGGGCTCTCGATCTTCGCTTTGGCAAAGTACTCCGACGTTGCCGTGATGACTTCGAGGACAGTCTTCACCGATAAATATCCACAAGGAAGAGCACCGCTTCGCAGTCGCCGATATTGACGATCGAATGCGGCACGTCGGCGCGATAAGTCGCGGAATCTGCGGGCCCGAGGTCCGCCGAATCATCGAGACTTTCCAGCCGGATATTCCCCTTCTCCACCGTCAAAAATTCGCGCGTCCCCTCGTAGTGCGGCGTGCTGCGCAGCTCGCAACCGACGCGCACCGTGACTTCGTAAAACTCCACATCTTTTTCGAGATTGAGCGGCGAGAGTGTGCGGATCTGGCAGTTCTTGTCGGACCGATAAACCTGCCCGCGATCCGAAGCGCGCACGACCTGAATAGCGGCCTGCCGCTCGCTCGTCTCGATGAGTTCGGCGATGCCCATCCCAAACGCACTGGCGATTCGGAATGTCACCGTGAGCGTCGGGTTCGCCTTCTCGCGTTCGATCTCGCTCAACATCGAGCGCGAAACGCCGCTCGCCTGCGCAAGGTTATCCAGCGACCAGCCGCGGCCAGCGCGCAGCTTTTTCACACGACGCCCGAGATGCTCATTGATGCTCTCGATGCGGTCTCCCGCAGTGGGTGCTTTCTTTTTCGGCGTCATTGGGAATTGCCGAGTTTGTATTCGAAACTGTCCACCAGCGCCAGCCAGCTCGCCTGGATGATATTGTCGCTCACGCCCACGGTGCCCCACGCATCGCTGCCGTCGCTGCTGGTGATGTGGACGCGCGTTCTCGCGGCGGTGCCGGATTGCCCGTTGATGATTCGCACTTTGTAATCCTCCAGCCGGATGGCGGAAATGCCCGGATGAAATGGCGCGAGCGCCTTTCGCAAAGCCGCGTCCAGCGCATTCACCGGCCCATCGCCTTCCGCGACCTGATAGCTCTCCTTTCCGTCCATCCGCAGCTTCACCGTCGCCTCGCATTTGTTCCAGCGTCCGTCGCCTGCGCAGCGATACGTGCAGTGATATTCCTGCATCTCGAAAAGCGGCTTATATTTCCCCGTAACCTTGCGCAGCAGCAGCGCAAACGACGCTTCCGCCGACTCATACTCGTAGCCTTCCGACTCCCGCTGCTTCACTTCATTCAGCACCTTTTTGACTTCATCCGAGCCCTTGCCGAGCGGATAGCCGAGCGCCTCCGCACGGTGCAAGATATTCGCCTGACCGCTCATGTCGGACACGGCGATGACGCGCTCATTCCCCACCAAAGCAGGGTCGATGTGCTCGTAGCTGCTCGCGAGCTTTTGCACCGCATCGACATGCAGCCCACCTTTGTGCGTAAAGGCCGCAGTCCCGACAAATGGCGCGCGAATATCCGGCGCGACATTCGCGAGCTCCGCCACGAATTGCCCGAGCTCCCGCAGCTTCGTGAGATCCTCGCACACGGGAATGCCGAGCTTGAGCTGTAGATTCGCGATTGCCGTGATGAGATTGCAGTTCCCCACGCGCTCGCCGTAGCCGTTGATCGTCCCCTGCACCTGACACGCCCCGGCCTCGATCGCCGCCAGCGCATTCGCCACGCCGAGACCGCAATCGTTGTGCGTATGAATGCCCACCGGTCGCCCGAGATGCGCGATTGCCTTGCGCGTCACCTCGCCGATGAAGCCCGGCAAATTCCCCCCATTCGTCTCGCAGAGCACCACGAGGTCCGCGCCCGCGTCCGTGGCGACTTTGATAGTCTCCAGCGCGTACTCCGGGTCGTCCTTATACGCGTCGAAATAATGCTCCGCATCGTAAAGAACCTCGCGCCCTTTGCTTTTCAAATAGCGCACCGTATCGCCGATCATCGCGAGGTTTTCCTCCGTCGTGACTTTGAAAACATGCGTCACATGCAGCGGCCACGTTTTGCCCACCACACAAACGACGGGCGTCTGCGCATCGAGCAACGCCTTCACCTGCGCATCGTCCTCCACCTTCGAGTTGCCTCGACGCGTCATCCCAAATGCCGCCAGCTTCGCATGCTTCCACTTGCGCTTTGCCGCCTCGGTGAAAAACTCCGCGTCTTTCGGATTACTCCCCGGCCATCCGCCTTCGATGTAATCGATCCCGAATTCATCGAGCTTCTCCGCCACGCGAATCTTATCCAGCACCGAGAACGAAATCCCGGTCCCCTGCGTTCCGTCGCGAAGGGTGGTGTCGTAAAGTGATACTCGTTTAGTGCTCATAAAATGGGGGCGGAAACTACGCACCATCCGCGTCCTTGGCAAGCAGCGGCGTTTATTCTTCCGCCGAAAGGGTGGATTCTATCAGCGCCGAGCGAACCGGACTGCGCCACCCGTGCGGCGCTGTGACAGGTCCGATTCATACAGCCGTGGCATCCGCGAAGGACGATGTATTATACACAATGAAAAAACTACTCACTCTCGGCCTGACGCTCGCGCTCAGTGGCATCTTGGGCCAGCCCTTACAGGCAAAATCCAAGGACAACGACAAGAAGCACGGCGAGAAGTCTTCCAAGTCCGAAAAGAAAAACTCCGCATCCCGGCCCGTCGTCCTCTCAGCGCAGCGCCAGCGCGGATCAGTGCCACAACGCTCGGTGGTAATTGAGCAACGCGATGAGCGCGCATCGTCTAATCAATCCCGTTCACGCGGTAGCTCCCACGACGATGGGCGGTATTCGAACCATAACGACAGCCACAACGACCGCGGGTGGTCGCGCTACCAATATTACCACGCGCCTTCCCATGCCTACCGGGGCTGGGATCGTGGCCGCAACTACTCGTGGAATAACCACAGCTACCGTTGGTATGGCGGCAGTTGGGTCATCGTCACCCCACGATACGACTACACTGGCTACTCCGGCTACCGCACCAGCGGCTACAGCTCCGTGAGCCGTTCGGAAGTCCGCGATGTGCAAATCCTGCTCACTCGCCGTGGATACAGCCCCGGCCCGATCGATGGCGACATGGGCTACCGCACCCAGCGTGCGATTCAACAATTCCAGAGCGACAGCGGCCTCCCCGTCACCGGACGGATCGACCGCAACCTGCGCGCCGCGCTCGACCGCGGATAGTCTTCAGCGCAGCGATTGCGCTCCCGCATCCGCTCCTGCCGCGCCCTACTTGTAAGCCGATACCGGCTTCGCAACCACGCCGATTTTTTTGTAATCGAACCCGCTCTCCAGCGGCGCGTAAACGCCCACAACATCCACGGAGCGCGTCGGCGAGATGTCCCCCTCCAAGCCCATGCCCCAATACACCGCGTTGACGATCAGACGGCGCAAGCCAGGGTTTTGCAGGTCCGTCCCGCTGCCCATCGTGGAGTGAAAAACGCGCGCCTTTTTCCCCTCGCTCGTCTCCCAGTTCTTGAACCACGCCACCGGCAGCGGCTCCAGCTTGGGATTCGGCTCATCCGTCTGCTTACGGCCCATCAGCGGCTGCCCCCACACCAGCGCCGTGCAACCCTCCGGCAGACTCCCGCCCTCCTTATAAGTCCGGTAAACATCCGAGTCCCCCCAAATGTCGCTCACCCCGCGCAGGATAAGATGCCCCGCCTGCTCCGGCACAATATTCCCCCGCGTCGAATCCGCATGATACCGCCCATGGTGCCCCATGAACGAACCGCCCAGCACATCCTCGCCCCAGCGCACCTGCTTGCCATTCATCTTATAAGGCAGCGCCGCGTGAAACCCGTGGTTCCCCGTCCGCAGCGACATAAACGGCCTCCCCGAATCCACATACTTCACAATCAGCTCCCGCTCCGCCAACGGCAGCGTCAGCAAGCGCGGGAAAAAGACCACCAAGTCCGCCGACGCGAGCTGCTCCAGACCAGCGATATGATGCTCCCGCAGCTTCTGCCCCTTCTCCGGATACACCGGCATCGTCGGGTCCACCTCCCCCTTCTCATCCACCGCAAAAAGCACCGTGCAATCAAACCCATGATGCGTGCTCAAAACCTTCGCCAACATCGGCATCGACTGCTCGCTGCGATACTCCTGGTCCGCCGCAATCAGCACCACATGCTTCCCCTTCCCCGGCCCCTCGCCCCCCGGATACTTCAGCCAAAGCGCCGCGTCTTCTGCACGCAGCGGAGCGGTGGATAAAATGAGCGCGAGTGCGCAGGAAAAGAGTCGGAGAAGATTTTGCATACGGTGGCAGGATTAATGGCCGAGCGCAGGCCGTTCGCCAGACTAATTTTTCAGGACGCTGGTTCGGTGAAAATCCCGATTCACGAGCCCGCCATCGGGTATGATTAAACGTGGACGCGCAAAGTAAGACAGGTTTCCAACCTGTCCCAGCGCCCATATCACGAACACCGCCCCCGTAGTTGCGAGCCCGACAGGTTGGAAACCTGTCCTACTTTCGCTGCTCCACTCGCTCTAAAAGTGGACGCGCAAAAGTAAGACAGGTTTCCAACCTGTCCCAGCGCCCATATCACGAACACCTCCCCCGTAGTTGCGAGCCCGACAGGTTGGAAACCTGTCCTACTTTCGCTACTCCACTCGCTCTAAAAGTGGACGCGCAAAGTAAGACAGGTTTCCAACCTGTCCCAGCGCCCATATCACGAACACCGCCCCCGCTCTTGCGAGCCCGACAGGTTGGAAACCTGTCCTACTTTCGCTACTCCGCTCGCGCCAAAAGTGGACGCGCAAAGTAAGACAGGTTTCCAACCTGTCCCCAGCGCGACATGTAGTGTCGCAGCGCGAAAGCACCTTTGGCGCTTGAGGCCGAGACGGCCCCGCTACGATTGCGGGGCACTCGCGCATTCCACTTTTCAGTCACACCATGTCCATCGCGGCGGGCGCTATTTAACTTGCCCGTCGTTCGATTGGTGCGCAAATCAACGGGGTTGATGGGTTTTAAGCTGATAGTCTTGTCGTCACCAATCGGTGGAACGGTGGTTGCGTTTGATCGCAATTGCACCAACTCCTCAGTGCGGAGAAAAAGTCCAACGCGGTGGCGCGCGTCGTTCAGTTTTCGCTTCCAATCTACCGTGCTCTTTTGCCTGCTGCTGCTGCTGCTTTCCGGCGATGCAGAGGCGTGGGCTGCGGTGCGCGGTCCTTACCTGCAAAGCGCAAGTTCTTCGCGGATGACCGTGCGCTGGCGGACTGCGACTGCCTCCGAGAGTGCGGTGCGCTATGGCACATCGCTTGGGGCCTTGACCGGACGGGCGACGGTTTCCACCGTAACAAAGGATCACGTTGTTCAAGTCACGGGGCTGAAGCCGGACACGACTTACTTTTACTCCATCGGAACGCCGTCGGCGGTGGACGAGGAGGGGCCGGAGTATTTTTTCAAAACTCCCCCAACTGCCGATTCTGCGAAGCCGGTGCGCGTCTGGGTGCTCGGGGATTCCGGGCGGAGCGGGGCCGCGGCTGTGCGAGATGGGTTCACCGCGTTCAACGGAAATGCGTCGGTAGATGCACTGCTCATGTTGGGGGACAATGCGTATGAAAATGGAACGGACTCGGAATATCAAAGTGCCGTGTTTGAGCGGTTCCCAGCGCAGTTGCGGACGACTCCATTGTGGCCGAGCATTGGCAATCACGACACCGCTCAATCCCGCGACCCGACGAAACGAATTGCTTACACCGACATTTTTTCACTGCCGACCCGTGGCGAATGCGGCGGCACTGCTTCCGGCACAGAGCGCTACTACTCGTTTGACTGCGGGGATGCACATTTCATCTGCCTGGATTCAATGACTTCCTCCCCAGCGCCCAGTGGAGCGATGGCAAAATGGCTTCGCGCTGACCTCGCCGCCACACGGAAGTCATGGGTGGTAGCATACTGGCACCACGCGCCCTATTCCAAGGCCGGCCACGATTCGGATACAGATCCGGCGATGCGGGCGATGCGGGAGAACATCGTCCCGATACTCGAAGCCGGCGGCGTGGACCTCGTGCTGTGCGGGCATAGTCACGCTTACGAGCGCTCAAAATTGATCGACGGTCACTACGGACCGGCAAGTTCGTTTGTGCCCCGTTTCATCCTGAGCTCGTCGCCGTCTGTGTATCCAAAGCCGCCGAAAGGTGCGCCGCGCAAAGGGACCGCCTACGTCGTGGCCGGCACGGGCGGTTCGGTGTTTGGCCCGGATGTGGTGGACGTACCACATCCCGCGATGCGAACGTCTTTCCGCCGACTCGGTTCTGTCGTGCTGGATATTCACCCCGAGCGTCTTGAGGTGAAGTTCGTGAGCGCCTCGGGCTCCGTGGATGATTCATTCAAAATCGACAAGGGGCCGCCGGTGGAACCTGAAATCGTCGTGGCATCCGGAGATGACGCATACGGTGCCGGGACGTTTCGGACCTTTGGTGTTCCAAGTATCAATGACGCTGGCGACGTAGCATTCCTCGCCCGAATCGCGACGCAGACAGGATCCGTGAACGCAATTGTCGCAAACGGGATCATAGCGAAGACAGGAAGCGGGGGCTTTACAAAACTCTCCGACCCGATGCTGAACAGTCTCGGCGAGGTCGCATTTTTCGGGACGGAATCCGGCTCGCTGGAGGAGGGTCTATACTCAAATCGCGGAGGCGCTACCGCACGTATCGCACGGACTGGAGACGTGTCGCCCGGCACGTCTGACGAAGTGTGGAAAACGATCAAAGCCGCTCTCTTTTGCGATGAGTGGATCGCGTTCACTGCAAGTTTGCGCGGCGCTCCCCCGGCTCGCGATATGGGGCTATGGTTCGCCACGCCGTCGGAGACGACACTTGCGCTTCGGGAAGGAGATACGCTGTCGCTCAATGATGGGAGCAAGACGGTGCTCTCATTTGACGCCCTGCCGGTGGGAGCGATCACCCGTGGACATGGCTACACGCCGGATGCCCGCGAGATTTTCGTGCGGGTGGATTTCACCGACAACACGCAGGCGATCCTAGAATTCACGCCGCTTGGTTTTACCATCATCGCCGTCACCAACGAGCGCGCGCCGGGCGCGATATTTGGCTCGAAGTTCGAAGCGTTTGGCGTGCCGCGCGGACCGATGTTTTCCGCCCGGCTTGCCATGGATTTCGGCGGTGTGACCCACGCGAACGATAGCGCACTGTTTGTATGGGATGACGCGATTATGCGCGCTTTCACCGAGGGTGGACGTCCACACCCGACGCTCCAGTTTACTTCGTTCAAAGCCTACGCCACAGTCCGCGGCGTGGGGACTGCGATAGTCGCGAACGTCAAAGGGCTCGGAGTGACTTCGCGGAATGATACAGGAATTTGGTGGACGAAAGGAACCGCCGCTCCACAATTGGTCGCCCGTGAAGGCGAGCATGCGTCAGGCGCGGGTGGGAGATTCAAAGCGTTCACCTCCCTCGCATTGCCCGGAGGCGCCAACAGCGCGCCGGTTTTCGTAGCCTCGGTGGATACCGCCTCAAACCGCGTGGGGCTTTGGGGAGTGGATTCCACTGGCTGGACCGCGCTTCTCCTTAAAGAGGGTCAGCGGATCGCTGGGAAAACGGTCCGGAGTTTCACCGTCCTGAACGCGGTCAAGAAAACGCCCGCACAAACACGGAGCGTCAATTCATCCCGGCAAATCGTGGCGCGGGTGACATTGACCGACCACAGCCAGAAGATTGTGGTAATCGAGGTTCCGTAGTCGCCTTGCGGGAATAAAAAGGGGGATGGCGGATGGGGAGGGATTCGAACCCTCGTAGGTTGTTTAGACCTAACACGCTTTCCAAGCGGGCGCGATCGACCACTCTGCCACCCATCCGTTTGAGACCGCGCAGAGTGTTCGGTTTTCGCGCAGACGCAAGCTCGGAAATCGCAACGCCGAAAATAAGTCCGTCGCCCGCTTCAGACTCAGATGACGGAAAACTTTGTAGCATCGCTCAGTTGTTTTACGCATCGTGTGCGCTCACACATGAAATACGTCATCGCCATCATCGCCATTTCCGGAGCCACTGCATTTACTCAAGAGGGTTTCACTCCTCTCTTTAATGGCAAGGATCTGACCGGCTGGGAGCAGCACAGCGGCAAGGCGGAGTATCGTGTGGAAGACGGCGCAGTCGTCGGTAAGACGGTCGCCGGGACGGGCAATTCGTTCCTGTGTACGACTCAGGAATACGGCGACTTCGTGCTGGAGTTCGAATTCAAAGTCGCGAACAACATGAACTCTGGCGTGCAGTTTCGCAGCAAGTTCTTCGACAAGCCCACCGAGTATGTGAACCCGAAGGAGACCGACGAAAAGAAGCGCGTGAAGAAGATCGGCGCGGACCGAGTCCACGGCTACCAGTTTGAAATCGACCCGTCGCCGCGTGCTTACACCGGCGGCATCTACGACGAATCGCGCCGAGACTGGCTGAAGGATCTGAAGGGCAACGACGCTGCGCAGAAGGCGTTCAAGCAGGGCGATTGGAACGCCGCGCGCATCGAGTGCAAGGGCGACTCCATCAAGACTTTCGTCAACGGCGTGCAGGCGGCGGAACTTACGGACGGGCTGACGCAAAAAGGCATCATCGCTCTGCAAGTTCACGGCATCGGCAAGGGGAAGAACCCCGGCGAGGAGATCCGTTGGCGCAATATCCGCATCAAGGAAATCAAGTAGGCCTCATTCCCGATTCGCGGGAAGGTAGCGGTAGTAGGATTCCAGCATGAGCACGCTGAGCGCGGTGCGGTAGGTCGCGCCGGTCGCGCTGCTCTCGGTCTGCAAACTTCCGTGCGCGGGATTTTGCATGACGGGCCAGCTTCCATCGGGCGACTGAGCTTTGACGATTTCGTTGGAGAATAGATCGTTCCATTTTCTCCAACTGCTCCCGCCAAACATGAGCAACGCCTGCGTGTGGTAGTACCACGCGTAAAGGTCGGCTTTTTCGTGCTGGTATCGCACGGGAAATTCGTCGAGCCCGCGCATGATGAATTCCACGCCGCGCTTGCAGCCGGTGTCACGTGCGCCGCGCCAGAACATCTCGCACAGCACGCCGACGCCGGTCAGCGACCAGCGGTCCTCCGCCTTGCGATAGCCGTAGCCTCCTTTGTCCGTCTGCACGCGATTGAAGTTAATCATCGCGCGGTCGAGTGCTTTTTCGACGCCGGGGATTTTCAATTCGGAGAGATGCGCGGCTTTGAGCGCCTGCACCTGCCATCCGGAGACCGACGTGTCGCTCTGCGTTTTGTTGAAGGAATACATCCATCCGCCGTCGATCCCCTGCCCTTCCACAATATGCCCGACTGCGGCGCGAAAGAGCTCCACGACTCGCTCGTCGGGTTTCCCTGCGAGCGTCGTCATCGTGTAATATTCGCCGAGGGCGTAAGTCGCGATGCCGTGCTCATAGACGCCCGCATTGCCAGTGCCCCAATCGTCCTTCGTCATCGAAAGCCGGCTGCCGGAAGCAGTGCCGTTTTCGAGGATCCAGTCGATCGCGCGATTCACGGTGAGCCCGAATTCCGGAGACTGCCCGTACTCGCCGTGTCCGAGGAAACAGAGCAGCGCCAGCCCGGTCATCGCAGCGCGATTTCGCTCGGCCCACGAGCCGTCGGCGTTCTGCGTTTTGCGGAGCCATGCGAGGGCGCGGAGGACGGCTTGTTCGGTCTGGTCGGTGGGTTTTGTCCCGGACGTTCCGCCCGTCATAATCCGCCCTTTTGCGTCGTGCTGAAAACGAAGTTCCATGTCGCCCGCCTTGGGCGCACCGAGCGACGTGGGCACTGCGGGCATCATCGTCGGCACAGCATTGGTGGGTAAATTCATGCGCAATGTGGGCACCGTCATATTCGCAGGCCGATTGACGAGAATCACGGACGACTGCGGGCTGTCGAACTTCGGCACCGTCGCCGCAGGAGTAGCGCTTAAAGTCGTATCCGGCGGAACTTCGATGGTGGATTCCCGCGTCGTCGGCAAAGATATTTCGTCCGGCACGGTATAGCCCGAACTGGACGTCATGTCTTCCACCGGCATGGTCTGTTTCACGATCACGATGCCGCCGAGAATGACGACGATCGCCGTGTGCAGCGCGAGCGATAAAGTGAAGACTTTCGACCGGGCAAGCCGGTCATGGATTCTGGATAGCAGCGGTTCTGTGGTGGTGGTGTGCATAGGTTCAAATGCCCACACGCGCCGCCACTGCCCGTCATTAGACGCGGAAAAGTAAAAGCCTGTTATCTCACTTCCAAGCCGCAAAACGCTCCGCTGCTTTTGCCGCAGCCGCGTCGCCTTCGGTGAATGCCATGCGATATTTCAGCGTGAACGATTGTCCGGCCTTCAGCGTGTAAGCGCCGGAGCCTTTCTCCGCCGTCTTGTCCATCTCCGCCGCGCAAAACGGATTCGCCGCAAAAAGGCCGTAGTCGCGCGCGTGCCAGCGGGTCGCGTGGCGGAGATTCGATGGATGGTCCATCATCGTGATCGAGTAGGTCTTCTCGCCGATGGGCCCGCTCATCGTCACCCACTTCGCCTTTTGTCCCCACGCCTTGCCGTCTGCGTCGCCCTCGCTGTTAATGATACGCCCTTTTCCCGGCGCCTTCGGCTGCTTCAGCCTCATGCTCTCCGCGATGCGAATCGCCGCCGTGCCTTCCTTCGTGTCGCCGAAGACGACATCCTTGTCGCCTGCCGTCAGCGTGATTTCAAAATCCGCCACCCGCTCCGTCGCGGGGCCGGAATAGACGCGGAAAACCTGCGTGCTACGAATCGGCACGCTGCCATCGGGCGCGGTCCACTTTTGCTTCGTCTCCAAAACGCCCGACTCTTTTCCGCCTTCCGCTTTCAGCACTCCATCGTGCTCGATCTTTCCGGGTGCCTGCTTCGGCGTTCCTTTGTGGCTCGCGGGCTCGGACCAAAAATCCACGCCGTTCACATCTCCATGCGAAAACCAAATCGAACGATGATGCGGATGGTCCGTCTCCTCGCCCTCCGTTTTCGCCATCGGGTAATCGCGCGTCATCTTCACGCCGCCCGGCCCGATGAACGGGTAATAGTAAACGTGCGGCGCGTCGCCAAAGTGATACTCGGTGACGAGCTTGCCATCGACCGCGATGGCTACGGCTCCGGCTTTTTCGGTGACGGTGACATCTGCCAAAGCGAATGGGCAGGCTGCGAGGAATGCGAGTGCGGTGTGTTTCACGCAGCCATCCTTAGTCGGTCGAAGCGCGGGAGGGAAATTTATTTCGCGTGGCACGAACGCCCTCGTTCGTGATCGTGCCCCGGACGCCCCGTCCGGAAAATCCAAACGGCGAAGCCCAATAAAGATCAAACCGTGACCCGTAAATGCGGCTGCGCCGTGTGACGTGATGCCGGACGGGGCGTCCGGGGCACGATCACGGACGGGGCGTCCGTGCCACGACCGCACGAAAAAAGTTGCCCGCATCCCAAAAAACCAGCACTCAGACCGGTAGCCATGCCGCTATTCCTATTCGAACCCAACCGCCGCGTATCGCTCCGCGTCTTTGCCGCGTTCGTGGTCACGTGCCTTTATACGCTTTGGAGCTGAAGAAATGACCAGCGACGAAGACCCGTTCGTCGTTCGCCATCCGTCATTCGACCATGTCTAGAATCGCTCTTCTATCCGAAGCCGTCGCCTGCCAGGTGGCCGCAGGCGAAGTCGTGGAGCGGCCCGCCAGCGTCGTGAAAGAGCTCGTCGAAAACTCCATCGACGCCCAGGCCACACGCATCGAAGTCCTCATCCGCAAAGGCGGCAACAGCTCCATCCGCATCGTCGATAATGGCATCGGCATGGACCGCGACGACGCGCTCCTCTGCCTTGAGCGCCACGCCACCAGCAAGATCAAGACAGGCGCCGACCTCATGGCCATCAGCACGCTCGGCTTCCGCGGAGAAGCCCTGCCGAGCATCGCCAGCGTCTCCCGCTTTCGTCTCGCCACGCGCGAACGCGGCGCACTCGCAGGCACCGAGGTTCTCGTGAACGCCGGGAAAATCGAAGCCGTCCGCGACTGTGGCGAAGCCGAGGGCACGCAGATCGAAGTCCGCTCGCTCTTTTACAATCTCCCCGCCCGACGCAAATTTCTCCGCACCGAAAACACCGAGGCCAACCACGTCGAACACGTCCTCTACCTGCAAGCCGTCGGCCATCCGCACATCGGCTTCGTCTTCCTCAATGACGAGCGTCTCGTCTATCAACTCCCGCCCGGACAGACCCTCCGCGAGCGCATCCGCGACCTCGCAGGCGCGGCACTCGTCGCCGAGTTGCTCGAAGTCCCCGAGGAGGAAATCGCCGGCATCCGCGTCCGTGGATTCATGGGCCGCGCCGGAGTCAGCCGCTCCTCGCGGCAACAGCAAATCATCTTCCTCAACGGACGCCCCGTCGAAAACTCCACCATCAATTTCGCCCTCCGCGAAGGATACCACACCGCCCTCATGAAAGGGCAGCATCCCCTCACCTTTCTCTTCCTCGACATGGACCCCGCCGCCGTCGATGTCAACGTCCACCCCGCCAAGCGCGAAGTCCGCTTCCGCGACCCCGCACACGTCCGCGAAGTCATCGTCGAAATCACCCGCCGCACCCTCGAAACCGACCGCGCGAGCTGGACAAAAACATTCACCGCCCCCGCCCCGCGACGCGTCGTCATGGAGGACCACACCGTTCCCCTTCCCCTGCCCGTCGAGAACCTCTCACTCCGCCGCGAATGGACCATGCCCTTCCCGCAGTCCGCCCCGGAGCCCGCACCCGCGCCCGAGCCCCCGATGCCCGCAGCCATCGCTGCACCCGAGCCACCGCGCCCCGCGCCCGCGCCGGCACCCGCGCCGCCCGCCACACCGCGCCCATCATCCGATTTCAAAATCATCGGCGTCCTCGGCAAGCTCTACATCATCATGGAAAACGCCACCGGCCTCGTCCTCGTGGACCAGCACGCCGCGCACGAGCGCATCCTCTTCGAGGAAATGAGCCGCCGCATGGAAAGCGAAGGCGTCCCCACCCAGCGCCTCCTCCTCCCCTTCACCCTCCACGTCCCCCCCAAGGATGCCGACTGGCTGGAGCAAAACCTCGAAGTCATGAACCGCGCCGGCATCGGCCTCGAGCCCTTCGGCGGCGGCACCTTCAAAATTGACGCCCTCCCGCAGTTCCTCAAAGCCGACGACCCCTCGCAAATGCTCCGCGACATGATCGACGACCTGCGCGAAACCTCCGCGCAAACCAGCAAACTGCGCCTCGGCGAAGACATGATCGCCAAGACCGTCTGCCGCCACGCCGTGAAAGCGAACGACGTCCTCCGCGAGCCCGAGTGCCTCCGCCTCATCCAGGATCTCCTCGCCTGCGACCTCCCCTACACCTGCCCCCACGGCCGCCCCACCATGATCCAGCTCAGCTACCCGGAGCTCGAAAAGAAGTTCGGGCGGAAAGTCTGACGCGCCACCGCCATCGGGTGTGGTAAAGTTCCCGTCAAAAGGCAGCCGGACGACGGATGTGGGTAGCCGCACCAAAACGAAGGCGCGTCATGGAGCGGCGAATTCATTCGCCGACCGTCCGCGCGCGCAGCGCCCAATCGAATGGGTGTGGCGCTCGGATGAGCGCGGCTATCGCATTGGACGCTTCGCGTTGTGCAAGACGGCGAATCAATTCGCCGCTCCTTTACACCTGCTCCCATTTACCACGCTCCTTCGCCAAGCGAGGTTATCCAGATACAGGGCTGAAAGCCCGGCAATGTTATAGCCCAGGCAAAGCGACGAAGGAGCGCAGGCCTGGGTCCCGTGAAATTAACGGGATGAGCTGCAAGGACGCGATTAGGCGTTGCGGTCCTTGGATTTGAGTGCGCCGATTATCTTCTCGGCTTCGGCTGGCGACATGCCGTGACTCGTGTTGATGTTGAAGCGGCGGAGCAAATACTGCTCGAAGGAAATCCACTCGCCCTGATACTCGACGGTGCGCGACCAAGCGCACATCGTCACGAGGTCGTTCACGCGCCGCTCCAGCTCCTTAGTCTGGCGGGCGGTGCGGCTAACAAGAAACGCCAAGAAGAGAAGCACCACGACCCGGATGAGAGCGTTGGCGGCGATATAAACCAACGGCGACGGAACATCCATAAACCCGGCAATGAACAACCGACCCAGCGGCAGCGAAATGGCAAGTGCGTAAGCCAGGCGAGGGCTGTGGAACCAAGCGGCCAGCGTGACAGGGATGACAAAAAGGATGGGAAAGAGCAGGAACGGCCCTGTGAGGAAATCGAGCAGCAAAATAGCAACCCCGATGGCCAGATAAGTTGGGGCGCGCGAAAGAGCGGGAACGGCGAAGAGCGTGAAACGGCTGGGGGCTGAAGGTGGTGTCTGGACTGATGTGCTCATTGTTTCGGTTACGGTTCTACTCTGAGCGTGGTTCAATGTCGCTCTAAAAGGCAGCCCGACACCGGAACAACAGGGCTGAAAGCCCGGCAATGTAATAGCCCAGGCAAAGCGACGAAGGAGCGCAGGCCTGGGTCACCTGTGATAAACGGAACGAGCCCTGCAAGGGCGTGATTGAACCGCCGAGCACGCGAAGAATGCCGCCCTTTCAGGGCTACATCTTTTCTTCCCTCAGAACCCAGGGCTGCGCTCCTTCGTCGCTGACCCTGGGCTATTACATTGCGGGCCTTCGGCCCTCCGCTGCATCCGATTGAGCG
>JAYTMG010000120.1:0-1484 GCA_043728745.1 Verrucomicrobiaceae bacterium
GTGTTCGAGCGGTTGCGCCGGATGGTGCAAATCTCACGGCTGGTCGCGTCGAAAGTCACCATCGAAGGATACGGCGAAGTCCGCCGCCATTCCGTATAAATGCCGCGCCGGAACCGGTCTTCACCGGAGCTCGTCTGCCAGTCGAGCCCGCCGCCAAATGCCGCGCTGAGGCCCGCATTCGGGCGGGCAGGGCGGACACTCGGGCCAAACATCTTCGCGCTGAGCAGACCGCTCACCGCGAGCGCCTGGTCGCGCACCATTTCCGCGCTGAGTCGCACGCGAGGCCCTCGCGATGCGAGCTGATTCTCCGGGTCGCGTTCCAGCGCCTCCGGCGTAACTTTTGACGATTGCCGGTATGCTGCGGAAGTCACGAGCGTCTTCAAAAACGCCTTCGTGTCCCACTTTTTCTCCATCAACTCCACGGCGAGCCAATCAAGCAGTTCCGAGTTCGCTGGCGTTTCGCCTTGCGCGCCAAACTCCTCACTCGTCCGCACCAACCCGATGCCAAAAATCGCCTCCCAATAGCGGTTCGCCACCACGCGGGCAGTGAGCGGATTCTTCGGGTCCACCAGCCAGCGAGCGAGCGTGAACCGATTCATCGGCGCGCCTGCTTGCGGCGGATGTAAAATGGCTGGGAATCCGGCCGTTACCTCATCGCCGAGCGACAGATAGTTCCCGCGAATGTGGATATTCGTCTTGCGACCTTTGCCCTCGGCGAGGTCGCGCATCACGGGCACGGTGTCCGGTTTGAGGTCGCCAAGTTCCTTGCGGAGCGCCGCGAGTTTATCGCGGTCCGGTTTCATCTCGGGCGCTTTCTCCTGAATATAATAGCTCTTCAAAAACGCCTCGCGTTCCGCCACCGGGAGATCCGTCAGCGCCCACTCGGAGCCTTCGTTTTTCTTCCGCGCAGCCTGCGCGCTGTCGAGCACTTCCATCACCTCGGCAACGCGGGCATCGCTCGTCGCAGCGATCCGGAAATGCCCGAGATTGTGCGCCGGAAAAGCGGACTTCGTCTCGATCGTCACGACGAGCTTCGCGTCTGCCGGAAGCTCCAGCGGCTTCGCTGCAATTAAGGTGAGCGAGTGCGGTTTGCCGACTCCGCCGCCGATGGCCCAGCCTTTCTGCGGGCCTTTCTTTTTGGGCTTCCCCGCCGTGGCAAGGACTCCCGCCTCGTCGAAATCCGGCTGCGTAAAATCCGCGACTGCCTCGCTAAATACGACCTCGCGACGACCCGTGAGATCGAACGGGATCTCCAAAGCGGATTTGTTGTCCGCTTTTTCCCAAACCGGCTGCCGCTTTTCATCGAGCGCTACGATGCGGAATCCATCGAGCCGCTCGGAGGCTTCCGCACGATTCCAAACCACGACGCGATCCAGCGAGCGCGTGGATTTCAAATCGACTTCCCACCATGGATTGTCCGATTCCGCAGAGTGCGCGACGGAGCCCTTCTCGTATTGCGGCGCGGTGTTTCCATCGATCGCGCG
>JAYTMG010000121.1:0-4344 GCA_043728745.1 Verrucomicrobiaceae bacterium
GGATTTCAAATCGACTTCCCACCATGGATTGTCCGATTCCGCAGAGTGCGCGACGGAGCCCTTCTCGTATTGCGGCGCGGTGTTTCCATCGATCGCGCGCTTCGCTACCGCATCCGTATAAGTGCTGCTCTGCGTCGCCTGCCCCTTGGTCGCGACATTCTCGCCGGCGGAAAAAACCTGCACTTCCGCGAGCTGAAGAATCTTCGCGTTACCCGGCAACTCGATACGAACATAGCGCGCCACCGGACCCGGCGCAGCAGCGGGCGGAACGATCTCGGCACGCACTCGCGTCACCACAAAATTACCACCGGAAAACCCCGGCCCCTTGCCCGGAAGCGAGTCGTGCGGCAGCGCCTGAATGCGCAGCGCGGAAGCCGCTTGCAGCGATTGCGCCCCAAACTCCAGCGTGTAGGCGTCCGTCTTCCCCTCGTTTTTTGCGGCGAGCACGGCTCCTTCGCCATCCACGGTGAGCGCAATTCCCGATGCCGCTTTTACAGAAACCGGAAGCGCAGCGCGCCAGTTCAGACTCGCCGGAAACTCACGCGCCCACTTCTCCGCAGACGCGGCGAGCGCGGGTGCCGGAGTCTTCAACTTCGCTTCGGTCGCCGCGATTCGCTGCTCCAGCTCCGCGCGCTTTTGTTTTTGGCTCTCGCTGAGAAAGCTGTGCAGTGGCGTCTCATCCCGCCGGTCCGCGTCCTCGCTATTATTAAAGAACGCATACATCTGGAAATACTCGTGATGCGAGATCGGGTCATACTTGTGCGTGTGGCACTGCGCGCAGGCGAACGAAGTGCCCATCCACACAGCCATGGTCGTATTTGTGCGATCCACAATCGCGGCACTGCGAAACTCCTCGTCCTGCGTGCCGCCCTCGGAATTCGTCATCGTGTTTCGATGAAATGCCGTCGCGATAAGTTGGTCGTCGGTCGGGTTCGGAAGTAGGTCACCGGCGATTTGCTCGATGGTAAATTGGTCGAACGGCTTGTTCGAATTATACGAGCGAATCACGTAATCCCGGAACGCCCAAATCGTCCGCGAAGGATCGTCCGCATATCCGGCGGAATCCGCATAGCGCGCAAGATCCAGCCACATCCGCGCCCAGTGCTCGCCATACACTTGCTTCGCAAGCTGCGCATCGACGTAGCGCTCGTAAGCACCCGGCGCGGTGTCTTTCAAAAATGCGGCCACTTCATCCGAAGAAGGCGGCAGCCCCGTGAGGTCGAGAGCCACACGCCGTGCGAGCGTCGCGCGATCGGCCTCGGGCTGAAGCGCCAGCTTTTCCTTCGCCAGCCTTGCGGTGATAAACGAATCAATCCCTCCCTCCACCGCCTTGCGCACCGGCGGCTCGTAAGCCCAATGCTTCTCGTATTTTCCGCCCGCCTTGATCCATTCGCGCAAGAGCCCCACCTCACTCGGCGTGAGCTTCTTGCCAGTCTTGCCCGGCGGCATCAAATCGTCGGGATCATCCGTCATGATTCGCCGGATGAACTCGCTCTTCTCCGGCTGCCCCGGAATAATCGCCGGATAGCCGCCGAGGTCCGCCGCAGCGCCTTCTGCGGTATCGAGCCGCAGTCCATCCGTGCCGCCTTTGCGCTCCTTTTCATCCGGGCCGTGGCAGTGAAAACAGTTGTTCGAAAGGATAGGGCGAATGTCCCGATTGAAGTCGGGCGTCGCTCCACGCGCGAGCGTTGCGGCGGCGGCGATTACGAGTGCTAAAATGCGAACGGTCATGTGAGTCAATGAATCTGTAGGGACCGGTATTCTTAGCCAGCCGGGCCTCTATCTGTCTCCACAATTGCCCGGTGGACTACATCCGTCAAACGATGCCGGAGCGTTGTTGCCACCGCGGCAGAATTCCCGCAGCGTCGCCGCTCACCCGATGAAACTCTTTTCTATCATTCTCTGCTCCACGCTCGCCCTTTCTGCCGCAGCCGAATCGCTCACCGACAATGAATCGCTGCTTTTCACCGGCGAGACGCGCCCGACGGCAAAAGCAACGCTGCTGCGAATCCCGAAAGAACCGCCGCGCGTTTTCAGTTCCTCGCGCGAGACCATCTACGAACTCGGACGCGACTACGTCTGGCAGCCGGGAGCGCGCGAAATCACGCTCACGGCAGAGTCGCGCATCCCGTTTTTTACAAGCGCCCAACTGCATCCAGCGCCGAATGCGCCGCACTCCTACCGCTCTCAGCGCGGCAGCGAAAACTGGATGTTTTACGGCCCCGGTCGCGTGCTGCACGACATGCAGTCCGGCGCGACTTATGCAAGCGAGGATGATTGGAAAGCGCCGGTCGTTTCCGCGAGCCCGCACCTCGACGCCCTGCGCGAACGACTCAAGAATAAGCAGCCTCTCAAGATCGTGATGCTCGGCGACAGCATCTCGACGGAGGCGGACGCGTCCGCGCTTTCCAAGGCTGCGCCGAATCAGCCAGGCTACCCCACGCTAGTCGTGCAGGGAATCGAAGCGCGATTCGGCATAAAGCCCACGCTCGTCAATATCTCAAAGGGCGGGATGGATGCCGCGTGGGGCGTGACCCGCGTGGCCGCCGCAATCGCCGAAAAGCCGGATCTTTTTCTCGTCGCGTTTGGCATGAACGACGCCCCCGGAAAGCGCACGCCCGAAGACTTTGCGAAGCTCTTGCAAAAAATCTACGAGCCCGTCCGTGCCGCGCTGCCGGAGTGCTCGGTGATCCTTGTTTCCTCGATGACCGCGAACAGCGAATGGATTCACGCAAAGCCGGAAATCTATCCGCTTTACGCCGAGGCTCAGACAAAGCTCGTCGGCCCCGACGTGGCGTTCGCCGATGTCACCGCAACGTGGACCGCGATCTCCGACCGAAAAAAGCACATGGATATTTCCGGCAACGGCCTCAATCACCCGAACGATTACGGGCATCGCATCTACGCAGACGTGATTCTTAAAACCATCGGAGAACCAAAATGAGCACGCGGGTATTCATCTACGAAAAGTGCGACACCTGCCGCAAAGCCGTGCGATTTCTGCAAGAGCGCGGAGTGAAACATTCGACCGTCCCCATCCGCGACACGCCTCCAACTGTGGCCGAGTTGAAGACGATGCTGGGCTACGTCGGGGACTTGAAGCGGCTCTTCAACACAAGCGGGCTCGACTACAAATCGCTCAACATGAAAGACCGCCTGCCAAAGCTCACCGAAGCCGAGGCACTCGCGCTTTTGGCGGGCAACGGCAATCTCGTGAAACGCCCGTTTCTGCTCACCGCCAAAGGCGGGACGACGGGATTCAAGCAGGACGAGTGGGAGCGACTGCTTGGTCAGTAGTGGGGCCGTCTCGGCCCCATGAACTCTGAGTATCTGGTTAGCTTCACCTTGTGCGAAGGCGAAAGCGCTCCCGAGCATCGGAGGGCGAAAGTAGTCCACGACTTTAGTCGGTCAAACCGTTGAGAAGAGAAGGAGGGCACGCTTCGCAGAGAGACGTTTCATGCGAGCTTCAGTGCGGCTTCTGCTTGCCGCATCGCGCCGACTAAAGTCGTGAACTACTTTCGCTGCCCGTCGCTCGCAGATTCTTCGTCCGGAAGGGCTTACTACATACAACTCTGAAAGAGTTCACCCAAAAATGTCGTATTGGTGGCGACGCGTCGCGTCTCCGGGGCCGGGACGGCCCCGCTACTTGAGGCTTGCTTGGATAAGGTCGATCCACTTTCCGGTCTGGGCAGACTCCAGAGCGGCATCCATCACCGCTTGCGAAGCTGCGCCTTCGTGGAAGCTCGGCACACACGGGCGACCGGAGCGGATGGCGTCCACAAATTCAAAGGCCTGATCGTAGCGGAAGGTGATGAGCGGATCGCCCACGCCGGGATCACGCGGCGAACCCGGCCACGTCCAGAATTCCCGAGGCACGGCGCGCGGTGCGATGCCGGGGCCTCCGACTTTTCCGAAGAGCAACTCGTTCCATTTTCCGGTGGTAAATTCGAACGTTCCTTCGCTGCCGTTCACCTCTACGTAGTCGAGCGAGCGCCACGATTCATTGCGTCCGCTGGCGAGTTTGGAGCTCTCCAGAACGCCCGTCGCACCGTTCACAAAATCCGCGAGAATAGCCACCCAGTCCTCCGTGTCGTTCGGCATTCCGCCGCGCATCGGCGTGAGATTTTTTACGTTGGCGACCATCCGCTTCATGGGGCCGATGAGGTGCAGTGCGAAGTTGATGCGGTGGCTGAGCATATCGCCAAGTTCCCCGGTGCCGGCGAGCGATTTCACCTGCCGCCAGCCAAGGTTGCGCGTGCCCCAATCCTGCAACCGGCACGAGCGGAAGTGATACGGCTGGCCAAGCTCGCCGTTGTCGATGAGATGGCGCAGATAACGCATCGC
>JAYTMG010000122.1:0-5432 GCA_043728745.1 Verrucomicrobiaceae bacterium
GATTCTGGGCGGTGCGAAGGTGAACGACAAGATCGAGGTGATCAATCGCCTCCTTGAGAAGGCGGACACGATCATCATCGGCGGCGGCATGGCCTACACATTTCGCAAGCTCGTGCAGGGCATCACACTCGGCAAAAGCCTCTACAAACCTGAGTGGGAACCCATCGCCCAAGCCGCGCTGGACAAAGCAAAGGCGCGTGGTGTGAAACTGCTCATTCCGACTGACGCACTCATCACCGATGCGTTCGATTTCGACGCAAAAACCGTCGGCAACACCCGTTACACCGCTCCCGGCGAGAGCATCCCGGCAGATTGGGAAGGCGTGGACATCGGACCAGAAAGCGTCGCGCTTTTCGCCGCAGAAATTGCTGCCGCAAAGACGGTGATTTGGAACGGACCGATGGGCGTTTTTGAAGTAAAAGCGTGCGCAAAAGGAACCTTCGCCATCGCCGAGGCCATCGCCGCAAACACCAGCGCAAAGACAATCATCGGCGGCGGCGACAGCGTCAAAGCCGTCAAAAAAGCTGGCGTCGGCGACAAGATGACATTCATCAGCACCGGCGGCGGCGCATCGCTGGAACTGCTGGAAGGCAAAGTGCTTCCGGGCGTCGCGGCGCTCAAGGAGAAGTAGGCTGCGTTACGTTCGACAGCGGACGAATGCCGGGGCATTAGTCATGCCTTTTTCACGAAGCACGCTTTCAATCCGATGGCGACACCATCGATTTTGCAGGAGATTTCGTGGTCGCCGTCCACGAGGCGGATTGGCTTCGATTTCGTTCCGCCTTTGAGCACTTGCGACGAGCCTTTCAGCGGCAGGTCTTTGATCAAGATCACGCAATCGCCATCCACGAGCACATTGCCGTGGGCATCCTTCACAATGCGTGTTTTTTCCGCCTCGGGCTCCTTCTCCCACTCGTGACCGCATGTGGAACACTCCCATTTTTCAGGAAGGTCCAAAACATCGTTCATCTCGCACATCGGGCAGGCTGGTTTGCTCATTAGTGAAGCACCGTAGCCGGAATGCGCGCGGGCACTCAACTACTCAATCGGCGGGTCGATGAAACCTACGTCAGGCAAGCCATCTTCGTCCCGCATTCTTGCTCGTCTGCGCACGGGCCGTGCTCGCCCGCGAAGGGCATTTGCGGCTTGAGGTCGAGCGCTGCGAGGAGCTGATGATCCGCGTCCTTGTCGGGGTTTGCGGCGGTGAGAAGTTTGTCGCCGTAGAAGATGCTGTTTGCACCAGCGAAGAAGCACAGTGCCTGCGCCTCACGAGTGAGGCGCGTGCGGCCTGCGGAGAGGCGCACTTTGGCCTTGGGCAATGCGATGCGCGTCGTGGCGATGAGACGCACGAGCTGAAAGATGTCCACGGGCGGCTGTTCTTCGAGCGGAGTGCCGGGCATGGGCATGAGGCAGTTGATCGGCACGCTCTCGGGTGCAGGTGAGAAATTGGTGAGCACTTCGAGCATTTTCAGCCGGTCGTCCTCGGTCTCGCCGAGCCCGATGATGCCGCCGCAGCAGACGCTCATGCCTGCTTTTTGCACATGCCCGATCGTGTCGAGGCGGTCTTGAAATGTGTGCGTCGTGACGATCTTTGGATAATGCTCCGGCGACGTGTCGATGTTGTGGTTGTAGGCGGTGACGCCTGCTTGCTTGAGCTCGTGCGCCTCGCTCTCGCCGAGCTGGCCGAGTGTCACGCAGACTTCCATCCCAAGTTGCGAGACGCGGCGGACGCTCTCCAGCACGCTTTCAAATCGCGGATCGCCGCTCTTCACGCCTTTCCATGCGGCACCCATGCAAAAACGCGTGGAGCCGTTTGCGCGAGCGCGCTGCGCGACTTCTTCGATGGCGTCCGGCGTCATCAGCGATTCGCGCTGCACTCCGGAGTTGTAGCGGGCCGATTGCGCGCAATAGCCGCAGTCCTCGGAGCATCCGCCGGTCTTGATCGAGAGAAGCGTGCAGAGTTGCACCTCGTTCTCTTTCCAGTTCTCCAAGTATGAAGCGCGGGAACGCGAGATGAGGTCGAAGAAAGGCGTGTCGTAAATGGCTTTAAGCGCGTCGTAAGTCATGCAGCGGTGGTTTCGAGAGTTGCGAGTGTTGTGTCGAGCCGGAAAGTTCAGCGCGCCCAACGTCCGCCCAGCTTCGCATGGACGGGAAGCTCGTTCGTCATGTACTGCGATTTGCCGATCATCCCCCACATGGACACGCCGGTGGCGGACCGGAATTTCTGGCTCATGCTCTCTCCTGTATGGCAGCCCCAACTGCGAACCAACGCATCGCGCGTGAACAGTCCGCGACGAATCTGGCCGAGGTCTTTTTCGTGCAGCCAGCACTTTGAGGCGCTGTCGATCATGTTCGAGTAATCAAAGAGAAGACACGCTTTGTTGCTGTGTCCAAAAAACTCGAAACCATTGATTTTCACCCGGTCTCGCGGCTGTCCTTGGTTGAGGTAATTTACCAACTGCCGCGAGTTGTCGAACCACATCAGGCGCACGCCAAAAGCATCGCGCACACTCGACACCAACGAGAGATAATCGCGACCGTCCTGACGTCCCCGCGAGACGTATGAGGGGCGGTAAACCAGCCATGTAATCTGCTGCTGTGGATTCGCCGTTTTGATTTGTTGGATGCGGATGCGGGCTGCGCGGATGAAATTCATCCACCAGTTATCATGCGGCTGGGCCTTCCACTTTTCCCATGCCCATAGCGAAACTCCTCCGCTCACGATGATGTACTCGCCCGGCTCCCGAGGCTCTGGTGCTTGGGCGAAGGAAGCCGACGGGGTAAGAACGAGCGCGGCGACTACGGCTAAAATGAAACAGCGAATGGCTTTGAGCATCGCCGGTAGTTCTCGCTGAAGTCGGTGCAGGATACGACTAAAAAAGTCCGGAGGTCGCCGATGGGGCCGCAGGAGACGGCTCGCCTTTGGCACATGCGCCCAAAATGTCGCCAAAGTGATTGAGCTGGGAAACAACATCCGGGCTGCGCTGCAAAACTGCTTTCGCGAGCTTCTCGAGATGGGCGGGGTTCCGCTGGCTGAGCTCGCTGAGGGCCATGATGACGGCGAACGTGTTGTTGATGCTGTGCTTCATTTCACGATACTTCTGATGAAGATCCTGAAGCTCGGCGCGGATGTTGAGTGACTCGTTTGCGTCCATGAATGATAGAGTTGGGCTGTTGATGCTTCTTCCAGTCGCAAGAAAGATGCCACAAGACCGCCCGATAATCACCCATTCTTTCGCCCCCAAATAAGGCTTTTTTCGCGCTCAACTTACACCGCGACTCTGCTGGAAGCCTGTATCTTTTCCGCCGTCCGCCCGGTCGCACCTTGGTGCGGCTCCAGGACCGCTCGCGCCCGCGCGCCGATGGCCTGACACAGCGCTGCGTCACTCAGGAGGCGGCGGAGGGTCTCGGTGAGTTTTCCCGCGTCCGAGATTTGGACGGCTGCTTCCTTTTCCAAAAGATGACGCTTCAGCGCCTGAAAGTTTTCCATGTGCGGCCCGAAAACAACCGGGACGCCGATTGCAGCGGGCTCACCGGCATTCTGGCCACCGACCTGTGCGATGCCGGGGAGGCTCTTACCGACAAACACAACGGTGGCGAGCCGGTACCAGTCGCGCAATTCGCCGGTCGCATCGATGAGCAATGCGTCGGCCTGCTGCGGCAACTCAGAGCGGCGAGTGATTCGAAGTGGCGCGAGCTCGCGGACGATCGCGTCGCTTCGTTCGACGTGTCGCGGAACGATGATAAGCCGGAGCGCCGGAAAATCGCCCCGAAGCTCAGTGAATGCAGCCGCAATCGCCGTCTCTTCCGGAGCCCATGTACTGCCAGCCACGATGATCGGATCGCTCGCACCAAAACCAAGAGCGGCGACGAACTCCCGGAACTCCGCCTCCCTCGATTCGGAATCGGCGAGGGCATTATCGTATTTGATATTCCCGGTGACCGTCAGTCGCTCCGGGGGAACTCCGAGATCCGCGAAACGAGCACGGTCAGCCTCATCCTGCACACAGACGAGACGCGGAATTTTCCACAGCCATCCCGCGATTCCAGCGAACTTCTTAAAACGCGCTCCGCTCCGCGGCGACATCCGCGCATTCGCCAGAACAATCGGGATTTCGAGTCGCGCGCAGACATCGATCAAATTGGGCCACAGCTCGCCTTCGATCAGGATCACTTTGCGAGGTGCGATAGCCGAGAGCGTCCGCTTTACCACCCACCGAAGATCGACTGGATTATAAATGGGGACGATCCACGAATCGCGCTGCGCTGCATCGCACAGAATCTCAAAGCCCGTGGATGTCGTGACGCTGATGACCACCCGCTCGGCACCGCCCGATTTCATCTGCCGCGCAAGCTTCATCGCGACGAAAGTCTCGCCGACGCTGATGGAATGAAGCCAAACGGCTCCGCGCATTTTCGCCCGAAGTTCCGGCGGATAAAATCCGAAACGCAGCGCAAGGCCGACGTGGTAGCCGGGAGGCTTTTGCAGGCCGGCGCGGCCCTTTTCGCGGCGCCGCATTTTGAGCAGCCAGAACGGCAGCGCTAAAACGAACGCCACCGGAAAAAGGACGCGATAAACGAGCAGCGAAAATGGCATCTTCCGACTCAAGACGGCGTCGCTTCCAATGCCCGGAGGAACGCAACCTCCGTAGCTCCATATCGTTTCTGCCGAAAGCACTCCCACCGGTCCCCAAGCGCGAGCGTCGCACCCGGCAAATGCTCCAAGACAAAGATTCCGCCCGGAGCCAACGCGGCACGAAGCGGCTCGCTGCCGAGCAACTCCGGCGTAAAATCCCGCTCGCCCGGTCGTTTCGCGTACGGCGGATCGGCGAGGATCATGTCGAACGTGCCGGGCAACGCGACTTTCGCGATCCACTTCATCGCGTCGGCATTTGCGATTTCTCCGCCGGAGAGCTTGGTTTTATCGAGGTTCTTGCGGATGGCCGCACATGCCTGCCGGTTCTCTTCCACAAAAATGCACGATTTCGCACCCCGGCTGAGCGCCTCGATTCCAAGACTGCCGCTGCCTGCAAAAAGGTCCAGTATCCGAGCATCAGGGACGATCTCCATGAGGCTGTTAAAGATGGCGTTTTTCACGACTTCCATCGTGGGCCGCAGATCAGTCCCAGGGCTCATGAGCGGGATTCCACCCGCGATTCCTCCGACCACTCTCATTTGTTTTTGTTCTCCTTCTTTTGCTCGTCCGCCTGCGCCTTTGCCTCGTCGATCGCACGGCGAATGACGGATTCCCCAAGGATGACTTTTTGCGCCGTCTTGTCGGTCGTTCCTGTCACCCGATCGAGCAGATTGCTCTTCGGCTTCGTCCACGTCCCGGTAAGATCAAATAGCAGCGAGCGGCGATGATTCTCGTCCACCGGACCGAACTGCCCGGCGACCTGACTCCGCTTTACGAGGAATTCCTCAGTGACGCT
>JAYTMG010000123.1:0-10321 GCA_043728745.1 Verrucomicrobiaceae bacterium
AGTCTGCTGATCGTAGCTTCGAGCAAGGTTTCCTGGCCAAAGAGGGAGAGCAATTGTTTGGGGCGGGATTTGCGGCTCAGCGGCCAAAACCGCTCTCCGCTACCGCCTGCGAGGATGAGGACATATAGGGCAGATGACATAATGCCGCGAGTGATACCGGAAAGGCTGTCGGGATGCTAGTACCGTATCAGCCCTAAAAAGATGCAACTATCCGGAGCGCCGTCGTTCAAAAATCGGCAATCGGCAATCAGCAATCGAAATCTCCAACGGCGAAAATTGCTGATTGCCGATTGTTGATTGTCGATTGCTGAAGTTCTCGTCACTTCCCGAAGATCACACACACCGGAGCAGGCACTTCCACGACTTGGCCGGTGGGCGATAGTTTGCCGGTGTCGGCGTCGAGTTTGAATACGACGACTTTGCCTGACTGCTGCCCCGCTGCGACGAGCCAGCGACCGTCGGGGCTGATTCCGAATCCGCGCGGGACGAGCGCGGGGCGGGTGGATTCATTCTGCACGAGTGTCAGTTTTCCGTCGGATCCGATGGCGTAAGCGGTGATGCTGTCATGGGTGCGATTCGAGACATACAGGAACTTTCCATCGGGGCGGCAAAACATCTCGGCAGTGGAGAAACCTTTTAGGTCCGTCCCGTCTGGTAGCGTCGGGATCGTCTGTATTTCCTTGAGTCCGCCATCGTTGGCATCGACGGAGAACGCGGTCACTGAAAGCGTCATTTCATTGTTCGTGTAGGCAAATTTCCCGCCGGGATGCAGGGCGAAATGCCGTGGGCCACCGCCTGCGGGAGCGCGACCGGATGCTGGTTTGTTCGGAGTGAGCGTTGCCGTCGCCGCGTCGAGTTTGTAGATGAAAATATCGTCCGTCCCGAGGTCGCACGCATACGCGAGGGTGTTCGCGGCGTTTGTGTAAATTGCGTGTGCGTGGGGTTTTTCCTGCCGTCCTTTGTTGGGCCCGGATCCGGTGTGCTGGATGAACGACGCGCGCTTCTCGATCGAGCCATCCGGTTTTGTCAAAAACGACGCCACACTGCCTCCGCCGTAGTTTGCCGCGAGCACCGTACGGCCCGTGGAATCCACCCAAACATGGCAGGTCCCGCCGCCGCCCGCTGACTCGGTGCCGAGTGCTTTTAACGTGCCATCCGCCGCTACTGCAAACGCGCCCACCGAGCCGCCGCCGTCCTCAAGCGCCGCGTAGAGATTCTTCCCGTTTGGCGAAAGTGCGAGAAAGCTCGGGCTCTTCGCTTCGCCCGCCAGGACAGGCGCCGCGAGCTTACCGGTGTCCGTATCGAGCGTGCTCGTGTAGATGCCTTTGCTGCCGTTTGTGGCGTTTGTGTAAGTCCCAAACCAAAGCTTTACCTCCCCTCCAAACGAAGTGGAAACAAGAGCGGTGAGGGCGGCGAGCAGGATCGATGGTGTGTGCATGTCAGTGGTTTAGAATCCGCTAACGGCTTGGTTCTTAAATGTGGAGGGGAAATGACGAATGACGAAACGCTAGCGAGTTGAGTTCGCCGCACGCCTCGTCATTCGTCTTCATTTGTGGCAGATGATATCAGCGGGGCCGCATTCGATCCGCCATTTGCTGTGAGTCAAACGAGGACAAAAAAGAACGGCCCGCTGCATCACGCAACGGGCCGTTCTCACCAAACACCACCATTCGGTGGAGAATATTACCAGCTCACTCGGAGGCCGGTGGTCGCAGTCCAGCCGTCATACTTTCCGCCGTTGTTCGCAGCGTCATCCATCGAGGCGTAGGTGAAGCCGGTCTGGAGTTTCAATTTATGACCGCAGATGAAGTAGTTCAGGCCCGCGTAGTACTCCTGGTAGTTATCGCCGCGACCGCTGGTGATGGCGCTCTCGTAGCGGGAGAAGCGGATGCTGTCGTTGCCGTCGCCGTCCATGTAGGTGTAGCGACCGACGACTTGGAGTTTGTCGGTGATATTATACCAAGGCATCACGACGAAGCCCCATACGTCGGACTGCCTGCCGTAGCCGGTGCCGGCGGTGAGGTCCGTGGAGAAGCCCCACTTGCCGTTATCGAGTTGGAAGTTCAGGGAGCCGACATTTTCAAAAGAGCGGGTGAAGTCGCTCTCGGTATCGGGCTGGTTATAGACGTAGTCGGCGCGGAGGAGCGCTTTCTTTACGCCGAGACGGCTGCCGAAGTCATAGCCAAGGCTGGCGAGACCGAAGTTGCCGGCGTCGAAATTGCCGAACTCTTTCGAGCTGCTGCCGCCGCTGAATGCGCCGACGAAATAGACCCAGTTATCCACTTTGCCGCTGAGGCTGACGCCGGGCAGGTATTCCAGCGGGAACCAAAGGTTGTTGGAAATATTGTTGCGGTCGATGGTGAGGAGGGAGTTCGAAGAAGTGCCGCCGTCGAGCGTGAACGGAGTGCCATGTTTGCCAACTTTGAGGACTGCGGCTTTGCTGAATTCCCAGCCGAGATAGGCGTCGGTGAGGCGGCTGTAGAGCGGATTTGGGTCCTGCGGCGTGAGGTCGGCCTCGACGTGGAGCGTCAGCTTGTTGTGGAAGAAGAGCGCCTTGCCACCGATGCGGAGACGGCGGACGATGAAGTCTGCATCGTGGCCGAGGCCGCTATCGAGGTTGTAGTAGTCGCCATGGAAACGGCCGGTGATGCGGAACTCGTTAAAGAAAGAAGCGTCTTTGTCTTTGTATAGGGTGGGAAGTTCCCAGAGTGATTCGCACCAGTCCTTTTCGACAGGAGCGGCGTTCTTCGATGAAGCCGCCGTGGGGCCGGCGAGGACAGTGGAGGCCGCGAAGGCCAGGGCGAGTGTGGTCTTGATCATAGATGTGTTTGTTTTGATGTGGTGGTTTGTGACGCGAGTGTCGCGTTCTTGTGCAGAGTCGCGGACGATTGTTACAACCGTGCGACTCGATTGCGACGCTGGCGTGAAATATCGGCGATTTGAAGACAATTTTGCGGAGAACGTATGACGCTGCGGGGTAAACTCCGTGCTCGAAATGCCCACGGCTTCACGATACCCAAGCTCCCCATGAATCAAACCGACGCCCGCAGCCTCCGAGCGCGAGGAGGCACCTCGCTGGTGTTTCGCTTTAGCGCGACGGCATCGGTCGTGGTCGTCGTGGCGATGGCGGTGCTCGGGTGGTTTAATTTTCAGGGCAGCAAAAAGCACATCACCGAAACGTGGCAGCGCACTCTGGACCACGAGCGGCAGGTCGTCGCGCTGAAGTGTCAGGCGATGGCCGGTGATGTCGCGCGGGACGCTTTGGTGCTGGCGCGCTCGCAGCCCGTGATCGATTTCCTCGCAAACAAAAGCCTGGAAGCGCGCGTGCGGGTGGAGTCGGACTTCCGGGCGTTGATGGCGGTGAAGCCGACCTACATGCAGGTGCGCATCATTACTGCGGGCGGCGACTGGAAGGAAATGGTCCGGCTGGATCGAAGCGGCGCGATCGTGACCACGATGCCGCAGGAGAGGCTCCAGCCCAAGGGCGACCGCGACTATGTGCGCGAAGGTGCAAAGATGGGCGCCGGCGAAGTTTATCTATCCGACATCGACCTCAACCGGGATTTTGGCGGCATCACTAAGCCCTACACGCCGACCATTCGTGCAGTCGTGAATGTTCTATGGGAGCCCGCGATGGTCGTTATCAATGTCGATCTGAATGCCCTTTTCACCGACCTGCAAAAGCAGCGCGCCGAGCGCACCCGGCTCTACCTCGCGAGCGGCACAGGCTCGTGGCTCGTGCATCCGCGCCCGGAGGCTCTCTTCGGCACCGACCTCGGGCACGCGTGGAGCGCGACGAAAGTCTCGCCCTCCGATACGGCGGAATTCGCCGCCGATTGGGTATTCTCGGAAGCGACGCATCCGCTCCTTCTGGATGGAAAAAGGAGCGTCTTCATCCGCACAGCCTCGTCCGGCGAAGTCGAGCTGGACGGCTTGCGCACGGCGCGAAATCGGGCGCTGCTCATCTCCGGCTCGGCAGCGCTGGCGGGGATTCTCGTGCTCGTTCTGCTGGCGCGCTGGACGACTGCGCGGCTGCGGAAAGTGGCGGAGGCAATTGGTGATTTCGACGCAGGCCGCACGCCGGAACTCTTGCCGGAGACCTCAAACGATGAAGTCGGGCTGCTCGCAGCGGGCTTTAATTCCATGACGAAAAAAATCGCCGCGCAAGTAGCCGCGATCGAGTCCGCCCATGCTGAGACGCTCGAAGCTTCACGCGCGAAAGAAGAGTTTTTCGCCGTGATGAGCCACGAGATTCGCACGCCGCTGAACGCTGTGACCGGGCTGCTGCGGCTGCTGGAACGCAACAATCCCGGTCCGCATCAAGTCCCCGTCCTGCGCTCCATCAACGCCGCCGCGCAGCAGTTGACCGCCCTGTTCAACGGCGTGCTCGACTGGTCCAAACTCCGCGCAGGAAAAATGGAGGTGCGCTCCGAGCCTTTCGGACTGCGGCGACTGCTCCAAGACATCGCGCTCGTCCATCGGCCGCTCGCTGCGCAGAAAGGGCTGGAATTTATCGAAGACATCGCGCCGGAAGTGCCGGACTTCGCAATCGGCGACGCCACGCGGCTCTCGCAGATTCTGCACAATTTGTTGAACAACGCCGTGAAGTTTACCAGCGAAGGCGGGGTGACTTTGCGCGTGGATTGGTCGGCAGGCCGGCTCCGCGGCGAAGTGAGCGACACGGGCATCGGAATCCCGGATGCCGACCGGGAGCGCATCTTTTCGCCGTTCGACCAGACAGCGAAATCGCAGCGCTTCGGCGGCACGGGCCTCGGCCTCAGCATCACCCGCTCGCTGCTGGAAATGCAGGGCGGGAAAATCAGCGTGGAGCCCTGCGCACAGCGCGGCTCGCGGTTTGTTTTCGAGCTCCCGTGTGAAGCGACGGAAACCCCAGCAGGGCAAAAAGAACAAGCCGTGGCGCGACTCGAAGGACGGCGCATTTTGTATGTGGAAGACACCGCATCAAATCGCGAAGTGATGTCCGCTTTGATCGAGGAAACGGGCGCGACTCTGGAGATGGCCGAGACCGCCGGCGCAGGGCTGGAACTGCTCCGCCAGCACACCTACGACATCGCGCTGTTCGACTTGCAACTGCCAGACATGACCGGCCTAGAGCTTGCTAGGGCCGCGCTGCTCATCCGCCCGGAGCTCCCGATTTTTGCAGTGACCGCGCAGCTCTCCGACGAAGCGCGCAAGGAGTGCATTCGTGCCGGTATGCGCGGTGCCGTGGCAAAGCCCATCGTCCCCGCAATCCTTTTCGCCACGCTCGAATCCTGCACGGTCCCGGCAGCACCGCACCGCAGCACGCCGCTGCATGAAATGTTCACCGGCGACCAGCTCAAGCGCGTGCTCATGTCCATCGCCGACGAGATGCGGAAGGCGAAGGTCGAGGTCGCCCGCGCCGTGGAAGCGCAAGACACAGAAGCCCTCCGGAAGACGCGCCACCGCTTACACTCCGCGATTTCGCAGATGGAACTAGACGCTTTGAATAGCACAATGGAGCGCCTGATTTCCAGCGACTGGGCTGCGCTGAAAAACACCCTCGCCGAACTCGAGCGCGCCGCAATGCGGTGTGAGCGCGAAGCCTCAGCGCAAAACAGGCAGCCGGGCGAGTAGCGCGTCGCGATACGATTCGCCGACGGGCACCGAATGCTTGCCGAGCCAGACTGTGTTGCCTTCGATCTTCGTGATGTGACGGATGTTCACGATGTAAGAGCGATGCGCCCGGATGAACTCCGGCGGTAACTGCGTCTCCAATCGCCCGATCGTCATGAGGCTCAAAATCGTCGAATCTTTGCTCACGAACTCCACGTAGTTAGCGTCCGCTTTGAGTAGCATCAAATCGTCCATCACCACCCGGACGAGCTTCGTGCCGTCCTTCACAAAAACCTCGCGCAACGGAGCTGTCCCGCGCGCAGCATCCTTCGCCGCCACCTTCTCGCGAATCCGCGTCACCGCTTGCGCAAACCGCGGAAACGTCAGCGGCTTCACCAAATAATCCGCGACCTGAAACTCATAGCTCTGCGCCGCGAACTCCGCACTCGCGCTGATGAGGACAATGGGAATATCGCGCGGCAATGCGCGCAAAACATCGGGACCGTTAAGCTCAGGCATCTGAAGATCCAAAAAGACTCCGTCAATCCCCCCGGCCGAAAGTACCTGCAAAGCCGTGAGCCCGTCGCCGACTTTCAGGCAAAATTCGGTATCATCGAGCCGCTGGAGAAAAGACTCAACCGTCTCGCACACAAGCGGATCATCATCGGCGACTAGATATTTCATTTCGTAGGCGTAGAGTATTTCAAAGCGGGGCACACAGGGAAGGCTGAATTCGCGAGCGCTTCGGGATGGGGTGTGATCGAAAGAGGAATTGTAATACTCATCGGGCTGATTGCTGATTGATGAACTCCGATTGTTGATTGTTGAAGTTTTCTGTCTCTCGCGAGCCGCGTCACCATCCGACACTTCAACAATCAACAATCGACATTCATCAATCGATATTCCCACGCGTCACCATCGCCCTGGCTCGACTCCACATTTAATCACGCCCTTCGGGATGTCCCTTGCGAAAGAGATCGATCTGGACGTAATTGCGATGTCCGCAAAACGGACACAACACTTGGTGGTGTTTGGTCAGAACGGCTCGTTGCCGAAAGGTAGCGGGCCGTTCTCTTTTTGCCGCTGGGTCACGGCATGCGCAGGATCAGTCTCAACGAATCCAGCCGCAGGCGCGTGGTGGAAATAGCCGATTGAAGCGCCGTCTTCTGGCTCCTGAGCAGCTCGATCTCCTCCGGGCGAACGTGGTCATTGATCGAGCGCAGAGTTTCCAAACGCTCGATCTCGGAATCAAGTTGCGTCGCCATTTCTTTCGAGGCGCGTTGAATTAAAGCGGGGAGCTGTTTCGCCGCGAGGGCCTGCGCTGCGGCGAGCATCGCGGGGAGCAGTTTCTGTTTCATCGGACCGCGATCGAGCAGACGGAAAATGTCAGCCTTTTCGAGCTTTGCGGCTGCGAGGCGCGCATCGGCGGATTGATCTGCGAGCGTGTGATCCACGACGACCCGAATCGGGAACGGAGGAAGAAAACGATCCATGTGGAGCGCCGCCGGAGCCGTGCATTCGGCGATCGTGAGAATCTCCAACAGGATGGCCTCCGTGCCGCTGCCTTTCCATACACCGAACGCGCTATTCCCGCCGTCGGAGCCGAGCAGCAAATCGAGCGCGCCAGTCATAATCGGATGATCGCCCGACATCAGCACGAGGTCTTCGCGACTCAACGCACGGGCGCGCTCAAACGTAATCGTGATGCCCTCTTCCGGCAAGGCGGGGAAAGCGTCCGTGAGCAAATGGCCCGGCTTTAGCAAAAACGCCTTCGCGCTATGATCCTCCACCTGCACGCCAAAGTGGTCGAACAAATCCACGCAAAATTCCTCGAACGAAGCATCGGCATCCGCAGCGCGAATGTGGCGGATTGTTTGCGCCGCGATTGCGGGCTTGCAGGAATTCAGCTCCAGCAGGCGGTCGTTGCCGCGCTCCAGTTTGCGCGTCACTTTTGCATGAAGCTCGCGGGTTTTTTTCACGAGTGCGGTGAGCTTTTTCGCGGAGAATGTGTCGGCGAGCGCATCTAGATCTTTGCGCAGCGCAGACGAGATCTCCCCGGCACCGTGCGGGTGATGCTCAAATGCGGCGAGCCCTTCGTGATACCACTTCGCCAGCGCCTCGCCATCGGTTCCGGCCAAAAATGGGACGTGAATATGGATGGTCGCAGTTTGCCCGATTCGGTCCAGACGCCCGATCCGTTGTTCGAGCAACTCGGGGTTCTCCGGCAGATCGAAAAGCACGAGGTGATGCGCGAACTGAAAGTTCCGGCCCTCGCTCCCAATCTCCGAGCACAGCAGCACGCGCGCTCCATCCTCCTCGGAGAAATAAGCCGCGTTCCGGTCCCGCTGGAGCAGCGTGAGCCCTTCGTGAAAAACGCCCGCGTTGACCGCAATCTCGCGCTGAAGAAGTTCGGCGATTTCCTCCACCAGCGGACGTGTTTTGCAAATGAGCAGCACCTTTTCGCGAGCGTGTTTTTTCAAGAAAGCAGCGAGCCACTTCACCTTCGCGCCCGTGTCGTCCTCGCCCGCCAGCTCGACAAGATGCGCCTTTCGCTTTGGGAATCCCGTCAGCGCGGCGCGTGTGTTTCGGAACATCACGCGGCCCGTGCCAAATGCGTCGAGGAGTTCGTTCACAAGTCCTTCGCTCGATCCATCGAGATGCGCAGCGACGCGCGGTGACTGCGACGAGAAGAGCTTTCTATCCGCCGCACTGAGCGGCTCGCCAGCGAGGAGCCGATCGAGCGCGCGGGCCACCTGCTCGTAGTGCTCGGCTTCCTCCAGAAACTTCGCGAGGTCCGAGTAACGATCCGGGTCGAGCAATCGAAGTCGCGCGAAATGCCCCTCTGGCCCGAGCTGCTGCGGAGTCGCGGTGAGCAGCAACAATCCGGGCGTGCGTTGCGCCAGTTGCTCGACGAGCAAATACTGATCGCCCGCCTGCGTTGGCGACCACTCCAGATGATGCGCCTCGTCCACCACCAGCAAGTCCCAGCCTGCATCGACAGCCTGCCGGGCGCGTGCTGGATTCTTGGAAAGGAACGCCACATCACAAAGCACGAGCTGGCTATCGAGAAACGGATTTGCCTCACCGTCGTGCTCCACGATCGATTCGCAACGGTCCTCGTCGAAGATGCTGAAGAGCAAATTAAACCGCCGCAGAAGCTCTACAAACCATTGGTTCACGAGCGCCTCCGGCAGCAGGATCAGTATCCGCGCCGCTCGTCCCGTGAGGTGCAGACGATGAAGGATCAAACCGGCCTCGATGGTCTTGCCGAGGCCGACTTCATCCGCGAGTAAAACGCGCGGCACCAACCGCGCAGCGACCTCCGCCGCGATGGACATTTGGTGCGGCAAAAGATCCACGCGCCCGCCCACAAAACCCCGCACCGGGGACTGCCGCAACTCGCACCGCCGCCGCAGCGCACGCACGCGGAGATCGAAGACGTGAAGGTCGTCCACCTGCCCGGAGTATAGGCGATCCTCCGGCTTGCTAAAGCTCGTCGCAGCCGAGAGCTGGCCTTCGGGAACATCACCGGCAGCCGTTCGATACACGAGCAGTCCCGCCTTTTCCTCGACCGCCACCACCACGGCATCCGCGCTATCACGCACCGCGATCGTATCGCCCACCGCATAGCGAACCCGGCGGAGCGGCGCCGACTCCGTCGCGTACTGTCGCCGTTCGTCCGATGCAGGAAAATGGACCTCCACGCGGCCAAACTCACATTTCTCGATCACCCCGAGCCCGAGCTCTGGCTCGCTGTTACTTACCCATCGTTGTCCGCGCACTGGCAATCCGTGTGTCATAAAATGGGCTGGGACCGTAGCGACGGGCATCGTGCCGACAAGGTTGATCTCCATCGGGCCGTGGCATACACCCAGCGCATGAAGTCGCTCCTGATTCTCGCCTGCCTTACAATTTCCGCGCTTGCCGACGATGTCGCGCTGCTCGAGTTCCGGTTCGCGGGCGAGAAAGCCGTGCGCACCGTGGCGATCGAGTTTTACGAAAGCGACGCGCCGCAAACCGTGGCCAATTTCAAGAAGCTCGCCCAAGACGGCTTCTACAAAGGCTGCGCCATCCACCGCGCAATCCCCGGCGGGCTTGTGCAAATGGGCGATCCTCTGAGCAAGAAGACCGACCGCACGAAAGTCGGCACCGGCGGCCCCGGCTACACGCTCCCCGCGGAGATCCGCCGCAAGCACGGAAAGGGCGCGGTCGCAGCGGGACGACTTCCGGATAAAATCAACCCGCAACGCCAAAGCAACGGCAGCCAGTTTTTCATCACTATCGCCCCGCAGCCCGAATTCGACGGCAAGCACACAGTTTTTGGCAACGTGATCAAGGGCATGGAAGTCCTGGAGCGTGTCGCGGAACTCCCGACGGATGCGAACGATTACCCGACTGAACGTGTGGAGCTTCGCCGCGTCCGCATCGTGCCGCGCGAGAGCATCTGATTCCTTCTAAACTTAAAGGAAACGAACGGCGGGCCGCGGGTAGGGTGGGCGTCTCGCCCGCCGATTCGGGCGTCCCGCCTGAATCCCCGAACGCACAAAGGACGCGATACTCGAAGAGGCTCGCCAAAAGACTCCACCGGCCGCTGCGCAAGATGCGCAGCGCGGCGGGCAGGATGCCCACCCATAAGCATATACCTAAGGATTGCATTCCTCTGAATTTCCTGCATTCTTGCGGGGATGCAAACGACCACGACCTTGATTGAAGACCAATGGTCGGC
>JAYTMG010000124.1:0-23466 GCA_043728745.1 Verrucomicrobiaceae bacterium
TTTCGACCCCGACGGACGGCTGGTTTATCGCTCCCAACAATTGCGCGATGTTTCCCTCGATGCCTCGGCGCCCCAGCCCAACCGGTTCTCGGAACTCACCATGAATGGCCGCAACTACAACATCGGCCACTATGAGCATCCCCGGATGAAACTCCTGCTGGCCTCGCCGTTGGGTGCCTACGAGACAACGATGGAGCGCGTGATGTGGGCCGGGATCATCGCGCTGCCAAGCGTGCTGGTTTTGAGCCTCATCGGCGGAATCTGGGTCGGGAGGCGGGCGCTCGCCCCCGTGCGGGAAATCATCGATGGAGCGGAGAGCATCACCGTGGAGGAATTTGAAAAGCGAATCCCGGTCCCTGAACCGGATGATGAATTGAAGGCGTTGACGGAAGTGCTGAACGGCACGTTTGATCGACTGGAGGCTGCTTATAAGTTGGCGATCCGTTTTTCAGCGGACGCATCGCACCAGCTCAAGACGCCCGTCACCGTGATGCGCATGACGATCGAGGACTTAATGAAAGGGCAGGATCTTTCGGAGGAACACAGCGCGGGATTGAGCGACCTCCTACAGCAGACACGGCGTCTTTCCTCGCTCGCGGAGGGGCTGATGCTTCTTGCTCGCGCGGATGCGGGCGCGCTCGAAATCAGGACCATCGAGACGGACATCCGAAGTGTCGTCGAAGGCTGCGTCGAAGACGGTGAAGTGCTCGCGGAACGTCGCGGGGTGACGATGCAATTTGAGGCACCGGAGACGCTGCTCGCCGTGGCCGATCCGCCGCGTGTCGAGCAAGTGCTGCTCAACCTCATCGAGAATGCGGTGAAGTACAACTACAAGGGCGGCATGATTTACATCCGCGCGTTTCGTTACGGGAAATGGGCGCGAATCGTCGTTTCGAACACCGGCAGTCCCATTCCTGAAGAGCGGCAGCCTTACATATTCGACCGCTTCTCGCGCGGCGATGGGAACGAAGATGTCGCCGGGCACGGACTGGGCCTCGCGATTGCGCGGGAGTTGGCGGTGGCGATGTCGGGGGACATCGTGCTGCTGCGATCCGATGCCGAGTGGACGGAATTCGAGTTCGTCCTTCCCGCCGTGAGGGGAGCCGGCGCGCCGCAAAAAAAACGAACGATGCCGCTGAACTTTCTGGCGCCACCGCCGCGGCGGTGATGAGTCGAGAGGAGTTATTTCGGTTCGTCGCCGAAATGGAATCCCTTGCTATCTTCGTATCCCTGCGGCGCGTGCATCTCGATCCAGACCATAAGGCCGGCTACTGCGGATGTGATGCTGAGAATTGCGAGAATTGCGTTCATGCCGGGATTTCAAGCAGGTCGCTTGCCATCCTGCCGTCGTCCGCATAAACGAAACGGAATATCATGATTCGACCCAATGCACCGGGCTGGCTGATCGTGCTGGAAGGCATCGACGGCGCGGGAAAAAGTACGATCGTCCGGCAAATCGCCGACCACTGCGCTGGGCGCGGGCTCGAATGCGTCCAGAGCGCCGAGCCTACTCGCGGAACGTGGGGCATGAAGCTGCGGCAGAGCATGATAGAGGGACGGCTGAGCATCGAGGACGAGCTCGGGCTTTTCCTCAAAGACCGGGCCGAGCACGTAGAGAATGTCATCGTCCCGGCACTCCGGCAGGGAAAAGTTGTCATTCTCGACAGATATTACCTTTCCACTGCGGCCTATCAGGGTGCGAGAGGCGTATCTCCAGAGTGGGTGCTCATGGAAAACGAACGATTCGCGCCGAAGCCGGACTTGGTGTTGCTGCTGGATTTCGATCCCGCCGCCGGGATCGACCGCATCCGGGCGCGAGGCGATGCGCCGAATACGTTCGAGCAACTCGACCAGCTTCGCGAAGTGCGACGCATTTTTCTCGGGCTGGATCGGCCATTTATCCGCGTGGTGGACGCTTCCGCCGGGCAGCACGCCGTCTGGCAGGCATGTCTCCGCGAACTCACAGAGGTTTTGCCAACGGCATAGAGTGCGCTACTATAGGAGCGTGGAGCACTGGAAAAGGCTGATAGCCGTTGACCAGACGCATTCTCAGATTAGATTCATACAATTCGTTAGACACACATGGCCCAGCAAAATTCACGACCAAACCGCGACCGCGACCCTGAAAATGGAGGCACGCCCGAACCCAACTTCAATTGGAGGGGGCTGATTCTGTTCGTCCTCGCGATTGCGCTCATGGGAGGTGCGTTCTACGCGAACGGCAATCCAAGCGGGAAAGAAAAGCCGATTCCGTACACGAAGTTTCTGGCGGAGTTGAAGTCGGAATCCACAGCGATCGATAAGTCATCCATCTCCGTCATCGTCGCGCCGGGGCGGGTGCTCGATCACATTCAGGTGATGTGGGGCAAAGAGCCGAAGCGCATCCCCATCAACATGGAGTTCAACCGCACGGTGGAGCAAGACCTCCGCGATCTGAAGATCGAGTATCAACTGGTCGAAGACACGAGCAACCTCGTCGTATCCTGGCTCGTCGGGCTCATGCCGATTTTGCTGCTGATTCTGCTCATCTACTTTTTCTTCCGTCAGCAAATTCGCATGGCTGGAAAAGGCGCGCTCAGCTTTGGCAAGAGCAAGGCACGGATGCTGGCCCGCGATAAGAACAAGGTGACATTTAAGGATGTCGCTGGCGTCGAAGAGGCGAAGGACGAAGTGCAGGAGATCGTCGAATTCCTCAAAGACCCGAAGCGTTTCCAGAAACTCGGCGGACGAATCCCGAAGGGTATTCTCATGGTCGGCTCGCCCGGAACCGGTAAGACGCTGCTGGCCCGCGCCATCGCAGGCGAGGCCGATGTGCCGTTCTTTAGCATCAGCGGATCGGACTTCGTAGAAATGTTTGTCGGCGTCGGCGCGAGCCGCGTGCGCGACATGTTTGAGCAGGGCAAGAAAGCCGCGCCGTGCCTCATTTTCATCGACGAAATCGACGCCGTCGGACGCCATCGCGGACACGGGATGGGCGGCGGACACGACGAACGCGAGCAGACGCTCAACGCGCTTCTCGTGGAGATGGACGGCTTTGACACGCAAGACGGTGTCATCATCATCGCGGCGACCAATCGCCCTGATGTGCTCGACCCTGCGCTTCTGCGTCCGGGCCGCTTCGACCGGCAGGTGACGGTTTCATTGCCCGACGTAAAGGGCCGCGAAGAGATCCTCAAAGTTCATGCGAAAAAGGTGAAGATGGGCGAAGACGTAGATCTCGCCGTCACCGCCCGCGGCACGCCCGGATACAGCGGTGCGGAACTCGCAAACGTCATCAACGAGGCTGCGCTCTCCGCAGCCCGGCGCGGCGCAAAAGCGATCGCGCATTTGGACCTCGAAGAAGCCCGCGACAAAGTGCGCTGGGGCAAGGAGCGCCGCTCGCTCGCCATGTCCGATAAGGAGAAGGAAAACACCGCCTATCATGAAGCCGGCCACGCCATTCTCGGCTGCCTGCTTACCAACGTGGACCCGCTCCACAAGGTCACGATCATCCCGCGCGGCCCATCGCTCGGCTCCACGATGTATCTCCCGACGGAGGACAAATATACTCATCGCAAGAAAGAGCTGCTCGATCGTCTCGTAATGATCATGGGCGGACGCGTGGCCGAAGAGCTGATCTTCGGCGACGTGACGAATGGCGCTCGCGGCGACATCGGGCAGGCCACGAACATTTCCCGCAAAATGGTCTGCGAATGGGGCATGAGCGAGAAACTCGGAATGGTCGATTACAGCGAAGGCGAAGAGCATGTGTTCCTCGCCCGCGACATCAGCCGCAGCCGCAGCTTCAGCGAGGTGACCGCGCAAGAAATCGATCGCGAAGTGAAAAAGCTCTGCGACGATGCGTATGCACGCGCCGCACACCTCATCTCCACGAACCGCGACAAACTCGAAATCATCGCGAAAGCATTGCTGGAGTTTGAAACGCTCGACGGCGATCAGGTCAAAGACATCGTCAAAACTGGTGGGATGAGCAATCCACCCGCGCGCCCCACGGGCAAGACAAAGTCCGAGCCTGCAATCGTGATCGAGCCGCCTGCCGACCCTCAACTAGAGCTGGGCGGACTTAGCGGCGCACACGCATAAGGATGATGCGGCGACTGCTGCCTCTCCTCATCGTAGGCGTCCTACTCGGATACGGCTGGTGGCGCTTTGAGCACCGTCTGGCTGGCAGGACGACAGAAAAATACACGCTGCCCGATGCGCCAGCGCTGAACCTCGATGACGTAAAAATCCTCGAAGCGACCGACGCCGCATTCACCCGACTGGTGCAAGCGGTGATGCCGAGCGTCGTGAGCGTCACATCGTCGCGCGACGTCTATCAACGACTGCCGCTCACTATCGAAGATCTCCTTCGCGGACAGCAACGACTGCAAAGCGGAAAGACGACCTCGCTCGGCAGCGGCGTAATCGTATCGAAAGAAGGTCACATTCTCACCAACCACCACGTCATCGGCAACATGACGGAAATCCGGGTCCTACTGACAGACGGGCGCAACATTCCCGCAAAATTGATTGGCAGCGACGCGAACACCGACATCGCTGTTTTGAAAATCGAGGCCAGTGACATCCAGGCCCTCCCGCTTGGCGACAGCGAATCGGTTTTCCAAGGTCAACAAGTCGTCGCCGTGGGCAATCCTTACGGTCTCGATGGCACCGCGACGTTTGGGAAAATAAGCGCCACCGGACGCAAGACCAGCAATGACAGCGGGCTGGAATATTTGCAGACCGATGCTGCCGTGAATCAAGGTAACTCCGGTGGTCCGCTGCTGAATGTGCGCGGCGAAATCATCGGGATCAACAGCGCCATTTTCACCAAGACCGGCGGCTGGCAGGGCATCAGTTTTGCCATCCCGTCGAACACCACGAAACGGGTGATGGAAAGCATCCTGTCCCGCGGACGCCTCGTCCGCGGCTGGCTTGGGACGGGGTTTGCGCAGCTCAATCCACGCCTCGCACAGAGTCTCGGCGTGCCCGATCTAAAAGGCGCAATCATCACGGAAGTTTACCCAAATTCCCCGGCCGCCCGCGCAGGTCTTCGTCCGGAGGATGTGGTCCGCAGTATTGATGGAAAGGTGATCGAAGACTTCCAAACGCTCCGCTCCATACTCGGGAAGCTGGAAGTCGGCGCGACCGTAGAAATCGAAATTCTGCGCGGCGGACAACCCGGCAAGACTAAAATCCCCATTGAAGAACTCCCCCCGCAACTCGAAGGGCAGACAAGGTAAACGCAGACGCGTTTCGTCCTTTTAGTCCCTTTTGTCCCTTTCGTCCTTCGAAGCGGCTCAAGGGACAAAAAGGACGAAAAGGACAAAAAGGACAGAAGGGACCAACTCACACACCACTCCGTTTACGGAAGCTTCAGCGCGACGCGGCGCTGCTCGTATTCCGCAGCGGGCATGAGCACGTAGCGGGGGTTCGCATCTGCGCGCAGCCAGCGGATGAGCGTCACCAAATCCGACTCCGCCATCGTCGTGCAACCGGCGCTCGGCTTTGTCGGGCCGCGACGAATGTGGAAAAAGATCGCGCTGCCTTTGCCGGGGACAGGCGGCTCCGAGTTGTGACGGATCTCGACGAGCCAATGATACGCGAAATCACCGAGTCGCATCCGCTGTTTTTCATACCACGACGGCGGGCTTTTGAGGTCGATGATCGTGTGGCGATTGTAGTTGGGGTGATTGACATCGTCGGGCCATACATCGGCGGCTGTGACCGTGTGAAACGGGTAATCCGAACCCTCGGGAAGTGCGCGGTCGTAGGTGTAAATTTTGCCGATTTTGAAAATGCCCGCAGGTGCGCGACCATCGCGCTCTTTTTTGTGAAGACCGTCTTCATTTTGCCCGTAAAGGCCGGAGCCCCACGCGAGGCCGCTGCGACCGTAGAGCACGGGCCACGGTTTGCCGACGGCCTTCCACGCGGCGCCGTCCCGCTCGTAGCGCTGGAGTGTGCCTTGGGTGGAATTCCACTGTGGTGCGATACTGACGATGAGTTGCTCTGCGGCCTGCGTGGCGAATGCAAACACGCACACGAAAAATAAAACGGCATTGCGGCAGAAGTAAGCGCCGGACATGGTCGCGGGCGTGTTTCGTCGTTCATTCATTTCGGTAGTTGTCATCATTGCGGCCACTTTCCTCGCCTACCTTCCGGCGATGCGCAATAGCTTCGTGTGGGACGACACTGCGTTAGTGCTCCGCGATCCGTTGGTGCGTCACTGGCGGTTGGTGCCGGATGGGTTCCGGGAGTTTCTTTTTTTGGATGCGACCGCGAGCGCTTTTTACCGTCCGGTGCAACGACTGACATTTACCGCCGACTACGCGCTTTGGGGAATTCAGCGCGCCGAGAGCAAGCGCGCGAATGCGCCGGATACAGGCGACGGTGCGGACTTGCGCGCAGTGCTCGCGACGCCACAACCGGGCTGGCACGCGACGAGTGTGCTGATCCACGCGCTGGCGGCGGTGGCGCTCTGGGCGCTGCTCCGAGCTTGGCTGGGGTCTCCGTCGTGGGCGCTCGCCGGGGCTTTAATATGGGCGCTGCATCCGATGCACACGAGCGCCGTCACTTACGTGAGTGGCCGTGCGGACCCGCTCGCCGCGATGTTCCTTTTCGCCGCACTGGCGCTGGTTTGTCGGGCTCACGCGGGCGGAGGAATGAAGTCCGGCGATCGAGCTGCCGCACGACGAATTATTGGTGCCGCTGCGCTGTGCCTGCTCGCGTTGCTGAGCAAGGAAGCCGGGGTTGCCGGGCTGGCTCTGTGGTTTGTCTGGCTGCTGGCAAAGGGACGCACTCCGATTTCGTGGGGTGCTTTCGTGGCGAGTGCGGTTCTGGTAGTCGGCGTCTATCTTTCGCTGCGCAATACGGCGGATCGCACGCCGCCCCCGCACTCATCAAAAGCGACGTCTGTCGTGGAGCGCGCAAGCCTCGTGACGAAGGCCGCAGCGGAATACACGAGCCTCTTTATCGCGCCTCACGATTTGCACATGGAGCGCGACATTACCGCGAAACCACTCGGCCAGGCGTTGATTGGCGGAGCGCTTCTCGCGGGGTTTGCCGCGTGGGCAATGTGGGCGCGGAAGCGCGTGCCGGACGCCGCGCTGGCGCTGGCGTGTGCGGGCGCGGCGTGGCTGCCGGTCAGCAATATCTTCACGCTCAACTCTACGATGGCCGAGCATTGGTTCTACATTCCTTCGGCATTTTTGATCGCAGCGCTCGCATTCACCGCACGCTTTTTGCAGTGGCGGGCGGTGCGGGTCGTTGCCGCAGTTTGGGTTGTGTTTCTCGGTGCCCAAACGTGGCTGCAACAAGGTTACTGGAAAGACCAACACACATTCTTTACGAGCACGGCGGAACGTGCGGGCCGTGGCAAGCGGGTGCTGGGAAATCTCGCCGGGCTGGAACTCGATGCCGGACGTGTGGCTGAGGCGAAATCGCTGATCCAAGAAGCGGCGGGGCTTGACCCAAAGTTCTCGGGCCTACAGCTCATGCTTGCGAGCATCGCGCTGGGCGAAAAGGACATCGCAGCAGCGGAAGCCGCGATCGCAAAGGCGGAAAAAGACCCGTTTTTCTCCGCAGAAGTTCTGTTGTTCAGATCGCATCTTCACATGTTGCAAACGGGCAAGCCGCGCTTTGATTTTCTTGCGGCAGCAGCGACCGAGGCACCGCGCAATTGGTCGATGGTGCGCGCGTATCCGCTCGCGCTCGAGGCAATGGGAAAGCCTGCCGACGCTTACGTGGAACTTCTCCGCTCGCTCCATACTCACGACTACCGCGCCGAGGCGTGGCGGACGCTCGCGCGTGTCGCCGAGCAAACCGGCGACCGCGCCCTCACGATGCGTGCGTACGGCGAAGCTGCGAATCGCGATTGCCGCGATGATTTCAGCCGCGCGCGGATGCGTGAGCTACAGGGCGTGCAGTAGCGACTACGAGTTGAAGATGAACCCAGTGCGCCCGCCGGTGACGAGCGAGAGTGCTTTCGCGAGGATGAATCCGTCCACGCCGGCGTCAAATGCCGCGTCGCCGTCCACATCATATCCGATGAAGCTGGCTTTCACGTCGGAGACTTTCTCTGCGAGTGCGAAAACTCCGCTGGCGTCGGTTGCCGCGCCGATCGCTGCAATCGCCTCGGCCTGAACTTTCGAGACGCTGCCTGCGAGGCCCGCTGTTACGCCGGTCCCGGCGCGGCCTACGAACAAGCCTTGCGCCATTCCTTTTCCGACAACGAGGTTGGTGTGAACTGGCGCGCCAAAAACGCTTGCGGTACCGAGCGCATCAAACGCTCCGAGCGGGGTCGCGTTATCGAGAACGCGTCCGATGAAGCCTGCGATTTTGATGCTGGAGACGTTGCCGCCATTTCCGCCTTTTCCGGCAGCCGAATTACCGCCGTTACCCGCTTCGATGAGCGATACCGAACCGTGGATGTCTTTTGAATTCGTGATGCCAATGACGTCGCCGCCTTTTCCGCCCAATCCGCCCGTGCCGATTGCTGCGCCGCCGTCGCCCGCCGTGAGGACCGCGCCGATTCCGAGTGGCGCAAATGGAATGTTGATAGTGAGTGCGGCCAGCCCACCGCCTGCACCACCGGCTGCGCGGCCAATGCCGCCGTTGCCTGCGGTCGAGATCAGCCCAGCGAATCCAATCGGGCTATACACGATGGCGAGCGTGCTCTTTGAAATCGATCCTCCGATTCCGCCTTTTGCCGTGGCTCCGGATGCGACGCCACCATTCCCGCCGTTGCCCGCTGTGGTGAAGAGATAGTCGCGAACGCCAACGGTCAGGCCAGTCGTGATGCCTCCGGCACCACCGTCGCTATTGCCGCCGTCGCCGCCGTTGCCCGCGTAAATTTCAGCGGACTGAAGGTGCGTGCCATCCAATCGGATGGCCCCGCTGGCAAGGCCGTTTTGTGCAATGAGGGATGATACACCACCGCCTGCCCCGCCTTTGTTTCCGCCGGTGCCGCCATTGCCGGCCCGCACTACGAGCGGTGTATTCCCATTGATTACCGAGTCCTTGTCATAACTGGTGACGCCGGTGAAAACTGAAGAATTGATGCTGCCTCCCGCGCCGCCATCGCCAGTGCCGCCGCCGCCGCCATTGCCTGCTTCGAGTGTCGCGGCGATGTAGTGTTTGAATACGCCGATGTTCTTGATGATTTGATCGTGAATCGTGGAGAGACGGGTGCCCGTGATGTCGCCGCCTTTTCCGCCTGTTACGCCGTTTCCGCCATTGCCTGCCTGCATCTGAACTAAGATTGAAGAGTCGAGTTCAGCGTCAACGACGGGATCTCCATCGCTATCCAATCCTGTGTAGGTGCGGTGGGAGCCATCCAGATTGAGAGTGGTGGCGGAGAAACCACCACCTGCGCCGCCGATGCCGGCTGGCGAGGAACCGCCGGCTCCGGCGGTGAGCGTCACGGGGAAATCGCGCTCGTTGCCTTCCGTGGCATCCTCGTTTGAAAGGGTAAAATTGAAGTTCGAGAATCCCGCGCCCGCGCCAGCCTTGGCGCCGGGTCCGGTTGTGCTTCCGCCGCTCCCGGCTGTTGCAATGATTCCCGCTGCGTTTCCAGTTGCACGGAAGCCATTGAATGAGCCACCCGCGCCACCCGCGCCGCCATTGCCGTTGCCGCCATTGCCGGACGCCAGCAGCATATTGCCCTCCTTTAGTTCGGCAGTGATCCCGCTAAAGCTGCCGCCTGCTCCGCCCGATGCCTTCACGCCCGCCGCGCCCAAAGCATTGCCGCCGGAGCCCGTTGACATTTCGAGCGTTTCGAGCGCGAGAAACTTGGGTGCCACTGCCGCGCCGGAAAGCGTCGTGGTGCTCGCCGGATTCGTGATGGAACCTCCCGCGCCGGCAGCTCCGCCCGCGCTGTTGCCGCCCGCGCCACCGACCAGCTCGATGTTTACGGCGTCGATGTTAACGCCCGAGATCGAGCCGCCTGCGCCGCCATTGCCGAGCAGTGTGCCGACATTGATTCCAGCACCACCGTCGCCCGCGAAAATGGCGACCTGTTTGCCGTTAAACGGCAGCGTGTATTCCGTAAATGCGCTGAGCGCCTCCGAGTATCCGAAAAGGTTCGCGGACGCTGTGATTCCCGCGATTGCGAATGTGCCGCCTGCGACGTTCGCGATTGTAAACTGTTTGAACGCGCTTTCCGAAGTACGGCTCGTGCCGAGAACATACGGCGCGCCCTGCCCTGCACGCTGGTAAAAGTCATAAATCGCCGTGCTGGTGAGATGGCTCACTACGAGGCTGTCGAGTGTGCCCGGGTCTCGATCATTGATGTAGCTGACCTGCTGAAGTGTGCCACTTGTCGTCGTCAAATCCACAGTCGTGGCCGCAGCAAGATTGGCTCCGAGCGAAATGTTAAAGACCGACAGAATCCGATCCTTGCTGAGTGCCGCGAGCGACGAGCCTGCATCACCAACACTCAAGCTGCTCACAGCACCGCCGAGGGTGACGGTCGTTGTGCTGACGCTGCCCGCAGCACTGATCCCGATCAACTGGCCGGAGACAAATCCAACGAATGTGTCGCCAAATCCGCTGGATGTCATTGCGGTGGCTTCAAAGCTGGAATTGAAGATACGCGCCGGCGGAGGTGCGTTCTCGCCGACTCCCACACTCACGATATTGGTCCTGCCTTTGTTCACCGCAGCAACCACCAGATGATCGCCAACCAACTGTGTGTATTTCGCGTTAAAGCCGTCCACCGAATACGAAAAATCGTCTGTTTCCACGCTTCCGTCAGCTCCTGCAAAGTCTCCGCTTCCACTTGCCGTGTAGATCTTAATCGACCCGGAAGTCGGCGATGTGATCATGATTGAGTTCGACGCGACGATATCAAGATCCGACACGAGTCCCGCTCCTGGAACGACGTAAACCGGATTACCGGTGGCGACGTCGAAGTATTGGACTACGAGCTCAAATGTCGCGCCGTCGTCGTCCGAATGGGCAACGACAAAATCGCCTGATGAAGCTGCGACGATCACTAGTTCATCCGTTCTATCGCCGTCAAAATCTGTCGCAGCGATGAGGCTCGAATTCTGGAGCACCGTCGCGTAGTTCACGACACCCACGGTGCCGCCTGCGCCACCCGGTGCGCCTGCGCCGCCGCTTCCGGCCCGCAAAGTGTACGCGCCGCTGAGGCTCGATACGTCCAAGAGTTTGATCGCGCCGCCCGCGCCACCAGCGCCCGCGAGGCCGTCCCCGCCTTTACCTGCGACGATCGAGATGAGCCCGCTTGCGGATTTCTCGGTGAGCTTTGTGATGCTTCCGCCTGCGCCGCCGGTTTTGCCAGCCGCTCCGTCGCCCGCGATGATGGAGTAGCTCGGGGTGGTCGAAGTGGTCGAAAGCACGGAGGCTTTGAAAATCGTGAGCCCGTCGATGTTGCCGCCGGCGGGACCAGCGGCATTCGGGAAGGGTGCGCTCGTGGGGTTTCCGCTTCCGGCGATGACCTGGAGTTCGAGCGCCTCGCCAATACTCGCTGTGATGATCCCCGCGCCGGGCGTCATCAAGGCACTTGATTTTTCGAGTGTAAAACCGCCCTGCATTCCAGGCTGGATCGGATCGACATCCATCGGGATCGAGAAGTCGTAGGAACCTGAACTGCCAATATCGGACGACGGATGATAGACCCCGTCGCCCGCGTAAATTCCGACTACACTGCCAGCGATGTTCAACCCAGTGATGCTGCCGCCGGTGACGATATTTTGGACGCTGCCCGTGTCGCCTCCGAGCGGCCGGATTTTGATGCCTTTGATGGCGTTTGGCAGGAGAACGTTGCCGTCCAATCCATTCGCGGGATTGCCGTCGCTATCGGAAAGTCGTCCGTCTGCGCCGAGGTTTGCGACGATGTCGCCGAACACACTGCCGTTGATTTCCAACGTCGTATTCGGCCCGACCGAGATCCCGAATATGACGTCATCGAACCAAACAATGGCCTGCCCAGTGAGAACTTTGACGGCGGCGAAAGAGTTTTCACCGACTGCGTAATCACCCGAAGTAGGATTTCCAGCTCCGCCGAGAAGGTTGCCGCCTGCGACCAGAACGGCTGGAGCGATGCGGCCTTCGAGGGCTTCAATGGTGGAATGAGGGCGCGCGAGAACGTTCTTTTTCATGGAAATAATTTGGGCAGATTTGGACATGTGACACCGTGCATAGAGCACGGCGGATGCCCGCGCTGTCCCCAAACTACTTCGCGGAACCGCGCATCGCCTGCTCCACGAGGATCGCAGCCAGATGCTGGGTGGCCGCATCGAGCGCGGCCACGGCTTTTTTCAAACCGGGCGCGCCTCCGGCTGCGAGGGCGCTTTCCACTTCAGCGGCGCAGCGGGTGATCACGGTGCGGTCGGCATCGGGCAGAGCAGTGCCGACTTGAGCGAGGGCCATGCGGACTGCGGGGAGCAACTCCGCTGCTTTGAGGCTGGCCTCGGTGAAGACGCGATCGTTCATATCCTCGAATGCGTGCTCCAGCGAATCTTCGAGCATTTTCTCCACGGCTTCGTCGCTCACGTCGACCGCGCTCGTCATCTGGATGACCTGCTCCGCACCCGTTTTTGTATCGCGGGCGAGGACGTGAAGGATGCCGTTCGCGTCGATCTCGAATTGCACGCCGACGCGCGCCTGATTTTTCGGCGCGGCCTCGAAAGGCAGGTCGAATTTTCCGAGTTCCCAATTGTCTTTCGCCATCTCGCGCTCGCCTTGCAGGACGCGGATGAGCATCGACCGCTGGCCGGAAACCGCGTTGGTAAATAGCTCGCCGCGCTTGATGGGGATGGTGGAGTTGCGCGGAATGATGACGTTCATCAGACCGCCAAATGTCTCGATGCCCAGCGAGAGCGGAGTGACGTCGAGCAATACGACATTTTGCACAGCGCCGCTGAGGATACCGGCCTGAATAGTCGCGCCGAGCGCCACGGCTTCGTCGGGGTTTTGCGAGACGTTGGGCTCGCGCTGGAAAATCGTGCGGACGAATTCGCGGATGAGCGGCATCCGCGTTTGTCCGCCGACAAGGATCACGTCATCCAGATCGGCGGGAGCGAGCTGCGCGTCTGCAAATGCTCGCAGGCAATGCTGGCGAGTGCGCTCGACGACGGGACGGGCGAGCGCCTCCAACTCGGCCCGCGTGAGCGAGTGCGAAAAGCTGCGCCCGCCTTCGAGAAATGGAAGTTCGATGCGCGTCTCGTCGGCAAATGAGAGCGCGTGCTTTGCGGCGATGGCGACTTCGCGGAGCCGCGGGCCGGGTTCGACTCCAGCGAGTTCTGCGAGGTGCGCGATGATTGCGGAGTCGATGTCATCGCCGCCCAGCCGCGTGTTTCCGTTCGTGGCGAGAACTTGAAAGACGCCCTGATTCAACTCCAGGATCGAGATGTCAAAAGTGCCGCCGCCAAAATCATACACGGCGATTTTGCTGCGGTCCTTGAGCCGATCGAGACCGTAGGCGAGAGCTGCTGCGGTGGGTTCATTCACGATGCGCTCAACGGTCAGCCCTGCAAGTTCGCCCGCCTTTTTCGTCGCGCTGCGCTGCGCATCGTTGAAGTACGCGGGGACCGTGATGACGGCGCGGGTGATCGGCTGCGCGAGAACGCGCTCAGCTTCGGTTTTAAGCGCAGCCAGAATGAGCGCGGCGATTTCCTCCGGCGGGAGTTCGCGGTCGCGGACTGCGATGCGTGCAGGCTCGCCGGGCTTTCCTGCGAGGCGGTATGCGACATCATCGGCTTCGTCGCCGATGCGGCGGCCCATGAAGCGCTTTACGGAATATACCGTATTCGCCGGGTCCAGCGCGCGCATCCGCTGCGCAGCTCGACCGACAATCGGCGCACCCGTTTTTGGGAAATGAACGACGGACGGAACGAGACGCTCACCCCCCGCGTCTGCGAGTAAAATTGGAAACCCAGCCTCCATCGCTCCGATGAGCGAATTAGTGGTGCCGAGGTCGATACCGACGATGATTTCTGACATGCCTCCCAGCGTGGGGGAAAGAGGCATTGAAACTCCAGCGTGAAGCGTACGGGGGAATGACGAATGACGGGCGGGATTAAATCACCTTGTCGTATCTGATGCCATCCGCGCTCGCCGTGCGCCGATGTCGGAGTGTTGTCTCCGTGATGTGCGCTGATGGATGCGTCGGTTTTTCAATCCGCTAGACGATCACCCCGATTTAAGTTTTTAGGTTAAACGCGTCCCGTGAAAAGTCTCCGTTTAGAGCGTCAGAAATTGCGATCGCCATCACGCGGTTTACTTCTTTCTCTCGAGTAACTGCGGCTAGAATCCTGTATCTGAGTGCCCGCAGACCGAGATACAGTTTCGTGGTTTTGATCGACGGAAAGTATTCGCGATTGATGATTACTTCGTTCCGGACAGAAAAGTACCGTTTCCAATTCGGGAGCGTCTCATCGATGGATGCGGCTCCGGGGTGCCAGACAATGCTGTCGGTGACCGTTGCGATATTTCCGTGGCGGCGCACCCGATAAAAGAACTCCACTTCGTCACCCCTGATGAAGAACTCAGCACGAGGATAGCCGATTTTCTTCAAAAGAGCGGTCGGAACAAGCGTCCCATTAAACACACATCCCCAACCCGTGTAGAGATTTCCGACGATGCGCGAAGGCGGGACTTCGCTCAACGACTGATAGAATGTCTGCGCGTGGCGCACTCCGAGGATTGCGCCGTCCCATAAGCCAAAACTCATCGCACCTTTGACATCTGGATCAAGAACAAGGCTGTTCAGCACCCAGGATTCTCGATCGTCCTTTGCCATCCAGGCGGCGAGAATCCGAGTAAGGGCGTCGTGTTGCGGGAAGCAGTCATCGTCCATTGTGAAGACTGCGTCGAAGCCGTTCTGAACCGCATATTCCATCGCGGTTTTTTGTCCACCAGCGCTCCCGAGATTGCCTTGAGTAATCACTACGATGTCGCCTTGGCTGGCGAGCCATTGTTCGGTGCCGTCCGTGCTGCCGTTGTTCACGACTACAAGTGCTGTTTCCGGCACCGCCTGCATCCGCAACGCCCCGATGCAGCGTTGCAGGAGGCTGAGGCGGTTTCGGGTTACGACTGTCAGCGCGATTCTAGGAGTTCGATTATTCACTGATTGGTAGCGGGTTTATTTTCAAGCAAACGGCGCGCAAGAAGCATCGCCCTTCCGATTGCCTGATCCATGTCGTAGTAACGGTATTCGCCGAGCCTGCCGCAAATCAGCACGTTGGTGAGTTTGTCCGCCCGCTCCCGATAGGCTTTGTAAAGCTCGGCGTTTCGTGCGTCCGGGAAGGGGTATTCGTAATCGGATTCGTGCTCTGGCGTCACGGTGGTTTCCCGCGTAATGACGGTGCCGCGCAATCTGCGCGCTTCATCCGGCGGCATCATGTGCTTCCACTCAAGCGTGCGAATGTGCGGCCCATTTCTTGGGTCGGGGTTGTTCACTTGCCCGCAGGACTGAAACGACGGGACGTTCTCCAGATACTCGTGGTGCCTTACCTGCCCGCGGTACTTCAATTTACCGAGGTCGAAGCCGAAGAACGCGTCTATTGGTCCGGTGAATACAAGGTTCCGAGCGTTTTCAAATCGGGCTCGGTTTTCCAAAAAATCGCATCCGGTTTCCACTTCGATTCCTCTCAACATTTCCGTCATCAAGAATGCATACCCTTTTTCGGGAATGCCTTGATGCTCGTGGCGCATGAGCCGGGCGTCTTCGCCCTCGCGCACATCGAAACGTCTAGCAAGCGTGGCAGACAGCTCCGAGGCCGGCACTCCCCACTGCTTTTCGGAGTAACCTTTTACGAACTTCGTATAAATCGCCTCCGGCATCATCGCGAGGGAAGCTTCTTCAAAATTCGACGGAGTCCCCACGAATGCGGGCTTCCAGTCTTCGCCTACGGTTCTGCGAATGTAGTCGGCGCTGATGGGCCATCGTTCAAGCGCGCCCTCCACCAGCGAAAGGAGGCACGCCTCGTAAGGATAAAACGTCGCGAACCGGTTCACGAATTTCCAAATCTCCTCATCATTTGTCCGGAAGTAATGTGGCCCGTAAGTATGAATCCGAATCCCGCTAGCGTGGACGTGATCGTGGACATTTCCACCGACATGCGCACGGCGCTCGATGATTCGTACGGACTTTCCGGCGTCGCTCAGCAGCCTCGCAATGACTGCCCCTGTGAGCCCCGACCCGATAATGGTGTATTCTGGATTCATGGACGCCTAGTGGGATACTCCAAACAACTTTATCCGAGCCATCCGAAAAACCGTTCCCACGAGCGGGCCGATGAGCGATGGACTGGTTTTGAGGATTCGCAATGCCATTCCTGGTTTCCGCCGCAAAAGCACGGCGAGATTGTTGAGAGATTCTCCGGTGTATAAATTACAAAACATGCGATTGCGTTCCTCGGGAGTCAAAAATGAGCAGCCGAGAAGCATTTGCGGCATCTCAACCGTTAAAATCTCCGCGCGCTCCGCCTTCCAAGTCATATCGGCACCAGCGACCGTCAACCGCTCACTCAATACGACTGCGGGGTGATCCGCGACTGCGCGCATGAGTAGTTCCCAAGGCCACCAAGAAGTCCAGAATCGTACTTTCGGCAGTTCTTTTTGAATCAATGCAGTGGCGACCACATTGCCCGTGACCCACCCGACCCAGTGATTGTATTCAGAGAAAAGGTCGCGCGCTTTCGCGGCTTTCACATCTGCCTTCGGGCAAAGCATTTCCAGCGGGGCATCCCTACCAGTCACGTGAATCACTCCTGGTAAATGAAGCCATCCGATTTCCGGTGAGGCACGCAACACGTCGCAAACCCGTTTCAATGCGCCTTCTTCGATTAGATCATCATCGCCGATCAGCCAAAGGAACTTTCCTGTTGCCTGTCCGTAAAGCCAAGCAATGTGGATACTTGCTCCGAGGTTGTTCGGTTGCCGGAAAACGCGAATTCGCGGCTCTTCGTCCAGTGCGCGAAGCACTTCCTCAGTGGAATCGGTGGAGCCATTGCTGGAGACGAGCAACTCGACGTCGCAAACTTCATCCATTTGCTTCCGGAGCAAATGAAGCAGCGCTTCGAGGTCTTTCCGGCGGTTCCACGTCGGCACTAAAATGGAAAGGATAGGCTGCATGATTATTCAGGAGGATCGTTTTGCCATTCAGCGCTTCGCTTCCGCCAGATCCAGGTTGCGAGAAATGTGCAGGCGAATTGTGAAGCGGCGTAAGACACGCACGCGCCGAGCGTTCCCCAGAAATACGCGCACACCAACAACCCTACGCCATTCAATATGCCGCTGACGATCGATAAGACCATGAACGGCTCACGCTTAAATGCCCGCAGATATGTCGCCTGCCCTGACATGATTTGATTACAGACGGCGGCGATGACAAGAAATGCGGTCGCTTCCATTCCGAGAAATCGTGGCGCTAACCGTGGCCAGTATTGCTGCAACACCCAAAGGCCAGCAATTAAGGCCGCCCCCGCTGCAACACACATCAGCGCGGCTTGAGTCGTCGCGACTTTGAATTCGTGATTGAGAACGGCAAACTGGCGGTTTTTCACAAGCATTCCAAATCGGGGGCCTTTCGCTCCGATCCAAGCCCCGGCCAACCCTCCGACGCTCGTGATAAGCCCGAGACTCGCCCCCATCTGACCGGCCGCGACCTCGCCCTCAAACCCAAAAATCACCGGATTGAAAAAGCTGAAAACAAAATACCCACAGCCCCAACTAACTGCGATTCGCCATTGAAACGGCCAGATTTCCTTCTTCCATGAAATTGATTCCGTAACCGGCTCGCGAAAGATTGTTCTGAAGAAAGCAGGCCATTTCTTGAAATATCCAATCACGGCAACCATCGCCCCAACAAGTGGGGTCACCGCAGCCGTATAAAGGCCGAATCCCGCAAAAAGCGCGGCCCACATGGAAACAGCGACCGCGATACGTGTAATCGTCCGCAGCCCGTAAATGAATGAAACCTGATTACACCCTTCGATCAAAGCCCCCATTGGCTGGATCAAAAGCACGATTGCTGCGGCAAAACAAAGTGACCACCAAGGTCCAACCCACTCAGTTCCGGAATCGTGTGTGAGCGTAAAAAAAACATGCCCGCAAATTCCGACCATCACGAACGCGAGCACCGCCAATACAGCGTGCCACTTCAGCGCGAGTTTGCCGAGCGCTATCAGACGGGATCTGGCGCGACTTTCACCCGATACGGAACCGTCATGACCGAACTCCAATCGCGCTGCCTCATGGCTCGCAAACTGGGTAATGCAGTACGAAAAACCCAACTCCAAAAAGACTTGGAGCGCTGAGATACCGCCAAACGTGTAGTAATATCCCTGAAGCGCTGGAGTGAGAAACGTCGTCACCATGAGGATCGTCACCGGCCCAGAAAAAAGCGACCATGCCTGACCAATCGACGAATAAAACACCGGACGGTCCACGCCAAAGTATTTCAGCAATAGTTTAGCGGAAAATGCCATGATTTCCCGGCTTAATGCTGCCTTTTAAATAAGGCAATTAATGCGGCAGCATCGATTCCAGCACGAGTGCGAAGGTAATTCTGCGAACCAACCGACGAAGACAGGCCCGGCGGAATCTCCAGTGCGGATATCCGGACTTCATCGGAGAGCTTTTCGCGAAGGAGCGACGCCAACCCGCCCGAGGTAAAGTGTTCGCTGATTGCAATCAGCCGGGTGAATTTCGCAAGTGGAGCAAAAAATTCTGCATTGGCAGGTTCAAGCCACGGACACGAGAACACGCTCACATCCGCTCCCTCCGCTGCAAGCTGCGATGCTGCATCCAGCGCGACTTGCAAAATGGACCCAGTCGCAACAATTGCACAAGTGGTGTTCGAGCCACGGCGGACGAGGATTGGTCCGCGACTGATTCCGCGGACATCGTGAAGATTTGCCTCCCCGGCTTTTCCAAGCCGCAAGTAGGAAGGTCTAGGATTCGCTGCCAGCCACTGCACGCTTTCCCGAGTCTCTCCAGGATCTGCGGGCGAGAGCAATGTTAGTTCCGGCAGGGTCCGCATCACGGCGATGTCCTGCACTGCATGATGCGAGTAACCGAGGCTGCCGTAAGCCATGCCTGCGCCGACGGCGACGACGGTGACCGGCAAATTATGATACGCGATGTCGTTCCTAATCTGCTCGAAGCAGCGAAGCGTCGGAAAATTTGCGATTGAGTATGTGAAAACATGCCAGCCTTCGGAGGCGAGCCCAGCGGCAACTCCCGTCATGTTTTGCTCCGCGACTCCGGCGTTGAGGTAGCGACCGGGAAATTCTTTCACAAAGGGTTCCACGACGGAGTAACCGAGGTCGCCGACCACGAGAAAAATGTCGGGGTGCTCCCGCGCCTGGATAATCAATTCCTGGATGAACGCAGTTCTCATGGCTTTTCGAGACAGTCGATGGCTTGTTCCAGCAAGTCCTCGTTGGGCGAGCGGTAATGCCAGGCGAGCTGGTTTTCCATAAAATCGACGCCTTTTCCTTTGATGGTGTGGGCGATGAGGCAGTTCGGCTTACCCTCCTCCCACGCGCCGCCGCTGAGTGCCGCGCGGATTGCTTCGTGGTCATGGCCGTCAATCTCACGGACCGACCACCGAAAAGCGCGGAACTTATCTGCGAGCGGCTCCAGCTCCATGACTTCGCTCACTCCGCCGAGACTTTGGATTTTGTTGTAGTCCACGATGAGAGTCAGATTGTCCAAACGGTGATGAGGCGCAAAGAGAATCGCCTCCCAGTTTGAGCCTTCGTCGAGCTCGCCATCACTTACCATCGCGAAAACCCGCCATGCTTCCTTCCGTCGTTTCCCTGAGAGCGCTTTCCCACAGGCAAATGGCAGGCCGTGGCCCAGCGAACCGGTGGAGAATTCCACGCCGGGGACTTTGTGGCTGATGTGCGTCATCAATCGGGACCCATCGCGACCAAATGTCTCAAGCTCGGCGAGCGGGAAAAATCCCCGCATTGCGAGCGTGGCATAGACGATGGAGCAGCAGTGGCCTTTGCTCAGAATGAAGCGGTCACGCCCCGTCCATCCGGGTTCTTCGGGCCGAATATTCAGGACTCCGTTGTAGAGAACTGCGAGCAAATCCGCCATCGAGAGCGCGCCGCCGATGTGCGAAGCATTGATGCGATGGACCATTTCCAGCGCGTGCTTTCTCGCCGTTAGCGCAAATTGTTCGGATTCACTCATTTTTCCAATATCTCCAATCTCGTACTTAGCACAGCAATTGGACCCTTAAACTGGAGCCGCTCCCGGAGGTCGCGGAGGATTTCAGACCGGTAGGCGATGGCCGTGAGAATGATGGCATCCACCGGTTCTTTTTCGAGATGCGATGGCGGGACAATCGGAAAGTGGCAGACAGGAGTGTGGAGCCCCTGCTTGTGAGGGTCGGAGTCGATAACGTAGGCGACTCCACGGAGTCCCGCCACGGCCATGGAGGCGACGCCTTTTCCGCCAGCGCCCCAAACGGCCACTCGCTGCCCCGCAGCGTGGCAGCGGTCCATGAATGCGGCGAGATCACCGAGAACTTGATCCACGCTGGAGCGAAAACCAGCGTAGTCGAACTGCGGATCGGCGCGAACGATAGCAACGTTGTATTCACCATTCATCCCGCGGGTCGTTTCCAGGACTTCGAAGCCATTTCGTTCGCAGGCAAATCGGAGGGTGCGCGCGGAAAAGTAATTCAGATGATCGCTGAAGAAATCGTAAAACCGGATGCCGGTCATCGTTTGCTCCAGACTTGGAATCTCGATGAGTCCGACTGCGCCGGGGACAAGCGAAGCCCTGATTCCCATGAGGAAATCGTTCACATCCGGGACGTGCTCCATGACCTGCCGCGTGGCGAATCCATCGTAAGGACCATTGGGAACCGGCGCCTGACGCCCGACGTAGCCTTCGTGGACGGTGAATCCCCGAGCGAGCGCGGCTTCGCGAAATCGTTTGGACGGTTCATTTCCGCACACGTCGGCACCAGCATTTTGAAGATGCTGCAAATAGTTTCCGTCTCCACAACCGACTTCCACCACACGTTTTCCGCGCAAGCCAAAGCGACTCACGAGGTCTTCGGCTTGCTCCGCCTGATACTGCTGCATCTGCGGCGAGTGACTGACCGTCATGAGGTAATCCTGATAGAAATCCTCAGTAAACTGGGGCTGGATTTGCACGAACCCGCATTCGTGACAGTGAAGAATTTCAAGGGAAATCGGCTTATCCCGCTCGAACTGCTCAGGGCGCAGCATGAATGAAATATTGGCTGGCGAATGGTCGAGCCGAAGAAAGGGGACAGGATTTGCAGCTCCGCAGAGCCGGCACGCTGGCATGGTCATTTGTGGCAGAAGTAATTAACGGTTTCTTTGATGCCGTCCGCAAGTCCGATGCGCGGTTTCCACCCGGTGGCGGCAGTGAGTTTTGAAATATCAGCTTCGAGATACATCACTTGGTCGGGACGATATGGCATCGCCCCAAAATCCGCCGTGGTGGGCGTTCCCATTGCATTACGGATGGTTTCAATGATCTCGCGAAGCGACCATGTACGGCCATGTCCGAGGTTGAAAACGCCGGAGGTTTGTCCGTCGGCGACTTTGGCGATGGCTTCTGCGGCGTCCGTGACGTGCAGGTAATCCCACAATTGCTCGCAAAGCGTGAGTTTTGGGGACCGCCCGGCGGCAAGCTCCAGCACAGCGTAAGGAATCAGCCAATGCGGCGCGTCGCCGGGGCCGTAAGTCGAAAAGACGCGGAGCCATGCACCTGCGATTCCATGCGCTTCGCAGAGCGCGAGAGCTCCGATTCCGGCTGCGAGTTTGCCTTTTCCGTAGGTGGTTGTCGGCTCCTTCGGCGCAGATTCATCAATCACGCGGTTCAGGTTTCCGTATTCTGCGTGCGATCCAAGCCCGATCCATTGGCGGCAACCAGCCGCCACCGCTAGGTTCACCGAAGCGAGGGTGAACGGGACATTCTCGGAGATTTGCCAGCTTTGGTTGCGTTCTGCCCCAGCGACGCCGCGCCAAGCGCAGTGGATAAATACCGACGGCGCAAATCCGCGAAGCTTTTCGGAAAGCGACGGATCGTCCAGACGGTCGGCAACCACTTCTTCGTATCCGGAGACATCGCGAAGCCGCGATTTGTCCGAAGCGGTGCGGGTGATCACGATCGCGCGCTTACCCTGTGCAAGGATGGTTCGGAGCACTGCCGCGCCGATAAACCCTGTTGCACCCGTTATTGCGACCACTTCACTCATACGCGACCAGCGAGCACATCAAGTAAAGAGTGGAACTGGTGAGGCTGGTATCCATACGCGACAAGCTCTTCTTGAATTTCGCGCATATAGCCGAAACTAAACACGAGGATCTCATCCACTGGCTGATCGCGAAGCGCTTCAATCCCGACGAGTGGCATCCCGGATTTTGGAACATGCAGGCCAGGGCGCTTTGGTTTTTTATCCACCAAATAGCGGAACTTGGACGCGGTTTTCATCGCAGCCAGCGTCATGACGCCTCGTCCGCCCGCACCATATCCAGCGAGCGTTTTACCGCCCGCCGTCACGCGCTCAACGAACGCGTCGAGGTTTGCGATTCCACGCTGAATGAGCGCGGCTTGTTCATCATAAAACGCCAAGCGGGAGAAATCGGTCGGCGTGGTGATGGGTGCCGGTCCGAACTTTTTGGCGAGCGCGGAGCCGGAAGGAGCTGCGACGAATATGAGCGAGTTGGCGCGGCGGTCGGCTTCGGGCAAAAGCTCGAAATCGATCGCCGTCATCCCCTCGCGGGCACAAAGGGCTGCGGCGGTCGCCTCCGTCAGATAAATCGAATGCTCGTGCTCAAAAAGGCAGTATTCCTGCCGCTCGAAGATGCGCTGGAGATTGTGGATCTCCACCACGAGAAGCCCGCGTTCCGCATCGAGAATCGAACGGGCGGCGGCGACAAATTCGCGCGGATGGGGAAGATGATCGAACGTGTAAGAGAGCATCACAACATCCGTCTGCTGCCATTCTGCGGGCAGCGTACGGGCGGACTCGTCCGTGAAAAGCCCCTGAATCGTCGGGATACCTTTCTCTTCCGCGATGCGAGCGAGCGACGACGAAGGTTCGTAGCCGAGAACTTCGCAGCCCAAGTCCTTGAAAGCGATGAGCTGTCCGCCATCGCCAGAGCCGACTTCCAGCACTTTTACGCCTGAGTCACCGGAGCGATATTTGCTCAGGAGATTTTCCGCGAGCAGGCGCATGAAGCGACTCGCCGTCGGCGATGCCCCAACCGCGTATTGGTAATCTTCGTAATAATCGCCCATGTCCACATTGTGCTGGGTTTGGGCGCTGAGGCAGTCCTCGCAAACGAATACGTTGATGTCTCCGAGATACTCGCTGCCGACCCGTTCAGTCGGGATGAAGTCATCGGTGAGCGGCATCGACGGTAGATGCAAAAAGCGGTGAAGCTTTCCGCTATTACAGATGCGGCATTGATTGAGTGTTTCGACGTGCATGAAAAATTAGTGCGTGAAGGCGGCTCC
>JAYTMG010000125.1:0-1639 GCA_043728745.1 Verrucomicrobiaceae bacterium
GGCAACTCCATCGACGCGGTACTCAAGGCGTTGGAATCAACCAATCGCTTCCGCGTGGTCACTCGCCCGAGCGTCTTCACGAAGAACAATAAGAAAGCCACCATCACCAGTGGTGAAGAAGTGCCCGTGCCGACGAGCATTCAAAGCCAGTTCAACGGCGGAACCAATACTGGGGGGCTTGCCACAAACAGCTCCATCCAGTTCAAGCCCATTCAGCTCAAACTCGAAGTCGTCCCGCTCATCAACGCCGATGGCGAAGTCTCCATGGAAATCGTCCAGAACATTTCCGAACGCTCCGGCACGACCCGAATCGACAATAACGACATCCCAAACATCTCCCAGCGGGCAATCAAGACGAACGTCTCCGTTCCGAACAACTCTACACTCATCCTTGGCGGCCTGATTAAGGAATCGAAGTCCAACGACTCCGGCGGCATCAACAAGCTCCACAACATCCCAGTCGTCGGCTGGCTCTTCGGCAAAAAATCGAAGACCAAAACCCGCACCGAACTCGTCGTGATGATTCGCCCCGTCGTCACCGACGGACCGCTGCAAGCCGTTCAACTCCGCGAGAAACATCTGGAGCCGATGAGCATCCCGCCGGACTTGGAAAGCGCGATTTACAACGCTAACATGCGGCAAACCATCCCGAAGGCAAAAGTCCTCCGCGCCGCTCCAGCCGTCCGCGGCGGAAACGTCGGCCTTCGGAAATGAGCCAGCTTCATTCCTTGCTCGAAGCCCTGCTCGCCGCAGGGTGCGACGACGCCACCGCCGCAGAACTGCTCGCGCTCAAGCCGCCCGCGGGCAGCACTTGGACCGTCGAAGCGCTCAACTCCGGCAAAGTCGATGAGACAAAACTCACGAATGAACTCGGCCGCATTTTTCGCACTCCAGTAGAGCCCATCGACGGTGCGAAAGTGGACCGTCAAGCGCTGCAACTCATCTCGGGCCGCATCGTTTTTAAGCACCACATCCTCCCCATCTCGCAAGACGAAGCAGGCGTCATCACACTCGCGACTTACGACGTATTTAATCATACGGCCCGCAAGCTCGTCACCCAGCAGCTCGCCGGAAAAAAAATCCGCTGGCAACTCACGCCGCGCACCCAACTCCTCCGCGCGCTCCGCACGGCATACGGAGTCGGTGCCGATGTCTTCGAAGAAATCCTGAAAAACAATCGCGCCTACGACGCGATCGAGCAGGACTCCGGGCACGACATCACCAGCGACGACCCAGAAGCCAGCGTCGTCAAATTCGTCAACCAAGTCATCCGCGAAGCCATCACGGAGCGCGCCACCGACATCCATGTCGAGCCGTTGGAAAACGACCTCCGAATCCGCTACCGCATCGACGGCATCCTCCACCCCATCGCCGTCCCGCCGCAGCTCCGCGTGTTGCAGAGCGCCATCATTTCGCGCCTCAAAGTCATGGCCCACATGGACATCGCAGAGCGCCGATTGCCGCAGGATGGACGCATCAATTTGACCACCCAAGCTGGCGCAATCGACGTCCGCGTCTCCACCATCCCGACGGTCAACGGCGAGTCCATTTCCCTCCGTTTGCTCTCCCGCACCGAGACGCTCACCTTCGGGTTGGAGCGGCTCGACATGGGCGATTTCCAAATGGGGCAAATGAAGAC